>WPIF01000031.1 GCA_009773185.1 Nitrospirota bacterium | reverse complement strand
CTGATAAACGGTTCTCCACAATGCATCAGTATACCAAAATATCTCCGGACATCATTCACCCACGGGCAAGCCCGTGGAACTCTGATAACGTGTTAGAAATGTCCCTAACTCTTCAAGGAGTTGACGCTTTACTATTTCAAGTGTAATTACACGGCTGGATACCTTGCTGTCAAGCTCGCTTGCCTGATAGGTATATTCTTTTACAAAGGTCTTAATGTCGGCAAATGAAATGCTGAAATTTGAGACAAGAAATACTAATGCCATAATTACCACAAGCAATGTCTTACGCATAACAACATCCTCCTAAAAACAATAAGGGCGTGCAAGGCACGCCCTTACATGGATTTTATATTCCTTCTGTAAGCTAAAAAGTCTGTCTATCTGTCTGTGCAGGATTTAATGCCTGCGGCTTTAGTTATCCCAATGATTTTCTCCATTTACTGCTTAATCTTCTCTATAAAACCCTTTGCGGATTTGAAAACTTCTTTTACCACATTTACATCTCTCAGTAATCCTCTGTAATATCCTGCAATATGTAATTCATCATACAGAGTATCGAATTGTTTCTGGAGCTTGCCGTTATGCGCAGAAACATATTTTTTAAAAGCCTTTTCATATTCTTCAACTTTTTTGGGAAGTTCCTTTTTGGTCAGTCCTCTTGACAGCAAATATTCATCAACCGCCTTTAAAACACCAAGATATGCGATGCCGCAGGCGGATTTTACATACTTGCTGTCGGTGTATATATTATCCTCGATCGGAGACTTATTCAGCGTCTCTTTTGCATTAGCTAAATATCTTAACGGCTCTTTCATTTTTTTAACATCTCCTTCATAAAATATTCTTAATGTCTTATTTTACCAGAACCATGTCGATTTTTGCCGCTCTGTCTATGCAGGTTTAATGCCTGCTGAAGTTATCCCATTTGCTTAAATCTCCTTTTTTCTTACTGACAAAACTTTATGACAAACAACAATTTTTTGTCAAGGTAAAATTACCCAAGTAATTCCCGCCTTCCTTCAAGTTTCCCCTCATCCCAGATATTCTCCTCTATTACATCAAGCAGAGGTTTAAATGTTGACTGAACAAACGCTGATAGAGAAACGGCATTATACCTGAGGGCTATAAGCCTTGCCTCATCACCGGCAAGTTTATCTATCTTATTAAAGACTATTATCCTTTTTTTATCGGAAAGGTTTAGTTCCCTGAGTATGCCCTCTACAGATTCTATCTGCTGTTCGAATCTCGGATTCGATATATCAACAAGATGAAGCAGCAGGTCTGCGTCCTGAAGTTCTTCAAGTGTTGACCTGAAGGCTGCCATCAAATCTTTCGGGAGGTCTCTTATAAAGCCCACGGTATCAGTGATTACAATCTCTCTTTCTCTCGGAAACCGCAGGCGCCTGCTTGCGGTATCGAGTGTTGCAAACATCCTTTCCTCCACAAACACCTCGCTCCTGGTAAGCGAATTAAGGAGAGTTGATTTGCCCGCATTTGTATATCCTATGATAGAGACTATCGGGATTCTCCTTTCAACCCTTCTTTGCTTCCTTTGTTTTCTTGCCTCACTTAAGGATTTGAGTTCTTTTTCAAGAAGTCTTATCCTGTCCCTGACTCGCCTCCGGTCTATCTCGAGTTTCATTTCGCCGGGGCCTCTTCCGCCGATACCCCCCATCAACCGGGACATTGCAGTACCCTTGCCTGTTAATCTCGGAAGCCTGTATTTAAGCTGTGCAAGTTCAACCTGAACCTTCCCGTCCCTGCTGTGGGCGCGCCTTGCGAATATATCGAGTATGAGCTGTGAGCGGTCGATTACCTTAATCTCTGTAAGCTCTCCTATCGCCTTTACCTGCGATGGATTTAAATCCTGATCAAAAATGAGCAGAGTGGCCCCCTTATTGAGCGCATTGATTATTACTTCCTTAAGCTTGCCCTCGCCCATCAGATATCGCGGATTTATCTCTTTGGGCCTCTGGATTGCTTTATCAAGGACAAGCACATCGCTGGAACCCGCAAGTTCCTCAAGCTCCTCCAGGGAATCCTCCTGCTCATATTTTGGCTTTTGAGATACGCTTATCAGGATTGCCTTCTCACGTGAATCTTTTTGAGCAAAACCCCGTCGCCTGTCCATCTCCTTTTCGAGTGACTCTATAAATAACGCAAAATCGAGATCAAACCGATAAAAATTTCCCGGAGATAAAACCTCTATCGGATTATCTGAGCCCTGCGGCATAAGATGCGCAACATGGATATCTTCCGGCAGATTATTTTTTACTCCTATTGCAGCAATGATATCAAGCCTCAGGAGGGCAAGGTCTGTCAGGTCATCCTGGTTAAGCGGCTCATTTTTCAGGTGTGTATGTATAAGGCGAAGGCCGCGCAGGGCTTTTTTGCCAAGAGGAAAATCTTCAAGCCCTGGAATAAAGATGCCCTTTGCATCACCAACTATCACATGGGTTATCTTGCCGTCTCTCGCTGCGAGCAGGCCTATCTGCCTTCCAAGCTCTGAGGAAAGCTCCGCAAGGTATCTTGCAAGTTCAGGTATAACTATCTTATTACGGGGAATTTTCCGGCGATAAATTTTCTCGAGAGAATAAAGATGATTTCCCTTCAGACCTGATATGTTACCGTAGAGAGATGGTATTTCCTAATCCTCCGTTAAAGTCAGTCCCATCAGACCTTGAACCTCTGAAGCTCTGAGAGCAATGTTTTTGCCTCTTCCTCCATTGATTTTATTGCCGTATTCATGGTATTTACAAGGCTAACAGATTCGCCGGCAATCTTTTTTATGCTTTCAATAGATGTTACTATTTCCCTGCTTCGCTCTCTTTGGTTAGCTGTTGCGCCGGCTATCTGCTCTGCCTGATGAGACACATTTCCTATGGTTTCTGAAATCTGCTTGCTTCCGCTGGATTGTTCGCCTGTTGCATTCCTGACATGATGTGATAATTCCTTTATCCGCTCTATGGCTTCTATAATTAATTTACTGCCTTTATTTTGCTCTTTCGTTGCCTTGGAGATATGATCTACCTGTTCACTGATGCTCGTGATAGCCTCTGTTATCTGCTTTATAACATAAGCCTCTTCTGTTGTTGCCCTTTGTATTATCTTTGCTTTTTCTGTAGAGAGATGCGAACTATCGAGAATGCTCTTCAGCGCTACATTTACTTCCCTGACAAGCTTTACGCCTTTTTCAACACTGCCTATGCCTTTTTCCGCCATCTCAACGCTTGCCCTTGTTTCAGACTGTACAGAGTCAACAAGGCTTGCTATCTCTTTTGTAGATAAAGATGTCTTTCCCGCAAGGCTTTTTATCTCATCTGCAACTACTGCAAAAGACTTCCCGTGCTCTCCTGCCTGTGCCGCCAATATTGCTGCATTAAGGGCCAGAAGGTTTGTCTGGTCCGCAACCTCGGCTATGACATTAAGTATCTGGCCTATCTCCTCCGACCTTTTCCCGAGTCGGTTTATGACCTCAGCCAGCGCCCCTACGCTCTGTTTTATATCATCCATCCCTTTTATAGCGGCATTTGCGGCATTCATGCCTTTCTCCGATGCCTCTACCGTAACCTTTTCTGCAAGGGCAACTGATTCAACAGCATTATTCTCAACTTCCTTTACAGCACTGTTTATCTCTGTCAGGGATGAGGCAGTTTCCTCAGAAGATGCCGACAGCAGCTCAAGGCTTTCAGCAATCTCTTTTATTGTTGCAGCCATCTCCTCGATGGAAGAAGCAGCGTCAGATGCAGAAACCGAGAAAACATTTGCGCTTTCAGCAACCTTTTCTATGGAAGTTGCCATCTCAATTATTGCAGATGATGTCTCCTCGGAAGAAACGGAAAGGCTCTCGGCGCTCATTGCAACAGAAGATATTGAGTTGTCAATTTCTTCTATAAACCCAGCGGTTTTTTCTATTGTATTATGTTGCAGATTAGCTCCCTTCAAAACCTTATCAGAAGCAGAGGCTATATTCACCGTACCATCTGAAACACTGTCCGTGACAGACCTGATCCTCATAAGCATATCCTTAAGATTTGACGCCATTCTGTTAATTGCCCTCCCAAGAGAGGCAATCTCGTCTTCCCCTTTGGTCTCTATATCAATTGTGAGGTTACCTGACGCTATCTGTCCCGCAGCCTTCTCCATATTCATGATAGGCTTTGTAATAAATCTGGAGACAGAAAAATACACCAATACCAGAGACAGCAAAAAACTTAAGGCAGATACACCAAGCGCCAGGAATATAAGGTTGTAAATCTGGGCGTTTACCGAACTGGCCTTGATGCCTACACGGAGCGCTCCGACCCGCTTATTATCAGCGCCTTTTAACGGCAGTGACAGGTCGTAGAACGAATCGTATTCCTGTATTAGCTTCACCGATGAAGAAGCGGCATTCATCGTTACTTTGTCCTGAAGCTCCCTGCCCACCAATGATAAATCACTATGAAACAATACCTTGCCTTTTGTATCAATTACCATAGAATATGCTATATCCTTGTCTCTCGTTACGAGTTCCTGAAGTTTTTCACTTGCGCCTTCAATATATTCAACGGGGATTCCCAAATTTAATGCTTTCCCTATTTCCCTCTGCATCCCTTCAGCAATAGCGGTTGTCTTTGAATGGATAGCGCTTTTAAATTTATCCGCTGCAAAAAACGTAAGAACAGCAGTGTTTATCACGAGCGCAAGGAAAAGCACAACGGCAATTACAAAAACTGACTTTTTCTGAAGATTCAACTTTAATTTCATCTATGACTTTCTTATTGTTTTGTTATTGTACCCTGTTTGCTTTATACTGTCTACTATTTTATGACCTTTGTCGCAGATGTCAAGGTATCAAACGGAACTTTAAGATCAATTGTTGTAGTCTCTTTAAGGTTGATAATCATTTCTATCCTCTTGGGGGATTCCATAGAAATAGTTGATGCCTTCGCACCTCCAAGAATTTTTGATGCCATTTCAGCAGCCTCTTTTCCCTGCTCCTGAGGAGACGCTGCAATTGTCAATATTATGCCCCTGTCCTCACCGCCGCTTATAGTAGTAGCTGTTGGTATCTTACCTTTACGGGCGACTCCCACAACATTATCAACACACTGCATTGCGCTGCAGCTTGTAGTAATAAACAAGGCATCAACATTGGATATCTTTGCTGCATCACCAAACCTTTTTATATTGAATTTTACCGACTGGAATCCAAACTGCCCTTCGAGGTTTTTAACTTCTTCAGCCTGTCTTACTGTATCTTTCTCAGCATCATTATATACAACGCCTAATTTCGAGAAATTCGATATCCCCTTAAGGTTTTTAATAACACTTGCAACAGGCACCTTTGAGCTAATCCCTGTTACATTTTTCCCTGTTATACCCACCGCCTGCGGGTCATAAACTCCTGCAAACACAACAGGGATTGCAGACGACTCGTGGACGACAGCAAGGGTTGCAGGCGCGCCATAAGCCACTATAACGTCAGCATCTATGGCAATGAGTTTCCTCGCTGCGTTTGTCCATGACATGGCCTCGGGAGCGGGTGTCTGAAGAACAACATTAACCTTGCCAGGGCCAAAACCATGCTCAGACAGCCCAGCAAGAAATGCCTTATGAATGGCCTTGTAATACGGTATGTCCCCTGTCATGATAACGCCTATGGTTTTTTCAGCAGCATAGGCTTGCACAACAGCAACAGATAATAAAGCAGTTATAATTGCAATCAGAATTATATGTCTTTTCATAATGTTAAACCGGCTCCCTGGTTATACCGATAGAGGAACTTAACGGTATCACCATTTTTTCGAAATGGTAAGCAATATAATTCGCGCTATTCCGTTTTTGGCGTCATCATAGGGATTGTCAATCATGTCTTTGAAATTATTGTACCTATATTTTAATCCTACGGCCCAATCACCCTTGAGCCTGTACTCACTGCCAAATGCATATACCGTTTCCTTAACCTTCAACTCTGAAAAAGATGCAACAGAAACCGGAAGCGTAGTGTTTGAAATGCCAGGATAGAAACTGCCCCTGCCCTTTGTTTGGCTCGCCTCGGCATTGATATCCAGGTTCTTTTTGGCCGCATAATTCAGAGTAAGCGCATAGCTGTTGGCCGTATCTTTATACGGCACATTCCTGTCGAGCTGGGGATTCCCGGAAGTGTCATTGTATGCGAGATCCTGCACAATCCTGTTATGCATATACGCATAACTTGGAGTTACAGAAAGGCGTTTGAACAACATAAATGTAACACTTCCAAGGACTCTGTTCCTGAAAGCAGTTCTGTTTTCTGCTTTTACCGCTGAAAATGTGCCGCTGCTCGTCACATAATGGATGTCATGCCTTTTTTCCTTTACGGCATTATAACTGAGCATTGCACTGGCCCAGTTAAAAGGAGCCCACGACAATGAGGCGCCGGCATAATTTGAACGATTAGGCTGGGTGTTATGAGCAGGGTTATGAATATCCTGATGTTCATACTTTGCCTTGAGTGTCAGTTTCTTCGTGAGCCTTGCATTGGCAGAAAGGGTCGCATCTCTGCGCGTTGTTTTCCCTGTCATCTTCCACGCATCATCGTTCTTTCTTTCGGTCTGCTCGTATGTGTAACCTGCATTCAGCCCTAATCTTGCAAGTGGCCTGTATCGCACAATTCCCGAGAATGTATCTGTCTGTGATGAGAGGGACGGCCTTATGCCTGTGGCAGAGGTTGTGTAGGCAGAATATCCTAAATATCCTGCAGGGAGTGAAGAGGGATTTTCGAGGTCTGCCTCTTTGTGTTTATACCTTGCAACAATTGTCATCCTGTTATAGGGGATATATGTTACCTCTGCAGAGCCTGCAAAATAATCAGCCGTTGCGCCGCTGTCTCTATTTTTCTTGTCTGTCTGAGAAATGGTTGCAGCAGCAACCAGCCTTCCTGTATAAGAGGTATGGAGCTTCAGTGTATTTGTAGAACTCTTAAGGTCTGGAACAAGGTTATGCGGATAAGTGCCTGCTGCCCTTACAACAGAAGTACAAGCTGAGGAAGTACACGCCCGATTATAGCTTTCTGAAGAAATCCTGTCGCCTCCGGAGTCAAACCTTTTTTCTCCATGTGAAAGATCAATCTCAACAGGCCCGACATGGCTGTTGGCCCCGATTGTGATATCCTTCATGTCCCAGTTTATATATTTTTTCTGGGATGTCCTTACAATAGCAGCGGAACTGCTGTTGAAATATCCCGCCCCTCCCATAAACCTCTGCTGCATGTCACCATTTTTGTTTAAAAACCTTCCATCCAGATAGACATGAAATGGAAAATCAGGGGTCTTAAACCTTAAAAAAAGATTATTCAGGCCGCCCTCAATACCATATTTTTCACCCCTGTCCCTGACAGCGACTCCCGGGCTGGCTGTTGCCGGGTTCAGGTCTATCAGGCTGATATTATCAAGATTATGGAAAAGGGTGCGGTTTATACCACGGAACAAAACTAAATCCTTATAGGAATAACCCATATCTATGAAATAATCCTTTTTGTTAAACACGTCAGCCTCTAAATGAAGCCTGTGAGGAAAGGGGAAGGCCCTTATCTCCCCGCCTATAACCGGAGAGGAATGCAGATATTCAAATTCTCCCGCCTTTTCAGAACCGCTGAGGTTAACTAATCTGTATCCCATGAACCCATAAAACTCAGGCTTTATCTCTGGGAAATGGTATATCTCGGCTTCTGCTTCAGTTGTTTCCGTCTCTTCTGCAAAAACTGAGCTGTTAAAAATAAACAGGACTGAAAATAACAAAATTAAAATCTTTTTCATTGCGTAAACCTCCCCTTGCCTCTTGTTGCAGAGGGAATATCTGTGCCGTGAATGCTCGAATGACAATCAGTGCAGTTCGTATAATATGCTGCTTTCGATTCAGTGGCAGAAGCACTTCCTGTCCTGTGCCCTTCATGGCACTGAAGACATAGGAAAGGCACCCGGACATTAAGCAGATAATTGTTTATCGAGCCATGAGAACTATGACAGCTGCTGCATTCCTCGGAATTATCAGCATGTTCAAATACAAACGGCCCTTCTTTTTCTGCATGGCACTGGGTGCAGGTCTCTTTTACTGTATTCTTTCTTAATGATTTTTCATTTGGCGTACCATGCGAGTCATGGCAGTCAGTGCAGAAGACCTTCCTCTCTGATAACGGATGATGGCTCGGGAGGAGGAACTCTGCCTTGATTTCTTCATGGCATTTGGTGCACATATCTACTGTCTCCCTTGGTTTGACTTTCAGGTCTACCCCTGCATGAACCTTGTGGCAATCAGAGCATGAAACATCATTCATTGCGTGCACACCTGCATTCCAGTTATGGAGGTTAAAGGTTGCATTTGCCGTATGGCATTTGAGGCATATAAGCGACAGCGCCTGCGAAGGAAGATTTTTGTAATCAATCAGTGTCTCATATTTGCACTTTGTCTCCTTCCCTTCTTTCCTGTCCTGCTCAACCTTTTCAGGAGTAATATCTTCTATTGCAAGGCTCCCGGGCCCGTGGCATGATTCACAATCAACGACAGGCATCCCTGATTTTTTTGAGAGTTGGGCGCCCATTGTACTGGCGTTAAAATCCTGCTTTATTTTATCGTGGGAATGGCAGGCGGAAAGACATCTTGCTGTTCCAACATAGTCGGCATCGAGCCGGCCGGCTATCATCTTTTCATATTCTTTAATGGGCATAATAGGCTTGGATGACTTGAGCGATTCACAACCTAAAAAGATAAAAATAGATAAAAGAGAGAAAAGGAGTAAAATTTTCCTTGACTGGATCATACCCACCCCCAATAAAATTTGACTTAACTATAAAAAAATATACATATAATGTCAACAAAAAAACACTTGCCTTTTGGAAGTTCTGAAATACCAAAAATATTCCAATTTAGTAAAATATAAAAATGATATCAGGAGAAGAAAGGGCCTGGGGGATTTTGAGCAGCCTTGACCCTTTGGATGTGTGCAGAAAAACGGGTGTTTCCTATAAAAACGGCGCTTATGTGCTAAGCTCATTTGGTATGGACTTTTCAGCCTCTCCCCGTGAAAGGATACTAAAGAATATCTCCTCCCCTGAGGGAGAGGGCTTACTAAAAAAATACAGCTACTTCTACAATCTCTCTGTCTTGTGTTATCTCATCAATGCAAAAGACATTCCACTGTCAGGCAGGCTTATAAAACCTTCGGATATTAAAGGAGGCTCTCTTTTCTTCAGGGGGACCCATGCGCTTCCGCTGGATAAAATCGCTGAAAAATATGGCTGTGATAAACCTGCGTTTATTGAAAAATCCCGAAGCCTTAACGGCAAACTCATGAATTATGGCGATGCCTCGGTTGAACTGCTGCCCGTGCCGCGTATTCCTGCAACATTAATCCTCTGGCTTTCTGACGACGAGTTCCCTGCAAGGGCAGACCTGCTCTTTGATTCAACATGTGAACAGCACCTGCCGCTTGATATTATGTGGTCAATTGCCATGCTAAGCACACTGGTGATGCTATGAACGCACAGTCTTGCTGGAGAAATACCGTAGATAACACCCCCCAACCCCCTCTTAGTCTAAGAGGGGGCGAAGGGGGAGTTACATGAACCGCAAGCTCATTGAGAAGATAAACAACCTCACCTCAAAAGAGAACGGCGCTGTATTAAAAGAGCCTGGCGGCAGGATAAATATCTGTCTTGTCTATCCCAATACATATCATGTCGGCATGTCCAATCTCGGATTTCAGGGTATCTATACACTTCTGAACGAAAGAAATGACGTATTATGCGAACGGTCGTTTTTCCCTGATGATGAGGATATTGAAGAATATGCCAGGACCAAAACAGAACTTTTTTCAATGGAATCCAAAAGGCCGCTGAACAGGTTTGATATAGTAGCATTTTCAGTCTCATTCGAAAACGACTACCCAAATGTCCTGAAAATTCTTGAACTTTCAAATATACCGTCCAGGGCATCTGACAGGAAGGCCTCTCATCCGCTCATTATTCTTGGTGGGGTATGCGCATTTTTCAACCCTGAACCCCTCGCAGATTTTTTTGATATATGTTTTGTTGGCGAGGCAGAGGAAATGTTGCAGGAGTTTCTTGAGGTATACAGGGAATCAGAAACAAGGGCGGACCTATATAAAAAGGCCAGCCATATAGAAGGTGTTTATGTGCCAAAATTCTATACCGCTAAATACAACAACGGGACACTACAAAGAGAATCCATAGAAAATGCTCCTGAAAAAATAAAAAAACAATATATCAAAGATATTTCATCCAACAGATTCAGGCCATCAATAATAACCCCTGAGACAGAATTTTCCGGGATGTATCTTATTGAGGCAATGAGGGGCTGCCCGTGGCAATGCAGATTCTGCGTTGCAGGGCACATTTATAATCCGCCAAGGAAAAAAGAATTAAATGCCATTAAGCAAGAGATTAACATGGCCCTGAAAACTACAAAAAGAGTTGGCTTGATAGGGCCATCCCTTACAGATTATCCATTCGCCAAAGATGTACTTAAACTGGAGGGAGTGGATTTTTCTATTACATCATTAAGGGCAAGCAGGAAAAGCGCCGAACTTGCAGGCTTGCTGAAGGGGCATAAGAGCACTTCGATTGCACCTGAGGCAGGAACAGAAAGACTAAGGAGGGTAATTGCTAAAAAAATAACAGAAGATGATATTATCGAGACATCAAAGTTGATTTTTGCAGAGGGCGTGGAAAACCTCAGGCTATATTTTATGGTCGGCCTGCCGACAGAGACAGATGATGATATAAACGGGATTGTTAAGCTTGCAACAAGAATAAGGGCTTGCTCTAAAAAAGGCGGTTTAACCCTTACATTGAGCACCTTTGTGCCAAAACCATTCACGCCATTTCAGTGGCACCCCATGGAAAAAATTGAAATCGTAAAAGACAGAATCAAGACGATTAAAAAGCTTTTATTGCCGATAAAAGGCATAAGGGTATTTCACGATGTTCCTAAATATGCTTATATGCAGGGGCTGTTTTCTATGGGTGACAGAAGAATTTCAAGGGTTTTGGAAGCCATGCTTAAAATCCATGACTGGAGAAAGGCCTGCATTGATTCAGGCATAGACCCTGATTTTTATATGATGAGGAAAAAAGATTTCACGGAAGCCCTGCCATGGGATTTTATTGATTCAGGAATATCAAAGGAAAGACTATGGGAAGAGTATCAGAAGGCGCTGAAAAAGGCTTGAAGCACTCAAGACAGCTTCTGGTTTTGAAGAATTCTGAAGAAGACTTAAAAGAAAATTAAAAACAAACTGCGGCTAATCAACTATATTTTCCCCTGATGTCCTTTCCGCCTCAACAGACCTCCGATTTTTATGCCAAAAAATATATACTAAAACAAGAACTATACACCCGCTTATTATGTAGATACTCCACTGTTTGCTGTAAGCAAAAACCATTTCTTTGTTATTTCCGACCAGATAACCTATATACGCAAGTATCAATACCCAGATTCCAGCGCCTGCTGACGTATAAAAACAGAATTTTTTCATGTCCATCCTGGCAAGCCCTGCAGGAAAAGATATGTAATGCCTGATGCCGAGTATAAGCCGTCCTACAAATGTGCTGATACTGCCGTGTGACTGAAAAAACTGCTCTCCCTTTTCAAAATGGCTTTTAGATATACCAAAATATTTACCATACTTCAATATAAACGGCCTTCCGAAATAAACAGCTATAGCATAGTTAAAAAGCGCTCCGAGCAGGCTCCCGGCTGTTCCTGATATTAACACGCCTCCCCAATGCATCTGTTTCTGCGCAATGAGATACCCGGCAGGAGGGATTACGAGCTCAGAAGGCAACGGAATAAAAGTGCTTTCAATAAACATCAAAAACACAATCCCCGTATATCCCATAGTACCGACCACATCAACAAGCCAGCTAAAAATTGCATGCACCATTTAGTATATTAACACATCATCCTTTTTCCTGTTTAATTAACCCCTTTTGCAGTAGGGGAAATTGCCGGTGCAAATCCATGGTGCCTGAGAAAACGCCTCATCCTGTTTTTTTCCCAGAAAAAAAGATTTAATTTACCGTCCGGCACAGGAACAAGCACAAAACCTGATGCAAAGTCAGCCGGCACTCTAAAAACCCCATTTTCCTGGATAACTTCTATGCCAGCCAATGTTTTCATCTTATCCTCCTTTCTTAATTGTTTATACCTTACTTATAAACATGCAACTACAATGCCAATTCTGATTGAAATATGACAAAAATTATTATTTATAATCAATAACTTATAAGTTTTATTCGTTAGGCATAAACATCAAGTTTTTAAAAACAAACTTAAGCTGTCTCTTTTTACACACATATGCCTCTTTTTACACAGTGCTTCCTAGATACCTCAAGTAGGTGCAGAGACCTAATGCCTCATTGCAATACGCTGCCATCAGAATTGCCGGATATAAATAATATAAACCAAATGTTTATATATTACCATTAACTATTGGTAAATTAATGATTTTATTGCTAAGACTTATGCACTTTACTTAACGGCGCAGCGCAAAGACTTCCTTCATTCCGTCCTATTTTTCACTAACTGAGAGGTTTCCGCATAAGCTTATTGGCATTTTTTATAGCAAATATCCTTAAAAGTATTGAAATTTTCTGTCTTTCTAAGGTATCTTATTTATCCGAATTAAATTCCTTGTGTCTGGAGGACATTGGTAATGGCAAAAAAGACAGCTAAAAAATATGTTTATTTCTTTGGCAGCGGAAAGGCAGATGGCAGGGGGGAGATGAAAGACCTTCTCGGAGGTAAGGGAGCCGGCCTTGCCGAGATGACAAATCTTAAAATCCCTGTGCCTGCTGGTTTTACAATAACAACGGAAGCCTGCAATGAATATTTCAAAAACAAGAAAAAATATCCCGCCGGCATGTGGGAACAGGTTCTTGCAAGCCTTAAAAAAGTAGAAAGAACAATGGGCATGAAATTTGGCGATTCAACTAACCCTCTTCTGGTATCTGTCCGCTCAGGCGCAAAATTCTCCATGCCGGGCATGATGGACACTGTACTCAATCTGGGACTTAATGAGACCACAATTAAAGCCATAATAAAAAAGACGAAGAATGAAAGGTTTGCATACGATGCATTCAGAAGGTTCATCACAATGTTTGGAAGCATTGTCATGGGCGTTGACAGGCAGAAGTTCGAAAAAGCAATAGAAGAGATGAAGGCAAGAAAAGGGGTCCATCTTGACACGGACCTTACATCCGCTGACCTCAAAAATCTGGTTGACGAATTTAAGCTTATTTACAAAAAAAATACATCAGAGAATTTTCCATCTGACCCATATGAACAGCTTAAAAAGGCCGTTAATGCAGTTTTTGGCTCATGGTTTGGAGACAGGGCAGTAAAATACAGAAAACTTAACGGCATACCTGAAAACCTCGGCACCGCATGCAATGTACAAACAATGGTCTTTGGAAATATGGGTGAAAATTCAGGCACAGGCGTCGGCTTCACAAGAGACCCCTCCACGGGCCAGAATAAGTTTTTTGCAGAATGCCTTATAAATGCCCAGGGCGAAGATGTTGTCGCCGGCATAAGAACACCGCTTCATATCAACGAACTCAGAAAAAGGCTTCCAAAGGCTTATAACGAGCTTGACAGGATATACAAAAAACTCGAAAGACACTATAAAGACATGCTTGATATTGAGTTTACTGTTCAGGAAGGCAAACTCTATATGCTCCAGACAAGAGTTGGCAAAAGAACAGCGGCATCAGCCCTCAGGATAGCCATTGACATGGTAAAAGAAAAAATGATTGATAAAAAGACCGCCGTGCTGAGAATTGACCCGCAGCAGCTTGACCAGCTCCTGCATCCGATGATAGACCCCAGGGCCAAGGCTAATATAATTGCAAAAGGTCTTCCTGCATCACCCGGGGCTGCTGTTGGAAAGGTTGTGTTCACAGCAAATGATGCAGAAAAGGCTGCTGAAAAAGGCGAAAAGGTTATACTGGTGAGAACAGAAACCTCACCCGAGGATATCGGGGGCATGCACGCTGCACAGGGCATTCTGACTGCGCGCGGCGGAATGACATCCCACGCTGCTGTTGTAGCAAGGGGAATGGGCAAATGCTGTGTTGCAGGCTGCGGCGCTATAAACATAAACGAGAGCCAAAGGATATTTACAGTAAACAGCCTTGTCATTAAAGAAGGTGATTACATAACCCTCAATGGCACAACAGGCGAAGTAATAGCTGGCGAAGCTCCGTTGATAACACCTGAACTTACAGGCGACTTCGGCATATTCATGAAATGGGTGGACGAATACAGAAAAATAGGCGTCAGGACAAATGCTGATACGCCGCATGATGCAGAGGTTGCAAGGAATTTCGGCGCAGAGGGAATCGGCCTCTGCAGGACAGAGCACATGTTCTTTGACCCTGAGAGAATAAGCGCTGTCAGGGAGATGATACTGGCTGATGACACGGAGGGAAGACAGGCAGCGCTGGCCAAGCTCCTCCCTATGCAGAAAGGAGACTTCAAGGGAATATTCAAGGCAATGAAAGGCCTTCCTGTTACTATAAGGCTCCTTGACCCACCGCTCCATGAATTCATCCCGCATACGGATGAAGAGCTGAAAATACTTGCTCACCATCTTGAAGTTCCGTTTGACAAGCTTAAGACAAGAAGCAAGGTGTTGCATGAATTCAACCCGATGCTGGGCCACAGGGGATGCAGGCTTGGCATAACATACCCTGAGATATATGCAATGCAGGCACAGGCGATAATGGAAGCTGCCTGCGAACTCCAAAAACAGAAGGTCAGGGTAATACCCGAGATAATGATACCTCTCGTAGGACATGTAAACGAGCTCAAAATAATGAGGGAACTTGTTATCAAAGTTGCAGACGATGTACAGAAGAAATACAAAATAAAGGTCAACTACACAGTCGGGACAATGATAGAGCTTCCCCGCGCTGCAATAACAGCAGACGAAATCGCGACGCAGGCAGACTTCTTCTCATTCGGAACAAACGACCTCACGCAGACAACATTCGGCCTTTCAAGGGACGATGCCGGAAGGTTCCTGCCCTTCTATGTTGAAAAAGGCATACTTGAGGACGACCCGTTCATAACACTTGATAAGGGCGGCACAGGCCTTATGATGACAATCGCAATAGAGAAAGGCAGAAAGGTCAGGAAAGACCTCAAGATGGGCATATGCGGCGAGCACGGCGGAGACCCAAGGTCTGTTGAGTTCTGCCACAAGATAGGGCTTAATTATGTAAGCTGTTCTCCTTTCAGGGTGCCTATTGCAAGGATTGCAGCAGCACATGCGGCATTAAAAGAAAAAATGGGAGGCAAAGACCTCAGTAAGTCAACAGTTTAAAAAAACTACCGTTGTATGTTTAGTATAAACTTAAAAAAGGGGCAGATGGGATTTCATCTGCCCTTTTTATTTTAAGCTATCCACTGCTAAATGGGTTCTGACATGGGAACTCTTAAAAAATTTGCATCAGCTCGGTTCCGGGCCGCAACAACGCGCAGGTTTAAGTTTATGAAAGGCATTTGACCTTAAAGGCCTTGAAAGCGTGTATATTATGTGGTCGTTTATCATATCTGAAAGTTCAGACAGAAGATCCCTGGAAGGCTTTATCCTTCCTATTATGGAATCATCCCACTTGCTTAAACTCTCATAAAGCTTTACAGAACCGGGTGAGAGTTTTATATGCGGATTCATCCCTGTTGCGCATTTTTCGCAGATGACAGACCCGTGCGCAATATAAAAACTGAAGCCTGCCTTTCCGCAGCGGCCACAGCCGTCAAGCCTCGGTGCATAGCCAATGAAATGGAGAAACCTTATCTTATACAGGATTATATCAAGCGGCACATTGCAATCCTTCTTCATAGACTTCAACGTATTAAGGAGAAGCGTAAAAATCTTTTTGTTAGCTTCATGTTCAGGCAAAAAATTGGCAGTAAGTTCGACTATCTCTGACACTTTAAGGAAACATTCCCATCTCTCTCTTAATGCCTGAAATGGCAGTATTATATCTGACTGTGTCAGTCTTGGAAGCCGCGTCTCTTCTTTCCCCCAGAATGATATCTTTGAGAAGGTAAGCGGTTCAAGGCTGCTTCCGAATCTGCTTTTTATCTTTCTGGGACTTTTGGCAAATGTATTTATAAGGCCGAAATCATAAGTGAGATGTGTTACTATGAGGTCTGCTTCTCCGAAGGGGAATGTTTTTAAAACAATAGCATTGGTTCTCTTTAGCATACAAACGTTATGGCGTTATTGTGCTGAGCGTTATAGCGATTCTTTTAACTCTGTAATGCTACATTACATTGCCGAAATCTTCAGGCTTTAAATTTTTAAGCCATTCCTCAAGTTCGTCAGTGCTTCTCTTTTCAAGAACGCTTTCCTCAACAAATATCGGCGCATTCACTCTCAGGGCAAGCGCAATTGCATCACTGGGCCTGGAATCTATTGACAGTTCATTTTTGCTGTCGCTGAGAAATATAAGTGCATAATAGGTATTATCGAGTATCTCTGTAACAACAATTCTCGTTATCTTCATCTTCAGGTTATTAACCATATTTTTGATTAAATCATGGGTAAGCGGCCTTGGCGTTGCAACCTTTCCAAGCGCCAGTGCAATTGAATCAGCTTCGGGTTTTCCAATCCATATAGGCAGAGTGGCGGTCCCTTCCGCGTTCTTCAGAAGCAGGATATACATACTGCTTCTCGGATCAAACAATAACCCTTCAACTGTCATCCGGACAAGCATACTTTAAACCTTAACTCTTTCGCAAAGCATCATTATTTTTTTAAGAATACATTATCCGAATAAATTCTTCAACAACAATCATGCCTGCTTAAGCCTGTTTACAGCCTCTTTAATCCTCTCCACGCCTTTTCTGATATTATCCATCGAGGTAGCATAGGAAAGCCTTATGTAATCATTGTCTCCGAATGCATCGCCTGGCACAAGGGCAACGCTTGCCTTTTCAAGAAGATAAAGCGCAAGTTCGGATGACGAAGAAACCTTATTCTCATCTGCGTGCTTGCCATACAGCTTTGATGTGTTAGGAAATGCATAAAAAGCTCCTGTTGGAGTAAGGCAGCTTATGCCAGAAATGGAGTTAAGCTCTGTTACCAGAAATTTTCTTCTCCTGTCAAATTCTGAGAGCATCGTCTTTATAAAATCCTGCGGCCCTGTCAGGGCTTCTACTGCTGCCTTTTGCGCAATCGAGGCGGGGTTTGATGTAGACTGACTCTGTATATTCGTCATCGCCCTGATTATATCTTTCGGCCCTGCTGTATACCCTATCCTCCAGCCTGTCATTGCGTATGCCTTTGAAAGGCCGTTAACAACGAGCGTCCTTGCCTTAATTTCATTGCTAAGGGATGCTATGCTGATATGCGTAAAGCCGTCATACGTAAGCTTCTCGTATATCTCATCGGATATGACATAAAGGTTGTGCTTTAGCGCAACTCCGGCAATCCCCTCTATGGTCTTTTTATCATAAGTCAGCCCTGTTGGATTTGATGGAGAATTCAGGATTATAGCCTTTGTCTTTTTTGTTATGTGTGATTCAAGCACATCGGGTTTGAGCATAAACTTATCTTTTTCGTACGTTTTTACAAAAACAGGAACTGCGTCATTCAAAATAACCTGATCCGGATAAGAGACCCAGTATGGCGAAGGGATTATGACTTCATCTCCGGGCCCGTAAAGCGCCTGTGCAATATTGTAAAGGCTGTGTTTTGCGCCGCATGATACGATTACTTCATCGCGTGCATATTCCAGGTTATTATCCTTCCTGAACTTTTCTATGACTGCATCTTTAAGGGGATCAATTCCTCCGACCGGAGTATATTTCGTAAAACCATCTTTAATTGCCTTTATGGCAGCCTCTTTTATATTATCAGGCGTATCAAAGTCAGGTTCGCCGACCCCAAAATTAACAACGTCAACTCCCGATGCCTTCATCGCCTTGGCCTTTGCATCCATTGCCAATGTCGGCGACGGCTTTATTTTCCCTGCTCTTTTAGAAAGCACGAATAACCCCTCCGTTAACTTTTAGCTATTTTAAACCATTCAGTTTTTTTAATAAACCGTCTTGCAAGTGATGATATTGTGATTATGCGCAGGCAAAATGATTTTTACTGCTGTTTTATGCTTCAATAGCCCTTCAGTATGCTAAAGGGCTATTCATTTCCTAACCCCTTATTTTATTTAAAAGGACAGCTGATAACATAAACTTACCGCCCTCTTCTTTCCTTACTCCCTGATAAAATTCACACTTCTCACAATTCTTGTACTTCTGCGCAAAACTCCCCTGAACTTCTCCCTTGCAGAGCGTTCCCACAACGACCCAGCATGCCCTTCCCGCATTAGCGCCCTCGTGAATACCATGAAGCCTTTTCTCTGTAGTGGCAGGGCATATCCCAAGGTCCTGGACATGCTCCCCGCCTTCGTGTCTTCCGCAATTCTTAATTTCCCAGCAGTTCTTTTTCTTTACCATTAAATATTCTCCTTAATTTCCAAAAATAGTTAGATATAATAAAAGCATTCTCAAATCAAAGTCAAGATTGTCTGCAAAATTGTTGAGCAACACCTGATTGTGAATATGGCAAAAGCAATAAGGCTATGCCTGTTTAATGCAGGCATAGCCTTTGATTGTTAAGCCTTCTTACTTGTCGAGTGATACTTTCCTGGTTACAGTGTGAATCGGATATTTATTATCAGGGTTAGATGCCTCATAGAAAAGCTCGATTGTCACATCTGCATTTCTTACTCCTTCGGGAAGCTCAAACTCTATCGTCTCTTTCTTGGCCTGGCCTGGCTGGAGGCTTGTATCACGCAGATTTGCCACTTTCCACTGCGCCCCGTATTTCATCTTGAAATCGCGGCAGTTTGTAGCCTGCGGGTGATAATGTCTTTCCACTTTCCCCAGCTCTTTTCCATCTGCTGCTTTTGCGGTCACTACCATGACCACTCTGTTGTGGGATGGTCAGCCGTCAGGGATTCTGTGACCGGCAGTTGTTGTTATCTTCGTGCTGACAACAACCTTCGGCACATAAGTCTTCGCCTTTCTCAACCACTCGTATCCAAGGGTCTGCACGTCAAGAGATATTGCCTTTGCAAGAAGCTCAGAAGTCCCCTTATCGTCATTCCAGTTAGGGGCAATAAGATGATCACCCTTCTGCATATGGCAGTCCTGGCAGGTCTGTGTGCCGCCGCCGGATACATAAGAATGGAGATAACTTCCATAGAGATTGGCGCACTGGAAGGGTTGGTCGAATTCAAGATTAGGTCCAAGTCCGTGGCACTGGCCGCAGTAAATCGAATCTTTAAATATTGCGCTTTTCTTAATTTTCCCGCCAGGATGGGCCCCCATATCCTTCGTGCTGTAGATTACTCCCTTTTCGGGCTCGCCGAGTTCCCTCTTGTGAATGATAGCCTTAGTGTTGTGACAGACAATACAGGTTATTTGTAATTTGGCGATTTTTACCTTATCCTTTGCAAGCAAGGCCTCGGTAAGTTCAACTGCTACAGAATCTTCAGCGCTGGTTATGGCCTGAGGCAGATGACATTTAAAGCACGGGTAGTTCTTGATCTTCATTTTTTTGGGGTCATCTTCTGAAAATGCTGTAGCGCCGTCAGTCCCTTTTTTTGCTGCCAGGGGACTCAGCATCAAACCGCCCTTAACGCCCATTAAAGGCCTTGCATGATGTGATTTTTCCCACTGCGTATAAATATCTTCATGGCAACCCTTACAGCTTGATGAATCATACATTTTTGCAAGCTCATCAATTGTCTTTGCTTTGTCAGCAGAGGCCACAAGCGGAACCGCAATAAAAAGAAGAACGAGAATTAACTTCAGAAATCTCATAAACCCTCCTTTTGTTGGTTTCTTGAAAGTGTTTAACAGCCCACCTGATATCACAGGCTTTTGTTACACATCACCTCCCTTTCGTGTCCCTGAAAAACAGCCGGATACCCGCAGTTTTACTCAAGGAAGTTATTTAGAAAATTTCATACAGTATGCTAACTGTATTTATGATATGAAATAATAATTACAATTTTATGCAAAGCCTTTTAAATAGTCAACCCTAAAAATATATAGCCCTGACAACCTGAACTAGAATCACGGAATTGTGCTAGCCGGAACAGGCTACTCTCCCCTAATAATTGCCTCGTACGGCTTCATATAACTCGTGGAAAGAGCAGGAAACAAAGATGCAGGAAGGGCTATTGTTCTGGCAGTCTTTCTTCAGGGATTCTTAATTGCCAGAGATAAAATATTCATACATTGGAAATTCATCCCGCTAAGACTGTCTCGATTCTGAAAGAAGTATCTGCATACTCATCATTCTTTTTTATCAAAAGCCATTCTTTATCCTTGCCCTTCATCCTGGTCAACACAAAAACTCCCTTCAATTTCTCCCCTTGCAACATAATCTCGATTTTACCTTTATAAATGCCTCCGGCAAGAAGGTTATATGTTCCCCTGTCCCATATAACGACAGTTCCGGCGCCATAGTTACCCTCAGGGATTACCCCTTCAAAAGACCCGTAATCAAGAGGATGGTCTTCAACCATTATGGCAAGCCTTTTGTCCGAAGGGTTCATCGAAGGGCCTTTTGGCACTGCCCATGACTTCAATACGCCTTCCATCTCTATTCTGAAATCAAAATGGAGGTGTCTTGCATGGTGTTCATGGACAACGAATACGGCCATAGATACAAGATACAGGATGCAGAATACAAGATTCAAGGAAAAACATGAACCGTGCACCTTCATTTTTTCCTTGACATTTTTGATATAATCATATATAAATATATTTATATGAAAAATATCGTTAACATATTTCAACTGCTGTCAGACGAGACAAGGGTGCGGATACTGATGCTCCTTACGAGAAAAGAGCTCTGCGTATGCCAGTTGATGGGAGTGCTCGGGATATCGCAGCCTCTTGTCTCAAGGAATATTTCGCTTCTGAACAGGGCAGGCTTTCTCGACGAAAAACGCGAGGGCAAACTGATGTTTTACTCCATCAAAAAAGATATATCTCCTGCAATTGAAAGGGCACTAGACATGCTCCTTATAGAATTAAGGGGCGACGCAACATTTAAAAATGACCTGGAATCACTCACAGACTGTGCAGAGTTTCAAAAAAAGACAGGGAAGTGTGATATGGCGACATTTCTCAAATTCATGGAAAGGAAGCGGAAAAAGATAAGGAGATAAAAATGCTCACAACGTTTAAAAGGAAAAGAAAAAGGCTTCAGTCATATACATGGATAGGCCTCCCACTCGTATTAATCGGCGGCTGGTTTTTACCAAAACTCGGCTTTTTTCTTCTATCCTGCATGATTGGAGCTGCCGGCGTTGCACTCTATAAAGGAAGGGCCTGGTGCGACTGGATGTGCCCAAGAGGAAGTTTCTATGATTTATTTATTCAAAAAATAAGCGCAAAAAAAGAAATACCTGAATTTTTCAGAAAAAAAGGGTTCCGGATCTTTATGATGAGCGTGCTTTTGGCAGTCTTAGGGTCGCAGATATATTTTTATTGGGGTGACCTGAATAAAATAGGCACAGCAATGGTAAGAATACTCACAATCACTACATCCTTAGGCGTCATACTCGGCACAATCTACCAGCAGCGCATATGGTGTCATATATGTCCTATGGGGACAGTCGGCAACTTTCTATCGGATGGCAAAAAACCGCTTGTGATAGGAGAACAGTGCGGAGCTACGTGCAAGCTATGCTCTAAGGCCTGCCCGATGCAGCTAAAGCCGTACGAATATAAGGATGAGGGCATTATGGGTGACAATGACTGCATCAAATGCTCGACCTGTGTCGCAGCATGCCCTAAAAAAGCGCTTCAGTTCAAAGACAAACTTAAAAAAGCTGCGTGATTCAGGAGGTGAGAAGATTTCCAAAGGGAAGCAGGGATATGATAGCTTGTGTTATAATTAAGAAACTATGCAACAACTGGAGGGAGGGATAAAATGTCTTACAACAGATGTATATGTCAGAGTTGCGGAAGCAATTTCGCAACTGTTATAAGCAGCGACACTGATATTCAAAAAGAGAAATGCCCAAGCTGCGGAGAAAAAAGGCTGAAGATTTCAGAAAAACTGAGCCATTCTGAACTTGCAACCCAGTTCTCAGGCGGCGGTGGCTGAAACCCGTGGGGCTGCTAAGACCAGTTAGGTCTAAACCTGGATTATTGAAATGGGGCTGGAAATCATTAAGTTTTTCCAATCCCATTTTCCTTTTAAGAGCATATTCATTCTTTCTTGAAATAAGCTCATTCAGGGCAAGCTCGTTTGACAAAAAGCACATTTAATTTTTATTATATTACGTAAGAAGACAGGTAATTTAACTTGTATTAGCGTCTGCTATCACCGTGAACTGATAGAGACGCTTTTTTTGCCTGGGAAAAAACAGAAGGGAACAATTTTAAGGACAGTTATTAATGTGCAGACTGGCAGCGATAACATCAAATAAATATTTTTCTCCGATGGAGAACATCCTGGCCCTCGAGACAATGAAGGAAGGGCACGACGGTTCCGGCCTTGGACTTACGCTCAAGGACCTTGGCGGTGAATTTGAAGACTTAAAGGCATATCCGGTAATGTCAGGCATCTGCTCCAAAAAAGGAATCTCAATCCTCGATGAATTCATGGATAAACATGGGTTCAAGCTTCAGCATGTATGGACGCCGAAAATAAAAAAGGTTAAAGGCGTGACTTCCCGTGACTACTATTTTGCAAGGGCTTACAATTACCCCGAGCATTACAAAAATAAATCCATGCAGGAAAAAGAAGAGCTCCTCATAAACACAAGGCTTGAACTCAGGAAAATCGGGGAATCCGATGAATCTATTTTTGTATTCTCATTCTACCCCGATGTCATCACGCTTAAAGAGGTTGGCGATCCATTGCAGCTGGGAGAATTCTTCGGCCTTGATAAAAACGGGCCAAAGGCAAAAATCATATTTGCGCAGGGCAGACAAAATACAAACTACCAGATATATCTTTACGCCTGCCATCCGTTTTTCATTCAGGGATACTGTTCTATGACAAATGGTGAAAATACTGCATTTGTTCCCATAAGAGAATTCCTGATGTCTAGAGGATTTCCGGGGTATACCGGATATAACAGTGACAGCGAAACATTTACGCATATACTTCACTACACCGTAAGACATCTGGGTTTTCCGTTAACTTACTATAAAGATGTTATCACACCCTTAAAACCCTCGGAAGCAGATATGAGAAAGGACAGGGAAGCGCTAAAACTTATCAAACAATCCTTAAGGCCCTTATGCATAGACGGCCCGAATATGGTAATAGGGTTCACCCCTGACGGCACATGTTTTATGGTTCAGGATTCCAAAAAACTAAGGCCAGGAGTCGTCGGCGGCGTGAAAGGCAAATATGCATTAATGTCCGAAGAATGCGGCCTTGACAGTGACATCCCAAAGCGCGACAAGACAAAAGATATCTTCCCCATGAAATACGACATGGTAATTATCTCGCCTCAGGCAGAGGAGGTAATGGTATGGAACCAGCTTCACGGTTAGACCATAATCATCAGCTCTCCTTAAGAGAGTTTCCCTATATAGTAAGATGGAGAGACGACAGGTGCAAACGCTGCGGTAAATGCACTGCAATATGCCCTGTTAAGGCTATCGAACCGACAGTCCAGGTTCAAAGGGCCATAGAATCAGCAGGAATAACCCCTGCCCCTGTTACAACAAGAAAAGCTGTCCATATCGTAGAGCAGGTTCTTGATATGGAACGGTATTGCACAGGCTGCGGATCATGCACACTCGTATGCCCGAATGAGGCCATAGAGCCTGAATACAATCCGCAGCACAAGTTTTATCACTATAAGAACAAAGGCGGAGAACCTTTAAAAAGAGGCGGAAGAAGAAACGACCCTGCTGTATCAACTCTTGACAGGCTGAAATTCACGAGGATTTCCATGCTCACCGACCCGGCGCTGGATGCAGGAAGACACGAATTCCGCGTAAGAACGCTTCTCGGAAGGATTCTGCCTCCGGAAGAACTTCCATTAAAGATAAAGAACGGCAAGCTCGTTGTTGATAAAGACAGCGGTAAATTCGTTCCGCCTGTCCGCGAGATATTCCCGATCATGATAGGAAGCATGTCTATCGGCGCCCTCTCGCCTCCTATGTGGGAAGGCCTTGCCATGGGAGTAGCATATCTTAACGAAGTGGAAGGACTGCCTGTTGTTATGTGCTCCGGCGAGGGCGGAATGCCGCCGAGACTACTGAAATCAAAATATCTTAAATATTTTATCATCCAGATCGCATCGGGTTATTTCGGATGGGACGAAATTATCCATGCCCTGCCGCACATGAAAGAAGACCCTGCTGCCATAGAGATTAAGTACGGCCAGGGTGCAAAACCGGGTGACGGCGGGCTGCTGATGGCGCAGAAAGTCCTTAAACTTATCGCCAGTATAAGAGGCGTTCCGCAATTTGTTGACCTTGCGTCTCCTCCCACACACCAGACAAAATATTCGATTGAAGAGGCAGTCGCAAAGATGATACAGTCCATGTCAATGGCATGGGGATTCAGGGTTCCTGTTTATCCAAAGATTTCCGGGACAAAGACAGCCCGCGCAGTCTTAAACAACCTTGCGAGAAACCCCTATGCTGCCGCGCTCTCAATAGACGGAGAAGACGGCGGTACAGGCGCTGCATACAACGTATCCATGGATAAGATGGGACATCCGATAGCTTCCAACCTGAGGGACTGTTATCTCGACCTTGTAAAACAGGGCAAACAGAACGAACTGCCGCTCATAGCAGCAGGAGGAGTAGCAAAAAAAGGCAATCTTGCTGCAAATGCAGCAGCATTGATAATGCTCGGAGCGTCGGCAGTATCTATCGGAAAATATATAATGCAGGCAGCAGCAGACTGTTTTGGCGATGAATACAACCGCTGTAACCTCTGCAACACAGGCAAGTGCCCGAGAGGCATAACAACACAGGACCCCAAGCTCTACAGAAGGCTCGACTCAGACAGGGTTGCGGAGCGTGTTGTAGAAACCTTTAAGGCCGCAGATGTGGAATTAAAGAAGATATTCGCGCCAATGGGCAGAAGCACAGAACTCCCGATAGGCATGTCTGACGGCTTAAGCATAGACGACAAGGCAATGGCAAAGAGATTGGATATAAATTATGCGTGCTAAAAAGAAAGGGATTAGGGGTCAGGGATTAGGGATTAGTAAAAACACTAAACCCCAACCCCCAAACCCTAAACCCATGGTAATCCACGGCACTGTCAAAGGAAGGCGTGTTCCTTCGCGTATCCTTGAAGAGCAGATTCAGCAGGCAGTTCAGGAAGGCGCAAGGGAACTCCACGTCATTGCTGACGGCCAGCATGGCATAGGCGGACGAATCTGGCCCAAAGGCAAGACAGTAAAAATTACTGTTGAAGGCCCTGTCGGCCAAAGACTTGGAAGTATGGGAATGCCGGGCACTGAGATTATCGTGAAAGGCAGTTCCTCTGATGACATAGGCTGGCTTAACTGCGGCGCAAACATAACAGTTTTAGGAGATGTCACAAACGGCGCCTTCAATGCAGCTGCCCAGGGGATTCTGTATGTCCAGGGAAGCGGCGGAGCACGCTGCGACACAATGACAAAGCATAATCCAAGATTTGAGCCTCCCCAGTCATGGTATTTAAGGGATGTAGGAGATTCTTTTGCGGAATTCAAGGCAGGCGGGATAGCTGTTGTATGCGGTGTAAAGCCGAGAAATCCGGAAAACATTCTCGGCTACCGGCCGTGCGTTGGAATGGTGGGCGGGACGATATACTTCAGAGGCCCTATTAAAAGCTACAGCGAAAAAGATGTAAAGCTTGTTGACCTCACGCCTCAGGACTGGGAATGGCTAAAAACAAACATGAAGCCGTTCCTTGAAGCAATAGATAAGGCATCATATTTCAGGGAACTTACCCGCTCTGCTGATGACTGGAAAAAACTGATTGCATACACCCCTCAGGAAAAAAGGGCACGGAAGTGGCTCAGGATGTCCACTCCGGATTTCAGAAAAGCTAATTGGGAAAAAGAGGTAGGATCCGGAGGCATATTTGCAGAATATCTGGGACATGACCTGACACTGCTTCCCTATATAACAACAGGAGAAAACAGAAGGAATAAACCAGTCTGGGCCAATGAAAAATACAGTCCGCCATGCGCATATAATTGCCCTACTCACATCCCATCCCATAAAAGGGCAGCCCTGATAAGACAGGGCAAACTTCACGAGGCATTAGAGCTGGTCTTGCAGTACAGTCCATTGCCCGCAACAGTCTGCGGCCAGATATGCCCTAACCTCTGCATGCAGAGTTGCACAAGGGGACAGGTTGACAAGCCATTGCAGATAGACAAACTGGGAAGCCTTGCACTTGATATTCCCGCTCCAAAAAGGGAAAAACCAACAGGCCATAAAATCGCTGTCATAGGCGGAGGGCCTGCCGGATTGAGCGCTGCGTGGCAGCTTGGATTAAAAGGGCATGAGGTAGGCCTTTATGAGGCAGCAGACAAACTGGGCGGCAAAATCGAGTTATGCATTCCGAGAGAGCGTCTTCCTCATCAGATACTCGAAAAAGAGCTTTCAAGATTTGCCGAGATAGGGATTAATATCCAGTTAAAAGCAAAGATAGACCAGAAACAATTTGAAGAGATATATAAAGGCCATGAGATAGTTGTCGTGGCCTGCGGCGCCCACAAACCAAGGGTGGTAAAATTCCCCGGCTCCGAAGATGCTGTGTCAGCAATCGAATTCCTTAAAGGCATTAATTTTGGAAACCTTCCTGAATTAAAAGGCAAAAACATAGTTGTGCTAGGCGCAGGGAATGTTGGTATGGACGTTGCCTCTCAGGCCTTTAACTGCGGGGCGAAAACTGTCACGGCAGTTGATATTCAGAAACCGGCAGCCTTTGGAAAAGAGATGGAGATGGCAAAGGCTAAAGGCACAGAGCTGCTGTGGCCCAGGTTTACTGAAAAGTACGACAAGAAAGAAAAAAAGATATACTTCACAGACAAGACATCATTGGATGCAGACCTTGTGATAGTTTCCATCGGCGAGGTGCCTATACTCGACTTCCTGCCTCCAAGCGTGCATACAGAAAAGGGCTGGATAGTTGTTAATGATATAGGCCAGACCTCTGACGTTAAAGTCTTTGCAATCGGTGATGCAACAAGACCCGGGCTTGTTACACACGCAATTGGCCAGGGAAGGATTGCTGCTGACATAATCAATTACCAGTTGATGCATGCGCCCCGCTGGCCGGAGATAAAACAGGCCATTTCCTACGAAAAAATCAGGACAGAATACTACGACGTCTGCACCGGCGATTTTACTCCTGAAAAAGAGGCAAATAAATGCCTGTCATGCGCAACCTGCCGTGACTGTCACCTGTGCGAGGCAACATGCTACTGGGGCGCAATCAGCAGGGTTGAACACAAAGACGGCTCTTATGAATATGTTGTTGATGAAGAAAAATGCATCGGCTGCAGTTTCTGCGCAGGCATATGCCCCTGCGGCGTGTGGGAAATGACAGAGAACGTTTAGGATCTAGGCTTCGTCCTCTTCTCCTCTTATTATCTTTTCGGCGCTATCCTTATCCTCTACTTTCACTAATATCTTAACCTCTCCCATTTTACCGATGTTCACAGGATACGGGCTTACCTTTGATGACCTGAGGACTACGGATATTCCTCCGCTTTCGAGGAGATTTTTTATTATGTCGGCCTCTACGGCGTCGTAAGTAATAAAAATCTCAACCCACTCTTCACTCATGCTACCCCTTCCCTCAGTAAACCACACCCTTGCGGCCAAATGCCCTGTAATCCAGTCTCTCTCCTTCATTTAAAAAGTAGAGATTAAGATTGCCGTCAGAAAATTCATATCTCCAGACTTCCAGCCGGGTTCCCATAGGTATCTTATCCCAGAATTCCTCTTCGGGCCCCCAGATGAATTCCTTGCTCTTTACAATAAATTTTTTCTCGACAGATTCGCCGAGCAGTTTCACAATTTCCTTTTTGGATTGGCCCTTCTCAATCCGGCTTTCGACGTCAGAGTAATCCTTTGCGTAGCAGACGGTTGAAAAGCAAACAAGAAAAGCAAATATCAAGATTAATTTAAGCAATTTTCTATCCATAAATCCCTTTTGAAATCTCAAATCTTAAATTTTAAATCTCTTTTGCCGTTGTCCCTCTTTCAAATCTCAAATATCTTTTGCTGCTTTTTCTGTTTCAAATCTCAAATTTTAAATTCCCTAACCGATATCCGAGCCGAGAGTTCAGCAAAGATGTTAAATGCATACCGGTCTGATTTTTTCATGTGACGGCTTTTATATTCACAGGGTTATTTTCATCTTCTGCCCATTGAAGCGGGTTATTGATTATATATTCACGAATACAGTTTAATTCCTTTTCATCTCTGATGATATGTTCATAGTAATTCCGTTGCCACAATTTCCCATTAAACCGTTCCCATCCATGTTTATTGATGCCACAAATATATTCATTAGTCGTCATGGTTTTAATCCATTGAATAATCCTATGTAGGGGCGAACCTGTGTGTTCGCCCTTTTCAATATGTTTATTGTTATCATTAGGGCAGACATCGTCAACAGGAGGGCAGACACATAGGTCTGCCCCTACAATCAAAATTATTCCGTGAAAATGGTTCGGCATAACAACAAATTCATCGGTTTCCACAGCAGAAAATTTATTTGTTAATTCATGCCACCATTTTGAAACCATGCAGCCAGCCTCATTTAATGCCATCTTGCCATGCAGAACATCACCGAAAAGACATACGCGATCTTTTGCGCATACCGTCACAAAATATGCCCCTGCCTGCGAATAATCATAATCCCGAATGCGGATTGATCTGCGATGATGAATGTCAGGGTTGTATCTCATCGTCATGGCCATTTACTGTAGGGGCATAATTTATTAGTTCTCCTCTATTCCCCTGAATTATCAAACACTTTCTAAAAAAAATCAACAGGTAGCGGAAGCAAGCAAGGCTGGAAGTCAGGAAGCGGGGAAGTGCGCTCGCCCTCGTCCGCACTCAGGCGGATTCGCCGGGGAGAACGAGTCTGCACTACGCTTCGAGAAGAGCGGAAGAATTAAACTGTCCAGTCAGTAACTTTTAAATGTTTTATCTTCCGGAACTCTCTTGTGTTATTGGTTACAAGCGTTAGCCCGAGGCTCAGTGCGTGCGCGCCTATCATCATATCCATTGAACCTATTGGATTCCCTGCTTTTTCGATCTCTGCCCTTATCTCTCCATAAGCCTTTGCAGCCTTTTCGTCAAAATCTGCAATCTCAAGGGGCAAAATAAAGGCATCCAGAGCCTCCTGGTTTTTCTGGATATACTGGCTTTTTTCTACACCGAATCTAAGCTCGGCAAGTGTTATGGATGAGATGCCGATTTCTCCAACAGAATATGCCTTAAAATGTTTTAACACCTGCGGCGACTTCTGCTTGATAATATAAATGCAGGTATTGGTATCCAGCATAAACTTCATCAGAATGTCTCCCGCCTCTGAACTTTAGGCTGCTTTCTCTTAGTCATAAAATCATCAGAAAATTTGTCAAGACTCTCAAACAGCGACTCCCATGAGTCTTTTGCAGGAATCAACATGACAACATTACCCGATTTTTTGACATATACGTGGTCGTCTTTAAACCTGAACTCTTTGGGTAGTCTGACAGCCTGGCTTTGCCCGTTCTGAAATATCTTTGCAGTCTTCATGGCTCACCTCCTGCCAGTAGTATAGATTATAAATATATATTTTGCAAGCTCGTTCGCTTTTTGGAAAACAATAAGTTCTTTATAATTTGGCATTGCGAATTATAACATTTTTACTTTGGTGCTTTGGGCCATATGCTACTAAGCGAATTGCCTCACAATAAATGTTACCGAAGTAAAGGATAAAAAGGAATCGTTGACTCATAATGCATGTTACCGGAAAAACATGCGCGTAAAAGGAG
>WPIF01000004.1 GCA_009773185.1 Nitrospirota bacterium | reverse complement strand
CGATAAACCGAATGCCCTGATAAACGGTTCTCCACAATGCATCAGTATACCAAAATATCTCCGGACATCATTCACCCACGGGCAAGCCCGTGGAACTCTAATAACGTGTTAGAAGGTCTTTTGGCGGAGAGTGTGGATGCTATAGTATTAATTCCTGAAAGTCCAGGTTCTTTTGCTGAATTGGGAGCCTTTGCTAATGACGAAAAATTAAGAGCAAAAATTATTTGCATTATTGATAAGAAATTTAAGAAGGATAAAAGCTTTATTAACCAAGGGCCTGTAAAGCTCATTAAAAAGGCAAATAAAGACAACTTGCTTTATCTCGACTTAAATGACTTAGATGGTGAGATTGAAAAACTTAGTGCATCCTTATCAAAAATAAAAAAAACGAGCACGAAAAAAGGAGATACAATAAACTTACTTCAACTTGAGAACTTCTTGTTACCGACAATATTTTTGTTAGAACCAATTGATAGAAGCCTTTTGCAGGAGGTAGTAAGTTTTGCAATAGCCGATGTAAATGCTTCCATTCAATCGACGATTACAGCATTAACAATTCTTAGCAAAAAAAGAAAAATAAGCCTCACTCCAGAAGGTTATAAATTAACGCCTTTAGGCATGGATGATTTTGTAAATCTGCGCAAGGCTAAAAGGAGAGTAAAAAATTTTCAAGAGACAAGAATATTGGACGACTTGCGACTGGAAATCATGAATTTCAAATACAGAAATAAAAGACTGAAATTAAATTGAGGGGGTGTTCTCTTTAGTCGCTTCGGCGAGATGTTGATTCGACATCCAAGGTGTAAACTAACTATTGTCTTCATGAAGTTGGCACTTTAATCTCTCAACGAGATTAAAGTGGAACTTCATTCAAGAATTTTGAGGTAAAGAGAACACCCTTTTTTATGGCAAGAAAAACATTAAAGAAAACAGATAATGTGCGACTTAATATGCTTGGGTTGCCTGTTATTGGAACACTAGATGATTTTTCAGCGCTCACGCACTTATCAAAATATTCAATTTTTCAGTTATCAAAAAACTCCGGAAAATATTATAAGGTATATGAGATTCCAAAAAAGAGTGGTAAAAAAAGAGAGATTGCGCAGCCAAGCAGAAAATTGAAAGCTCTGCAATCCTGGATTTTAGTCCATATTTTAAATAAGCTAAAAGTTTCTCCATCCTGTAAGGGCTTTGAGAAGGGCCAGAGTATTTTAGAGAATGCTAACCCTCATGTTGGTTCAAATGCAATTCTTAATATTGACCTCAAAGATTTTTTCCCGTCCGTGAAAAGCAATTATGTTTTCAATATTTTTAAATCTCTTGGTTATGATCATACAATTTCTACTATTTTAACGAATATCTGCACTTTTCAAGGCAAGTTGCCACAAGGTAGTCCTTGTTCTCCCAAATTGGCAAATTTAGCCTGCTGGCAATTAGACAATCGGATTCAAGGTTATGTTGGGAAAAGAGGAATTACTTATACTAGGTATGCAGATGATCTAACTTTCTCCGGTTTGTCGCCAAACAAAGTGATAAAAATTGCTAAAACAGTTGATAAAATCATCCAAAATGAAGGCCTCCTCATAAATACTGACAAGACGCATTTTGCCGGTACTGCAAAGGCCAAGAAAGTAACAGGGTTAGTTATAAATGACAAGAGCGCTGGGATAGGGAAAAAGAAATATCATGAATTAAGAGCAAAATTCTGTAATTTGGCAAAGCCTGAGAATCAAGAAAAAAAGGATAAATTGTATCATGCGATAGGATGGCTCTCCTTCTTGAAAAGTGTGGATATTGTGCGCTACAAAAGAATTCTTCATTATATTGCTGCCCTGAAAACCAAATATCCGAACACACAACTTGATATGATTAAGACGGATCAATGAACTGCACCCAACAAATTCATCAACTTAGAGGGTCTTTACTTTTGACTTTTCATCGTGAGATTCTATTGAGGTTGAACCTCCATACTTAACATATAAAACCTCTAAAATTTTTCTACTTTCAGCCCCTTGATATTGCTGTAATCCCTCATGTCAGATGTTACAACTGAAAAAACCAACAACCTACCCTTGACTTTATACTTTCTTTCTGCGATACTATTGTAAGATGATAGTATCATTCAGGGATGAAGAAACAGAATTTATATGGCAGGGGCGGTTTTCAAAGAAGATTAAGCTTCCTGCCCAGCTTCATAATGCTGCGAGGCGGAAATTGAGAATGATTGCTGCGGCCACGACAATCGAGACGCTGAGAGTTCCTCCTCACAACAGGCTTGAGGCGCTGAAGGGCAATAGAGAGGGACAGTGGAGTATAAGGATAAATGACCAATGGCGTATCTGTTTTAAATGGAAAAATGGAAATGCCTTTGATGTTGAAATAACAGATTATCATTGAAAGGAGTGACACTATGAGAACATTAAAAAATATACATCCCGGCGAAGTGCTTAAAGAGGAGTTTTTGGAGCCGATGGGAATATCTGTCTATCGCCTTTCTAAAGAGACAGGCCTTTCACAGACAAGAGTAGGGCAGATTATAAAAGGTGAAAGAAGCATTACAGCGGAAACGGCGCTAAAGCTGGGCAAGTTTTTCAGTGTCCCTGCTGAATTCTGGATGAACCTCCAGACGCTTTATGATATTGAAGAGGCACAGAAACGGTATAAGAAGGATATTGAATCCATAAACACAGCGCATGAACTTCAGCACTCAGCCGCATAAAACAGCAGCGCAATGAGGGTCAGGTCTTTACTTTTGACTTTTCATCGGGCAAATAAGAAATAATCAGGGACAGCGACCTGATTTCGATAGTTCCATAGCACAAAAGTGCAGAAGTCAGAAGTTAGCAAGCAGGCAAGCGGAGCATGACTATATTTCAGTGTCTTGAAAAATAGTCTTGACTATTTTTCAGTAGCGTGTAAAATAGTTATATGCATAACAGGCGATATTATATTAAGATTTGGCAGGAGCTTGCTTCTGAGAAAAGCATGATCTTTATTGCCGGCCCGCGTCAGGCAGGCAAAACCACACTCTCTAAGCTTATCGCGCATTCATATGTCAATAATTATTATTTCAACTGGGACATTGCAGAACACCGGGCGCTTTTTTTCTCGAATCCTGCATTTTTTGAAGGCATCAGGAGAAAGGATGCTTCAACTCCCCTGATTATTCTTGATGAGATTCACAAGTACAGGGAGTGGAAAAATTACCTAAAGGGCATATACGATCAATTCCATGAAAGCTACAAGTTTCTTGTCTCGGGAAGCGGGAGGCTTGATATTTATCAAAAAGGCGGGGACTCTCTGGCAGGACGATATTATATGTTTCATTTATTCCCGTTTACCATTGCGGAACTTGGGAACAGAAATGTTCCGATAGAGGCCTTTATGAGGAATCCTCTGCAAATAAGCATGGAGCAGGCGGATAAGCTCAAGGCAATATGGGATATGCTCTTTGATTTAAGCGGGTTTCCTGAACCGTATCTATCCGGAAAAGCGGCAACATATCGCCGATGGTCAAATACTTATTCGCATCAATTAATACGGGAGGATATTAGGGACATTGTTGAAATAAAATCCATTGCGGATGTGGAGACGCTTTACCTATTGATTCCTTCAAAAATTGGCAGCCCGTTTTCGGTTCCATCGCTCGCAAGCGATCTGAAAGTATCTTACAACACGGTAAGAAACTGGCTTGAGGTATTTGAGAGATTTTTCCTTGTCTTCAGCATTCCGACATGGACAGGCAAAATAGCGCGCGCTATTCAGAAAGAGCGAAAGGTTTACCTGTGGGATACGCCTAAGATAAAGGATCCTTCAGCGCGTTTTGAAAATATGGTTGCTCAGGAACTTTACAGGGCGGTCATATTGTGGAACGACATGGGATATGGTGATTTCTCCCTGCACTTTGTAAAGAACAAAGAAAAACAGGAAGTTGATTTTTTGCTCGCGAATAATAAAAAACCTTTTCTTCTAATCGAAGCAAAAATGGCTGACGAACAGCCGTCTAAATCCCTGAGGATATTCCAGAACTCGCTGAATGTGCCGGCAGTGCAGTTGGTAAATGCGGGAGATGGTTACAAACTTGTCTCTAATGGCAACAACAAAATTCTCATAACTTCTGCAAGCCAGTGGCTTTCACAATTGCCATAGGATAGTAAAGGGGGCAGGCTGCTTAAATTTTAGCTCCACAGTCAAAGGAAGAAATCAGAAACAATCAATAAGCCTTAAGGATATTTAAGCTGAAGCCTCTGTATCGCTGTTGCCTTTGCTGTTTCTTCGTTTATCTCGATGACCACTGCCGATAGGATACCGTCTCCTTTTGCCGTTTCAAATTTCATAGGCATCTGATGAAGAAAACGGTCTATTATCTGCTCTTTCTCAACACCTATTACAGATACAGCAGGCCCGGTCATCCCTACATCTGTTATGTATGCGGTTCCGTTTGCCAGTATTTTCTCATCTGCTGTCTGGACATGCGTATGTGTGCCTACAACAGCGCTCACCTTCCCGTCAATAAAATAACCAAAGGCTATCTTTTCAGAGGTGGCCTCGGCATGGAAATCCACTATAATGATTTTCGTTGATTCCCTGAGTTTTTCTATCTCTTTTTCTCCAACCCTGAACGGGCAGTCAAGGGCCGGCATGAATACCCTCCCTGAAATATTGATTATTCCAACCTTTGTCCCGTTTGGAAGGGTATGCACAATGCTTCCGAAACCGGGCACTCCCGGAGGATAGTTGACAGGCCTCAATATCCTGTTTTTTTTTGCGATATACGGAACAGATTCTTTTTTGTCCCATATATGATTTCCGCTTGTGATAATATTAACGCCGCAAGCCAGTACTTCATCTGCTGTTTTCTCTGTTATCCCGAAGCCGCCGGCCATGTTTTCGCCGTTTGCAATTACAAGGTCTATCTTATACCTGTCAACCAGATTGGGAAGCAGCCCCTTCAGGGTCAGCCTCCCTACCTTGCCGACTATATCTCCTATGAATAAAACTTTCATTTGTTCGGTGAATGGGTGAATAGGTGAGTGGGTGAATTTAAAACAAAATATCCGATTAACCGATTAACCGATTCACCTGTTGCCATATTATTTCGCATACTCCACATATCTGGATTCTCTTATAACTGTCACCTTTATCTGTCCGGGATACGACATCTCAGCCTCTATCTTCTTGGCCAGCTCTTTGGATATCATTGCCGACATCTCATCTGTCATATCCTCGGGCTTGACAATTATTCTTATCTCTCTTCCTGCCTGTATTGCATAGCACTTTTCCACTCCTTTATAAGACATCGCCATCTGCTCAAGTTTCTCGAGCCTCTTCAGATAGTTTTCTATGCTTTCCCTTCTGACACCCGGCCTTGCAGCAGATAAAGCATCACCGGCAGCAACCAGGGCTGCCTCTGCTGTTAAGGGATCGCCCTCTCCATGGTGAACCAGTATCGCATTTATTACCTTGGGGTTCTCCCCGTACTTCTTTGCAAGAGTTGCCCCTATCTCCTGATGCGAGCCTTCTGTCTCATGGTCCACTGCCTTGCCTATATCATGAAGAAGCCCTGCCCTCTTTGCGAGTTTTACATCTATCCCAAGCTCGCCTGCCATCATCCCTGCAAGATAAGCCACCTCTTTTGAATGCTGGAGCACAGGCTGGCCGTATGACGTCCTGTATTTGAGCCTGCCGAGAAGTTTTATTATCTCAGGGTGTATCCCTGAAAGGCCCAGGTCGAATACTGCCTTCTCCCCTTCTTCCCTGATGTTTGTCTCGACTTCTTTCTTGACCTTTTCAACAATCTCTTCTATTCTCGTTGGGTGTATCCTTCCGTCTGTTATAAGCCTCTCGAGAGAAAGCCTTGCAATCTCTCTTCTTACCGGATCAAATGCTGAAAGCGTAACAAGCTCAGGGGTATCATCAACTATAAGGTCCACGCCGGTAGCTGCCTCAAGCGCGCGGATATTTCTGCCCTCCCGCCCTATTATTCTTCCTTTCATCTCATCGTTAGGCAGGCTTACTGCCGAGGCCGTGGCATCTGCAACATACTCGCTTGCATATCTCTGTATGGCAAGGCTCATTATCTCCTTGGATTTTTTATCGGCAAGCTCCTTTGCCTCATCTTCTATCTTCTTTGCAAGCTTTGCAGACTCAAACCTCGACTCCTCCTCTACCCTCTTAAACAGCTCCACCTTGGCCTCTTCCGAGCTTATTCCCGATATTCTCTCAAGCTGGAGGGTCTGGTCCTTTATAAGCTGGCTATAGCGGTTTTCCTTTTCCTGTAGTGACCGCTCTTTAGAATTATATTCCTTTTCGCGCCTGCTGAGGTCATGTTCCTTTTTTTCCAGCTGGTCGATTTTTCTCTCTAATGTTTCCTCTTTCTGCCTGACCCTCTTATCGAGATGGTTCAGTTCCGAGCGCCTCTCTCTCAGGTCCTTCTCAACCTCTGATTTTGCCTGATAAACAAGGTCTTTTGCCTCAAGGGCTGCTTCTTTTTTTATGGTTTCTGCTTCTCTTTTGGCCTCCTCAATCAGCTTTCCCTTTTCCTTTTCAAGTGTCAAACGCTGCGGTTTCAGTGAATTCCTGTATATAAGGCTAAGGACTATACCTACTGCAGCGCCAATGCCAATGGCAATCAATATCAAATACCCTGTATCGTTCATCGGATTCTATCCTCCTCATCAATTAGATATATAAAAACAGGTTAAGGCCCGGAATTTTCCCGGCCCCGGCCCTGATCTTTTCAATCCTCTGCAAAAATGGCTTTTGTTTTTCAGGCAGGTCTGCGGCTCGCAGATAGTTATGGCTTCTGGTGTTTCTAGTGAGAAGCTGCTGGAAATATAATCAGGGAAAAGGCTTCCCTGTCAAAGTTTATCATACGGCTCCTGAAGCAAAGCCTATAATCAAACCCCTTTATTTTATTTATATCTTCCCTCAGAAACATAATTTCCATTATAAAAGCCTGCCTGCTCATTACTAACAAACAACGAGCCATTAACAACTTAACGCCAATCAGTAACAAAATAAACCCGCCCCGCCGTGTAAACGAAGAATCAGATCCGCCTATTATATAGGTGGGTGCCTTAAAGGAGACTTCAGGCTTTCTCATCATAGACGAGACATGCACACCGTACTCCCTAAACAGGCTCCCTAAAGATCTAATTTGCCGGATCAACTTTTTCATTTATCACAAACAGGGCAGGTAATCTGACCTGCATCCTTCCTTTATTATTTTATAACAAAATCAGGGCATTTAAGCAAGGACAAAATCTTGAACGGAAAAGACTTTTAGCTTGTATTAAAGGTATTTTTTGAATAGACTATAACGATACGCATAAACACATATGACAGGAATAATTTTAGCAGGCGGGGAAAACAAAAGGATTCCGGTGCTTAAAGGTCACATTGAGATCAATGGGCAAAGGATAATTGATTCCGGTATCAATCTGCTGAAAAACTTTTTCGACAGGGTTATCATAAGCACAAATACACCGGAGCTTTATTTTTACTGCGGAGTGCCAATGATAGGCGACATTATAAAACAGCGCGGGCCAATCGCAGGAATCTTTTCTGTACTCTCAAACACAGGAGACGATATATTCGTAACTGCGTGTGACATGCCGTTTATAAAACCGGAACTGGTCTCGCTGCTCGTTGCACGCTGTGCGCTGCACGAAGAAAATTGGGATGCCGTAATCCCTGTATTTGAAGGAAGGCCTCAGCCCCTTTTGGGAATCTATTCGAAAAATATCCTGAGTGTTATTGAAGAAAGGCTGCGGAAGGAACTAAGGAGCCTGAAGGATATGCTAACAGAGTTAAAGGTCTTATATATAAAAGAAGAAGAGGTGAGGGAGACAGACCCTGAAGGCAGGTCGTTCGTAAACATAAATACAATGGAAGATTTTAAAAAAGCTGTCAGCTATTAGCTATCAGCTGGCAGCCATTTAAAAAGGAGGTAGTATATGTTTGGTTTAGGTATGCCGGAGTTAATTGTTATACTGGTAATAGTCATTGTCCTGTTTGGAGCCAAGAGGTTGCCGGAACTTGCAGGCGGCATCGGGAAGGCAATAAAGAATTTCAAAAAATCAATGTCAGAACCTGACGAGATAGATGTCACTCCCAAGAAACCGATTGACGAGAGCAAAGAAAAGAAAGAAGAGGGAAAGGATAAAAGTTAAGCGCCGGGCAGTAAGTAGTTTACTGACTGCTTACTGCTGACTACCGGCTGCTGACTGCTGACTTTATGGACAGAGGGCCAATAGCAGAGATAGACCTTGAGGCTATCGCACACAATTTCAGAATTGCAAAAAAGATAACAGGGAACAGGCCAATAATAGCTGTTGTGAAAGCTGATGCATACGGCCATGGCGCTATTGAGGCCTCTCGCAGGCTTGTCAAGGAAGGAGCTTCTTATCTTGCAGTTGCATATGCAGCAGAGGCTGTAGCTTTGAGACAGGCCAACATTAAAACTCCCCTGATTGTTCTTTTTGACAAGTACGATATGAACAATTACTTTAAATATAAGCTTATACCTGTTATCCATGATATAAAAACAGCCCGGGCATTTTCTAAAGAGGCAAAAAAAAGAAAGCAGGGCATAGATGTGCATATAAAAGCAGATACAGGAATGGGGAGGCTCGGTTTTAACATAGATGACCTGGATAAAAATATAAATGCAATAATGAAAATGGATTTTTTAACAGTAACAGGCCTTATGAGCCATTTTTCTGATGCTGACCTCTCTGACAGGTCATATGCCCTTATACAGCTTGACAGGTTCAATAAATTGAAAAATACCATGATTAAAAAAGGCCTCAAACATCTTCTCTCACATATCGCTAACAGCGCTGCTGTTATGTCACTGCCCGAATCACATCCTGATGCAATCAGGCCCGGGCTGATGCTCTATGGTTATTCACCCATGCAGCCTTCAGCCCTCAGCTCTCAGCTTTCAGCTCTCAGCTCTCAGCTCAAGCCTGCCATGACTGTTAAGACAAAGATATTATCCCTGAGAAAACTCAGGAAAGGGTCTCCTGTAAGTTACGGCCGGACCTTTATCACCTCAAGAGACAGCCTTATAGCAGTATTGCCTGTTGGCTATGCAGATGGATACAGCAGGGCCTTTTCGAACAATTCAGATGTCCTTGTAAGAGGCAGGCGTTCACCTGTGGTCGGCAGAGTCTGCATGGACACGACAATGGTAGATGTTACGGATGCCAGGGGAGTCATTGAAGGGGAGGATGTCGTTTTGCTGGGCAGGCAAAAGGCTGATGCTATAACTGCATCAGAACTTGCAAGGAAGGCAGGGACCATCCCCTACGAAATCCTGACATCTTTCGGGAACAAATCACGGAAGGTATATACTCATGACAGTTAACCCCGTGATTAAGTTCATTGAGTGTGTAGGCCGCACTATAACACTACTCTGGCATACCTTTATAGCCTTTTCTGAAGAGCTCGGCAGGATTATGCTCCTTTTGTTCTCTTCAATAAAACAGCTTATATTGCCGCCATTTGAGGTAAAAAATACACTAAAACAGATAATAGAGATCGGCATTAAGTCCATGCCTGTTGTACTTATCACGGCAGTGTTTACAGGCATGGTGCTTGCGCTGCAGAGTTATACAGGATTCAAGAGATTCAATGCAGAAGTCCTTGTGGGAACAGTCGTCGCACTTTCTATCACGCGAGAACTCGGGCCTGTCCTGACAGGGCTGATAGTTGCGGGAAGAGCAGGCGCTGCCATGGCTGCGGAACTCGGCACAATGCGTGTTACAGAACAGATAGATGCCCTCGAGACCCTTGCCACCAACCCTGTAAAATATCTGATTGTGCCAAGGTTTATCGCGGGGGTAATCATGCTTCCTGCCCTGACAGTCATAGCTGACTTCATAGGAATCATAGGAGGATACTTTGTAACAGTAAATCTTTTAGGCGCTAATTCAACGGTTTACTGGAAAAGGACATGGGACTATCTCGAAACCAGCGACATATATAACGGCCTTATAAAAGCATGTTTTTTTGGTGCAGCCATTGCTATAATAAGCTGCTATAAGGGTTTTTATACACAGGGAGGCGCCGAAGGGGTTGGAAAGGCTACGACAGGGGCTGTGGTTCTGTCGTCAATGACCATACTTATTTCCGACTACTTCCTGTCAGCGTGGTTATTTAAATGAACTGTAAAAAGAGATGTTAGAACTTATAGATTTACATAAGTCTTTTGGCGGCAACCATGTGCTCAGGGGCGCAAGCCTCAAGGTTGAAAAAGGCGAAAGCATGGTTGTAATAGGCGGAAGCGGCTCAGGCAAGAGTGTCCTGATAAAGCATATCATAGGAACGCTTAAACCTGATAAGGGCTCGGTACTTATTGACGGAGCGGATATCGCAGCTCTAAGTGAAAATGAGCTGTATGAAACAAGAAAGCGATTTGGCATGCTTTTCCAGATGGCAGCATTATTTGATTCTATGAGAGTATGGGAAAACGTGGCATTTGCATTAATGAGGCATGGGAAATTGAAAGAGAACGATGCAAAGGAGATAGCAATCGAAAAGCTCAGGATGGTGGGCCTGGTCGGGGTAGAGAATCTCATGCCGTCGGAACTCTCCGGCGGAATGAAAAAGAGGGTCGGCCTTGCCCGCGCAATAGCCCACGAACCCGAGATACTCCTGTATGATGAACCTACTACAGGACTTGACCCGATAATGGCTGATGCGATAAACGACCTTATAATAGAAATGAAACAAAAACTCGCTGTAACGTCTGTGGCCATAACACATGACATGCACAGCGCATATAAGATTGCAGACAGGATCGCAATGCTGTATCAGGGGAGAATAATAGAGATCGGGACTCCGGATGAGATAAAGAACACAGGCAATGCTATAGTAAGGCAGTTTATAACAGGCAGCGCCGTTGGTCCAATAAAAGTAGAAGGGGTAACTGCATGAAAAGTTTTTCTACAGAGTTAAAGGTAGGAGCTTTTTCACTTGTCATCCTTACACTTCTGACATATATGACGTTTAAGGTCGGAGGTTTTGAATGGGTAAAGAAAAAAGGCTATGTCCTTTATGCCGAGTTTAAAAATATCGGAGGGCTTGACGAGAAGACACGGATAAAGGTTGCAGGCGTTGATGCCGGTACCATTGAAAAGATACAGCTTAAAGATGGAAAGGCACGGCTTGTTATCAGGGTGAACCGGGACGTTGTATTATACTCGGATGCCTCAGTCGGCATAAAGGCAACAGGGCTGTTAGGCGATAAATATTTAGAGATAAAAACAGGCCTCACTAAACCGGAACTTAAAGACGGTGATACAATAAAAAATGTACAGGAGGTCATTGATATAGATGACCTGGTCAGGAACCTTTCAGGGGTCTCTTCCAACATAAGCACGCTTGCATCTGCCCTCAGTGAATCCCTCGGCACCCCGGAAGCAAAAAAGGCGCTCAAGGAATCTATTCTGAACATCAAGGATATTACCGCAGGGCTTAAGGAAACAATAGCTGTCAATGACCACAAGATGAGGACCACACTTGACAATATAAACAATCTCATCACGTCAATAAATGACCTCGTGGAGAAAAACAAGGAGCCTCTGACAACCACGGTGAGCAACATAAAAGATTTCTCGGCTTCTTTAAAAACAGAAGGCCCTGACCTTGTTGCAAACCTTAACAAGGCAGCCAAAGAATTAAAAGAAATGGTAGAGGAAAACAGGCCGACCATAAAAAATGCCGCTCAATCTATTGATAATATTTCCAAGACGATCGCACAGGGAGAAGGTACCCTCGGGAAACTGGTAAAGGATGACAGGCTTTACGAGTCAGTAAATAAGGCTGCAGAGGGTGTGAACAAATCAATCAGCGCTATAGACAGGTTCAGGACCTTCATAACATTCCAGACAGATTATCTCACAAGGCCAAAAGATGCCAAGGGCTATTTCTATGTAACACTCCAGCCGAGACCCGACAAATACTATATACTCGGGATCGTCAGCGACCCTGTGGGAAGCGTTACGACAACGACCACTACAACTAATGGCGTTACCGTCAAAGAGGAAAAGGTTGAACAAAAGATAGAGTTCACAGCACAGTTCGCAAAAAGATTTAATAATGCCGCGCTTAGGGCCGGCCTTACCGAAAGCACATTCGGAGCCGGCGCAGATTACTTCCTCTTTAATGACAAGGCAAAGGTATCTGTTGATGTCTGGGATTTTTCCAATAATGAAGACGAGGCAAAAAATCCCCATGCAAAAGTCGGGGTTGATTATTTTATATTCAAAAATGTATTCCTTTCAGCTGGAGCTGACAACATCTTTAATAAGAAACGGCGCGGGGCTTATGTCGGTGCAGGCCTGAAATTCGAGGATGAAGACGTTAAATATCTCTTTGGGACAATCCCCAAAATCCCCGGGAGATAAAAAACTTGTCAAAAAAAATAGGACAGATACTCTTAGGGCTTGGATATGTAAAAGAAACAGATATAGAGCAGGCTCTCAATATCCAGAAGTCTGAAGGAGGCAAAAGAAGGCTTGGAGAGATATTGCATGATATGCTCCTAAAAGAAGAAGAGCTCCTTCACGCGCTTTCCCTCCAGTTCAATATCCCGATAATCGCTGAAACCGAATTTCCGCAGGCCGTACCTATTGAAAAGATATCTTTTGCTTTTCTGAAGGAGAACCTGATACTGCCCCTTTCCATCTCTGAAAATACACTCAATATTGCAGTAGGAGACCCCCTGAGAAATGATGCTATCGCTTCTCTCAGAACATCTTTTGGCTATGACATCAAGATCTTCCTTGCAAAGAGCTCAGCCATTCTTGGCCACCTTGAGATACTCCATGGCTCCAGGGAAGCTGTTATGCTCAGATTAATAGAGAATGCAACGGAAGAAGACACAGCAGCAACAGGAACAAGCGAAGACATAGGCCACCTTAAAGACCTCGCGCAGGAAAAAGGCGTTATACAGCTCGTAAATGTGCTTATTGAAAATGCGGTAAAGGACAGGGCCAGTGATATTCATATAGAGCCTGGGGAAGCTAATGTACGGGTCAGGTACAGAGTAGACGGGATACTGTATGAGAAAGAGGTAATGCCTGTCAGGATGCAAGCTGCCGTATCATCGAGGATAAAACTCTTATCGCAGATGAACATAGCGGAAAGAAGATTGCCCCAGGACGGCAGGATAAAGAGTAATCTGGGAGGCAGAGACATAGATATCAGAGTTTCTACAATCCCTACTATTTATGGCGAAAGCATAGTCATGCGGCTCCTTGACAGGGAAACATCGTTTATAACATTAACGGACATAGGATTTGACGATATACTCATTGAGAAGTATGAAAGCATTATCCACAAGCCATACGGGATGATACTGATTACAGGCCCTACCGGAAGCGGGAAGACCACAACCCTTTATGCCTCATTGGACAGAATAAACTCTTCCGAGAAAAAGATAATCACGATAGAAGAACCTGTTGAATATCTGATGCCAGGCATCAACCAGATACAGGTCAGGCCCAAAATAGGGCTGACCTTTGCAAGCGGACTCCGGCATATAGTCAGGCAGGACCCGGATATCATAATGGTGGGAGAGGTCCGTGACCTTGAGACAGGAGGCATTGCAATACATGCAGCCCTTACAGGGCACCTCTTATTCAGCACACTCCATACAAATGATGCACCCGGAGCTATAACAAGATTAATGGATATGGGAATAGAAAACTACCTTGTCTCCTCAACACTCGTAGGTGTAATGGCCCAGAGGCTTGTAAGGAGGATATGTCCGGAATGCAAGGAAAAATTCAAAGCTGCAGACAATATCAGGGCTGAACTCAGCGCTGATATCCAGGAAGTATGGAAAGGAAAAGGCTGCGGCAATTGTTTAGGCACAGGTTACAGAGGCAGGATAGCCATTTTTGAACTCCTTCTTGTCGATGATGAAATACGCGACCTTATAATGAGAAATGCAACCGTGCGTGAGATCAAAGACAAGGCAATTTCACTTGGAATGCGCACACTGAGACAGGACGGCATAGAAAAGGTTAAAAGAGGCATTACAACAGTAGAGGAGTTAATGAGGGTTACACAGCTCGAGCTGTAAGTTCCAGCCTTTTTTTATTCATAGTTTATATGCCGTTATCATTTCTTAATCCGTTCCCTGCCAAAAGGCGAAAGCTGGCGGAGTTCTTTTATAACCGGAGGCATTATCTCAATGACTTTATCAACTTCTGCCTCGGTGTTATACCTGCTCAGAGAAAACCTGATAGAACCGTGGATTAATGTTGCAGGCACTCCCATGGCCCTCAAAACGTGTGAAGGTTCCAGTGAGCCCGAGGTGCATGCAGAGCCTGAAGAGGCGCAGATACCGAATTCATTCAGCCTGAGTAAAATTGCCTCTCCCTCTACATATTCAAAACTGATATTTGTCGTATTTGGAAGCCTGCTGTTTACATCTCCGTTTATCCTTGCATCGGGACAGGATTTCAAGAGCGCATTTTCAAGTTTGTCCCTTAAACCCTTCAGATAGATTACTTCCTGAGAGAGGTTATCTCCTGCAAGCTCACATGCCTTCCCAAGGGCAATAACCGAGGCCACATTCTCTGTCCCGGCCCTTCTGCCGTGTTCCTGATGCCCCCCGATTATATATGGATGAAACCTCGCGCCTTTCCTCACATACAAAGCCCCGACACCTTTTGGCGCGTGCAGCTTATGCCCGGATAATGAGAGCATGTCAACGGGAAGTTTTTTTAAGTCTATCGGAATCTTTCCGACTGCCTGAACAGCATCTGTATGAAATAAGATGCCTCTTTCTTTAAGCATTTCCCCAAGCTCAGCAACCGGGAATATAACACCCGACTCATTGTTTGCATACATAAGCGACACTACAGCCGTGTCTTCATCCAGGGCCTTCACAAGCTCATCAACATTTAATTGCCCCTGCTTGCTTACAGGCAGATATGTCGCCCGGTATCCTTTTCTTGCAAGATATTTGCAGAAATTTAAAACAGCAGGGTGTTCAACCCTTGATGTGATAATATGTTTTTTATGAGGCACGGATTCAACAGCGCTCATCAGCGCGGTATTGTCGCTCTCTGTGCCGCAGCTTGTAAATATTATCTCCTCTGGCCCGGCGCCGAGAAGCCCTGCGACCCTTGACCTTGCCTCTTCAATTTTTCTGTGCAACTGGCCCCCGAATGTATGCATGCTTGAAGGATTTCCATACAATTCCCTGAGGTAAGGCAGCATCTCATCTATAACCTCAGGTGCTATATTTGTTGTTGCATTATTATCGAAATATATCGTCTTCATTTATTGCGCCTCCACAGTTATTTCTTCGCCCGCCATCTCTCTCAGCTTGTCCTGAATCCCCTTTATGGTAACATCTGCCATCAGACAGCCGGAGCACATGCCCCGGAGTGCAACAATTACTCTGTTGCCGTCAATATCTATCAGTTCAATATCTCCTCCATCTGCCTGCAAGCCCGGCCTTATCTCTGTTTCTATAATCTCCTGCATGAGGGCAATCTTCTGAAGGTTGGTAAGCTTTTTGGAAACAACAGGTCTTTCAGGTTTCTTTAATGCCCAGATGTCCCTGAGGATTGCCTCTATCTCGGCTTTGCATTCACCGCAGCCGCCTCCTGCCTTTGTATAGTCTGTAATCTCATCAACTGTTGTCAGGTGGTTTTCTATTGCAACCTTTCTTATTTTTTCTTCCGTAACATCAAAACATTTACAGATAAGTCTGCCTTCCTCCTTAACCTCAGGGGGCTGTCCACGGTAATTGGCAATAGCAGCCTCCAGCGCCTCCCGGCCCATAACAGAACAGTGCATTTTTTCTTTCGGAAGGCCTCCAAGGAATTCGGCGATTTCCTGATTTGTTACCTTTAATGCCTCATCAAGCGTCTTGCCTTTGACAAGCTCCGTGAGCGCAGATGAGCTTGCGATAGCGCTTGCGCAGCCGAAGGTCTGGAATTTTGCATCTGTTATTTTGCCGGATTTCTCATCAACTTTAAGATAAAGCTTTAATGCATCCCCGCAGACAATGCTGCCGACCTCTCCTACCGCATCGGGATTTTCTATCTCTCCGATATTTTTGGGATGGAGAAAATGTTCCTTCACCTTGTCAGTGTATTCCCACATATATCATTCCTCTCCTATATCTATTATCTTTGTCCGGTCAGAATACTCAACAGTCTTGTATTCTTTCAGCGCTTCAAACTTCTTAAGGAGTTCTGACACCTTCATTCCTGCTTCCTCAATCGCAAAAAGCCTTTTCTGGATGGTATCCATATTAAAAGCGCCTCCCTGAATCTCGTCTGTGAACAGCTCTATTGCCATAACAAGATATGTCAGGGGCTGCCTCATGTGATGAATCATCGCTTTTGATGTTTCTGTAACTGCCCTGTCCTGTTTAGACTTTACAAGTTCGTCCTTTGCCCTGTTCAATTCCTCGATATATTCATGAAGCCTTATATTGACAGCCTCCAGTTCTTCGTTCACTTCCCTGAGCTCTTTTTCTCTAATCTTCACAGCGCCTGCCATCTTATTAAATGCGCCGGAAAGTTTTTCAACCTCATCATCGCCATGCACCTCAATAACCTTTGAATAGTTGCCATCCGCTATTTCAGTAGCTGTGGAGGTCAGCAATGATATCGGTTTTGTAAGCTTCCTTGATATTAATATCGAAACACCAAGTGCAATTATCACGCAGACAAGCGCAATTATAAGCAGGGATTGTATGGTTTTTCTTATTGCGTCTTCGCCCATTTTTTCTGAAATACCAACCCGCAGGAAACCTGCCCTGCCCTCAAAAATCGGAGCAGAGAAATCATGATAGGTTTCTTCGGCTGTTTTAACAATCACATAATCTACGGTATTTCTCTCATGCACCACATCCAGAAGTTTTCTGGGAAATCCTCCCTGAAAGGTATGCAATAATACCTCGCCGTCTTTTTCAATGAAGATGTAAGACACTTCACTGTTTGTTGCCATAATCTGGTCAAAAAATTTACCTATAGCTACAAAGTCTTTTGTCAGCAGGTCATCTATGATATGCAATGACATGGCTGCAACAAGGGCCTTTCCATCCCTGATGCTTTCTTTCTGAAATGTATTTTTTATATACAGGTTCACAAAAAGAATCGAAGAAACAGCATACAGGATTACAACTACAGCCGTTGAAAGGAAAAGTTTATACTTCAGGGAAAGGTTTTTCACTTTTTTTTCTCAATCCAGTCCTGCATCTGCCTTACAGAATCATACGATGAATCAGAAGGAACAATAAACTTTTCCACCCTTATCTCAGAAAGAATCTTCCGGCCCTCAGGGTCGTCATGCATCCCAAGGAATATTTTTTTGAGACTTTTTTTAACTGCACCAGGGGTTTTAGGATGCACCACAACAGGAGGAATGCCGAACAAAGGGGACTTATAAATAATCTTTGTATCTCTCACACACTCAGGGGCTTTCTCATTATAATACTCCCATATCAGGCCATCAACAGAAGCGCCGTCCGCAAGCCCTTTTGAAACTGCTTTTATGGAATTGTCATGGCTGTATGTGAAGATAACTTCCTTGAAGAACTTTTCGGGTATCTCGCCCATCTTTGCCAGCACATAAGTTGGCACAAGCCTGCCTGTATTTGAATCCGGGTCTGTAAACGCAAACCTCTTTCCTCTCAGTTCCCCGATATCATTAATCGGATTATCCTTATGGACTATGAAATACGCCTGATAAAAAGGCTTGCCGTAAAGCATGGGTGCAACCAAAAGCTCCATGCCGAATTTTTTGTGCCCGTTAACATACGGGCCGGCACACACAAAGGCAAGGTCAAGCTCCCTCCTTTCAAGCATGTCGTTTATCTCCTGATAGGTCTTCCTCTGTACCAGCTCTACGCTCCTCCCGAGCCTCTTTCCGACATATTTCATCATCTGGTCATAGTAAACAGCGGTCTCCCTTGGCGATACAACAGCAGCGATAGCTATCCTTACAGGTTGTGTTCCGCCTGCCCTATTATTATCCGCAGGCATTTGAACCCTCTCTTTCATATCAACCACAACTGTTTTTTCATCGGCCTTCCTGCATGAAGATAACCAGGGCAGAGAGATAAGGATAAAAGCAATAAGCAGCTTCAAAGTTCTGTTTTTAACCATGCGGAAATTATATCACAAAAATATCTCCTTAATCGTTAAAAACCTTGCTAATATTAAAAATTTCTGGTTTCATTATAGCTATGCTGAAGAAGTTCATACTCGGGATTATTATAATCGTGTTCCTGTCCCTGGGAGGACTGGTCCTGTTCTTCCCGCTGGATTCTTTCATAAAGAAAAAAATCGAAGAATCCGCAGGCCCGTATATCTCATTCAACGCGCTAAAGATAGGATGGAATTCGATAACGGCGGATAACGTTCTGATAACAACTCCTGAGGGAACTGATTTCCTTAAAATAAAACAGCTTAGGCTGAAACCTTCCTTTTTTGGGCTCTTGAGAAAAAAACTTGTTATTAAAACGATAGAACTCGATTCGCCTGAGCTCACGATAAAAAAAGCAAAGGATGGCAAGTGGCTGCTGCCTGAGTTCAAAAAGCAAAAGGAAAAAGGGGGCTCTTCCCTGGAACTTGTCATAAAGTCTTTTGATGTTAATAACGGAGAAATATCTTTTGCTGACGACGTCAAAGGCTTCAGGTTGGGTTTAAGCGATATTAACATTGATATTAAGAGCATGTTTTCACTGATTCATCCAGGCAAAACCTCTGTTAAGGTATCTGCAAAGCTCCCTGATGCTGGAGCAGTCCTGATTAAATCGGATGGAAATATAGCCGGCGGTAATTTTAAAGGCACATTTTCCATAAAGAACCTGAATCTCGTTCGTCTTAAACCGTATATGGAGGGAGATGTAAATGTAAAAAGGGGCAGGTTGAATCTCGATTCCAAACTCAGCCTTAACAAATGGCATGTCAATGCGCCGTCGCATCTGAATATCAAAGATTTGGATATAGAGGGAAAAGGAGCCATTATGGGCGTATCAGCCCCGATGGTTGTAGAACTAATTAAGAAAAAAGGTGCGGTCGACCTTGATTTCAATATCTGGGGGAAATACGATAACCTCCAGAATGACCTTAAAGGCGCTTTCCAGAAAAAAGTTTTTACAGAGGTTGGTAAAACAATAACCAAGCCATTATTGGAAAATGTGGTTGATAGTATAGGGAGCATCTTTCAAAGGAAAAGATAGGGTCTCGGGATTCATTATCCACGCTGTTTTGATGAGGCGAAAAAGATCCGATGATTAGAGCCGCTTAAGAAATTCCAAAACTGCTTTCTGGCAATTCTCTGAAGCTGTTTTTATATCCCACTTGCCCCGGTCCCTGTCTTCGACAATATTGCTTATCCCCCGCACCTCAAGCATTGGTATTCCGTACATTGCACAGACATGAGCAACAGCAGCGCCTTCCATGTTTTCGCATATTGCATTAAATCTTTTTTCGAGTTCCTTAGCCCTTTTGTTTGTGCCTGTGGAAGCAGAGATGGTAACAAAAGCACCGGATTTAATTTTTATCCCCCTGTCGCCCCCCATTGCCAAGGGGGGGATGGGGGAGTGGAGCGGAAATTCATTGAAATATTTTCTCCTGCCTTTTTTCAGGAAAGGGATACCTATGGAATCCACTGTATGGAAACCGTCCTTTAGCCACAAACCCTCATCTCCATATATTTCCTTGTCTGCAATTGCTATATCCCCTGCCCTGAGGCCTGATGAAGGATATGCGCCTCCGATTCCAAAATTTATTATGATGCGCGGAGAAAACCTTTCTATCAAAAGTGTTGCTGCATGCGAGGCGTTTGTCTTCCCCATGCCTGATATGACATGGACAATATTATTCCTTCCTGTTTTTCCTAAATAAAATTCTTCAGGCCCGCTTCTTTTAAGGAGGCGGAGAATAATACCGCTCTCTTTCCGTGTCGCTGAGACAAGGCCTATCGTTGAAGCTAAAGGCATTTATATTTTTTCCCCCCTAATTTATCTTTTGATGTTGATATTACATGATTCTGCTGTTTCATGTCCATTTACCCAGTTAGAAAGCCTCTTGACATCTGGAATATTTTCAGATTATACTGATTTATCAGATTAATCAGTGAGGTAACAGGATGACAAAAAAAGAGAAGAGCAAATATTGCTGCCCCCCTGCGGACAAGATAAGCTGCTGCAAGGTTGAATCATTGATAAGCGTTGACGAACGCGGGCAGATGGTCCTGCCTAAAGAGCTGAGGGACAAGATAAATATCCGGGCAGGCGACAAACTGGCAGTTACTACGTGGGAAAAGAATGGAAAGGTCTGCTGTATTACTTTGATGAAAGTTGAAGAACTTGCAGATATGGTAAAAAACGCCCTTGGGCCGGTTATGAAAGAGATGTTTTAAAGGCAATGGTATTAACATGAAAGAACTAAAGTTTATAAGCGCCGGAAAACAAAACGATAAAAATACAGCTTCCTGCTGCAGCGCTGAAAAAAAGAATTTAATATCAGAGGCCTCTGCAATAAAAGATACATGCTGCTGCACAGAAAACAGCAAATTACCAGAATGGATAACCGGCGCTGCTGAAACACCTGTTGGAAAAGCCTGCAAGGTTTCGACCGCATGGTCTTTAGCCGACCATTGGGGACAGATTAAAAGCAGGACAAGCGGATTCCGCATGAAATATAGTGTCAAGCCGGGGCTTTATGCTGCCGGCAATCCTGATAAAGACTCCGATGTCCTTGTGAGCGCAAATTATAAACTGAGCTTTGATATCCTGAGGCGGTCGCTGCAGGGCATGAACGTATGGATACTTGTACTCGATACAAATGGCATTAATGTCTGGTGCGCAGCAGGTAAAGGTACTTTCGGCACAAACGAGCTTGTTAACCGCGTTCAGGAAGTGCAGTTAAATAAAATAGTGAATCACAACAGGCTTATCGTTCCCCAGCTCGGCGCTGTTGGCGTAAATGCGCGTTCTGTACAAAAAATTACAGGATTCAGGGTCTGTTTCGGCCCTGTTTATGCCAAAGATATTCCGGCCTATATATCTTCCGGATATAAAAAGACAGAGGAGATGAGGACCATAAGATTTACAATGGCCGACAGATTAATACTTACTCCCATGGAGATTAATCCTGCATTGAAAAAATTCCCGCTCTATGCCCTTATTGTTTTATTAATCTTCGGGCTTAAGCCTTCAGGGATATTTTTCAGAGATGCCTGGTCTGGCGGGATGCCGTTTCTGTTTTTAGGCTTAATATCTGTTTTTGCCGGGGCTCTGGCCACTCCTGTGCTGCTCCCCTTTGTGCCGTTCCGCTCATTTGCATTAAAGGGCTGGATAGCAGGCATGCTCGCGGCCTTTTTTACTATACAATCTTCCGGTATTATCCATCAGGGAAACATCATCCTGCTCATCGTTGCCTGCCTGTTCTTCCCCCTTGCAACTTCTTACATCGCGCTTCAATTTACAGGCTCGACAACATTTACAGGAATGTCAGGTGTTAATAAAGAGCTTAGAGCCGGCATCCCGATATATATAACCGGCGTTGCCATATCACTGATATTGCTTATCGTTTTTAAACTTGGAGAATGGGGGATATTATGAAATATCTGTCAGATGTAACAACCCTGAAATTATTGCCGGAAAAATGTACGGGCTGCGGCAGGTGCGTTGAGGTCTGCCCTCATGGTGTCTTTAAACTTTCAGATAAAAAAGCTTCTGTTACAGACAGAGACCTCTGTATGGAATGCGGAGCCTGCGCCGTCAACTGTGAATTCGGAGCAATCAGCGTGAATTCAGGAGTCGGATGCGCCGCCGCAATCATCAACAGCATGCTTTACGGAGGCGAACCTTCCTGTGGCTGCGACGGCAATAAAAAAAGTGCTGACTGCTGTTAGGCAAGGCCTGCTGTAACAACATCTGTCCTGGGTACTCCTTCCATAATATTTTGAAAAAACAAAGCAAAAAGTGTTAAATTAATATCACTCAAGGAGGCAGCAAGAGTGCAGAGAGTCCCGATGACAAAAGAGGGCCATCAAAAACTTAAGGAAGAGCTTGAGAGGCTTCTGAAAGTGGAGAGGCCCAGGAACATAAAGGCAATAGCAGAGGCACGCGCGCATGGCGACCTTTCAGAGAATGCAGAATATCATGCTGCCAGGGAGAAACAGTCATTCATGGAGGGAAGGATACAGGAACTCCAGTCAAAATTGTCATTGGCTGAAATAATAGATACATCAAAGATAAATCAATCAAGGGTTGCCTTCGGAGCAAAGGTCAAGGTGCTGGACACAGCAGCGGACGAGGAATATTTTTTTACGCTTGTAGGCGCTGATGAGGCAGATGTCAAAAAAGGAAAGATTTCCATAAGTTCGCCTGTTGGCAGGGCGCTGCTTGGTAAAGAGGTAGGCGATACAACAGTCATCAAAGCGCCTGCAAGAACAATGGAATACGAGATATTAGAGATAAACTTTGAGTAGATACCTCAGAGCAGAGATAATAGAAAACAGCCCTGTAAATAAATCCCATAACCTGCTCATCTTAAGTTCTTCCGATATTTCAAAAAATTCAGCGCCTGGCCAGTTTTACATGATTGAGACTGCATCTTCTTATGACCCCTTATTAAAGCGGCCCCTGAGCATATTAAAGCAAAAATCAGGGGCGGTGCATTTTCTCTACCGAATAAAAGGCAAAGGGACTGAGAGAATAAGGCAGATGAAAAGTGGAGCATCTGTCAGTGTTCTCGGCCCGTTGGGCAATGGATATCCCCTGCCGGGCAAAAATATTACACCAATCCTGATTGCAGGCGGCATCGGGATAGCGTCCCTGTTTCCCTTGGCAGAAAAACTCGGCAAAAATGCGTATCTCTTTTACGGCGGAAGAACTAAAGAAGAACTCCTTCTGCTTGATGAATTAAAAGACATGGTTAAAGAATTAATCATCAGCACCGACAACGGCTCTGCGGGAGAAAAAGGCACAGTCGTAGATGTTTTAAAAGATTATTTAGCCTCTCAGCTCTCAGCTCTCAGCTCTCAGCTGATTTATGCCTGCGGCCCTTCACCCATGCTTGAGGCTGTTTCCAGGCTCGCAGCAGAAAAAGGGATTAAAGGTTATATTTCAATGGAAGAAAATATGGCGTGCGGGGTCGGAGCATGTTTGGGCTGTAGTGTTAAAACTAAAAAAGGGTATAAAAGGGTGTGTAAAGAAGGACCGGTGTTTTCGATAGAGGAAATTGTATGGTAAACAAATGTACTTTTAGGGATGGGATTACCTTTTCGCTCATTCTCGCTGCGCTCCGAGGTATTTTGCCTCCCAATTTTTTAGATAAATTAGATTTAAGGACTATCGGCAAAATAAAACCGCTCAAAGGCAATCCCATCCCCATGCACTTTTAAAATTATGAATTTAACTGTAAACATAGGAAAATTAAAACTCAAAAATCCGGTGATGACGGCATCAGGGACTTTCGGGTACGGCGAGGAATACTCTGAATTTGTTGACCTGAACAAGCTTGGCGCAATAGTTGTGAAAGGCATTTCACTTAAACCCAGAGAGGGGAATCCTTCTCCCAGGATATGCGAGACATCGTGCGGGATGCTTAATTCCATAGGGCTTCAGAATGTCGGCCTTAAAGAATTCCTGAAAACAAAACTTCCGTATGTCAGAAAATATGACACAAAGCTGATAGTCAACATACTCGGCAATACCCTGCAGGAATATGTAAAACTTTCAGAGGCGCTTGATGATGCAGGTGTAGACGGTATTGAGCTTAATGTCTCCTGCCCGAATGTCAAAAAAGGCGGAATTGTTTTTGGAACAGATAAAAAAATGCTTGCAAAACTTATCGGAAAGGTCAGAAGCTCTGTCAAAAATTCCACCCTTATAACAAAACTCTCTCCGAATGTTTCGGACATTAAGGAATTTGCACGCATGGCAGAAGAGTCAGGAAGCGATGCAATATCTCTGATAAATACCATACCGGGTATGGCAATAGATATAAAAACTAAAAAACCTAAAATTGCAAACATTATAGGCGGCCTGTCAGGCCCTGCCATAAAACCGATCGCGGTCAGGATGGTCTATGAGTCATACAGGGCAGTTAAAATACCGATTATAGGGATGGGCGGCATAATGAATTCTGAAGATGCAGTGGAGTTTATGCTCGCAGGAGCAACTGCGGTTGCAATAGGAACCGCAAATTTTGTAAATCCAATGGCAACTCTTGCTATAATTAGAGGCATGGAATCTTTTATGAAAGAGAACGGCATAACGGATTTTAAAAAACTGACAGGAGGGCTAAGGTGCTAGATCAAAATACGCCTCCGCTCATTACTCTCACGACTGATTTCGGTTATAAGGACCCGTTTGTCGGAATGATGAAAGGGGTGATACTGAAAATAAACCCTAAGGCAAGGATAGTTGATATAACACATGACATAAGTCCCCATAACATAAGAGAGGCAGCCCTCACGCTCGGGATGAGCTACAATTTTTTCCCGCACAAGACAGTTCACGTTGTTGTTGTTGACCCCGGCGTCGGTTCAAGCAGGCGGCCCATTCTTGTTATAACAGACCACCATTATTTTATAGGCCCTGACAACGGTGTTTTTTCGCTTGTGTACAGTTCGCAAAGCGAGACACTCGGAGTTGTCCAGATTACCTCAGAGCACTATTTCATGCCGCACAGGGGGCCCACATTTCACGGCAGGGATATATTTGCACCGGCTGCTGCCTGGCTGACAAGGGGCATAGAAACAACGAAATTTGGCGATATGATCACTGATTATGTTACTCTGCCGTTTCCGTCTGTCTCACTGCCTACAAATACAACAATCGAAGGAGAAGTTGTATATATAGACCGTTTTGGCAATGCAATAACAAATATAAAAGGCGAGGCTTTAAACACTCTCTACAATACTAATACAGGGGGAAAACTCAAGGTTGTCTCAAAAGGAAAACAGACAGACCTCAAAAATTACTATTCAGAGGTTGCTGATAAAGGCCTTTATTCTCTGGTGAACAGCACAGGATATCTTGAACTATTCGCTTACAGGGGCAATGCAGCTGCCCTGTTTGATATAAAGATAGGAGATATCGTAGGGGTTATGCTGACAGGGTAGCACGATTGGAAGACCATTGGAGAAGTTTTTATCTGTCCGCTAAAAGAAGTTACATTGGCGTCGACTATACACCCAAGTGTCTATAATTTTTCATTCTGGATAAAAAGCCCCTTATCGACCTTTGAGAAAAAATCCTGATAATACTCCGGATCTGCTATCTCCCCTATCTTGTAGATCCCGCCTCTCCTGTTCATAATTTTCAAAAGAAAGTTGATCCGTACGCGGGTCTTTTTACCGTACTCGCTGACGTTCGCGGAACATTCGGTGATATATACGCGCTTTCTTACAGTGTCGGATTTTTCAGCGGACAGGAGGCCCAGATCTTTCTCCGCATTTTTTACGATGAAGCCGTCATCCTGAAGGACGTTGATCATGGTCTTCATTACCATCTTGATATCGCCGGTATCGTAGATGCGGCTCTGGAATTCGCGTACCTGGAGCTGGGTTTTCTCAGGCTCAACCTGCGCCGCCGTGGTTACGCGTCCCCTATGCCAGTCCGCCGCTATTAGAATGACAGGAATGAGAACGAGAAAGGCCCATTTTTCCATGTTTTGCCCCTAAAATTTACTTGCATGATACGAGAACGATTCGACCTTCTCGCTTTTATCGAACCTTATAATCACGGTAAGCGTTTTCTGCGTAGTGCTCATGGCGCCTGAACTCTTTCCATAGCCTCCGCTAATAAAGCCGAGAAGAAGAGTTGTTCCCGTGGTTCCTGCCGCGCCTCCCGCGCCCGATACACCACCGGCCTCCCTTGAATATGATGCTTCAGTAGCAATCTTATCGTATATCCATACTTCCTTGCTATCGCTGTCCTTTGAAACAATATTCGGAGAACCGAGGGATGCAGCCACATCAGCCTGGGACATGCCGACGCGTATTTCCTTCTTGACTATCCCGACAGTCATCTCCTTTTCCTGGCTAGAACTAAGATTCTGCTGGTGCCGCGCAGATGTCATACATCCGGTCAATAAGACAGAAAATATAAGAAAAAGTCCGATAACCTTAAAACCGCACTTTGTCATCCTTGCCTCCTTATTCTCCGGGTTCGAATTCAACTCAACGATAGCAAATCCCAATATTCTCTGTCAAGGTCAAGCAAAATCCCACAATCAAAGTTCTCTTATCACCGCATCTTCATCGCATTCAGGGAATTTAGGGCATCTGAGACAGTCGCCCCAGATCTTCTGGGGGAGCTTTGATTTATCAATGGGCTTGAAATCCATCTTTCTGAAAAATTCAGCCTGATAGGTAAGGGCAAACACCCTTTTTATGCCGAGTTCTTTTGCCTCTTTAATGCAGGTTGCAAGAAGGCGCTTCCCAATCCCTTTGCCCTGCAAATCCTTACTCACTGCCAGCGACCTTATCTCTGCAAGGTCGTCCCACATTATATGGAGCGCACAAACTCCCTTTATCTTCCCTTTGTCCTCATAAACATAAAGGTCCCGTATGCTGTCATACAGGTCATTAAGAGACCGCGGCAGCATCTCTTCTTTTTTTGCAAACTCATTAACAAGCTGGTGGATATGTTTAACGTCAGTTGTCTTTGCTTTTCTTATCTTCAATGTACTTTCTTCCTTTTGTTATCGCATCCTTATTTATATCAAGGGATTTTCTCCTTTTTGGAGGGGTCAGCTCTTCAAGTGCCTTAAGCGCTGATTCCTCTTTTATTATACCTGCCTTTGCAAGCAAGGCGCTGAGCATTACAATATTTGCACATTTGGTGTTCCCGATTGATGCAGCTATCTCGCTTGCAGGGACATCTGCAACATGGATATCAGAACGCAGTTCAGGTTTTTTTATGAGGGATGAATCAAATATAAGCAGCCCTTCCTTTTTCAGCCTGGGCTGGAATTTATTGAGGGATGCCTCATTCATTACAACAAGGATTTCAGGATTTCTGACAATCGGCGAACCTATCATATCATCAGAGATTATTACAGTGCAGTTTGCTGTACCGCCGCGCACCTCTGCCCCATAGGAAGGGAACCATGTCACCTCCTTGCCCTCGAGCATGCCGCTATATGCAAGCAGTTTCCCGAAAAATAAAATCCCCTGCCCTCCAAACCCTGCTATCAATACATTATGTTCCAATTCCATCTCCTCGCTTATTTTCTAATAAGGTTAATCATGAAGCAAATTTATCCTTCAATGTCCCTAACGGAAAAGCAGCCATCATCTCGGTACGCATCCAGTCTATGGATTCCTCTGTAGACATTCCCCAGTCCGTCGGACAAGGAGATAATATCTCAACAAGGCTGAAACCCTTGCCTTCTATCTGATACCTGAAGGCCTTTTCAACAGCCTTCTTTGTTGCCATGAGATTTTTTATGGAATCTACAGAGGTCCTTGCAATAAACGAGGCGCCTTCAATAGTCGCAAGGAGTTCAGATACACGCAGAGGATAACCTGACGTCTTAACCTCCCTGCCTCTTGGTGTTGTGGTTGTCTTCTGCCCTGTAATAGTTGTTGGAGCCATCTGTCCTCCTGTCATGCCATACGTGGCATTATTTACAAAAAACACCGTAAGGTTTTCACCCCTGTTTGCGGCATGGATTATCTCCGCAGTTCCTATAGCAGCCAGGTCTCCGTCGCCCTGATAAGAAAAAATTATTCTGTCAGGCATAACCCGTTTGAGCCCGGTCGCTGCTGCAGGCGGCCTGCCATGCGCCACCTCAATCACGTCAAAATTAAAATAATCGTATGCAAATACAGCGCACCCGACAGGCGCGATGCCTATGACCCTTTCTCTTATGGCCAATTTATCTATACACTCTGCGACAATCCTGTGGACAAGGCTGTGCCCGCAGCCGGGACAGAACCGGAAAGGCACATCTTTAAGGCCCTCCGGCCTTTTAAATACTTGTTTCATTAATCCTCCTGTAACAACAAACCTGTTTTTTACCCTTGCCCTTGGCCTCATACATCGCCATATCTGCTGCATAAAGCAGTGTTTTGGAATCTTCGGCATCCTCAGGGAATGTTGCTACCCCTCCGCTCATGGTAATTTTAACAGTTTCCTTCCCAAGATAGCTGTATTCCTCCACCTTTTCCCTTATCCTGTCGGCAAGCGTAAGCGCCTCATTTTTGGGAGTGCTCGGAAGCATCAATATGAATTCTTCACCCCCGTATCTTACAACGATATCGGTCTCTCTGGATACAGCCTTGAGTATAGAGGCAACAGAGCGAAGCACATCATCTCCTGCCTGATGCCCGTGAGTATCATTTATAATCTTAAAATCATCAATGTCAAAAAGTATAAGCGAAAACAGGGTGTGGTATCTCCTGGATCTTGCTATCTCCTTGTTAAGCATATCATAAAAAAACCTGACATTATAAAGCCCTGTCAGGCCGTCTGTCAGTGCAAGGCGCTGCGTCTCCTGAAATAATTTTATCTTTTCTGCTATAAGAGAAATATTGTTGCCAATAAGTGAAAACACTGCTGCTGTATCAAAATCGAATTTTATTTCCACCCTGCTTGCAAGCACAAGAATGCCTATTGTCTCCGGGCCAACCCTCAGAGGAATACAGGCAAAAAACATGATACCCTCTTTTTTCAGAACTTCTATCCTTTCCATCTCACCTGATTCCAGGACATACAGCGGGTCCGTCAACTCAACGACATTGTCGTATAAGGTATTCAGTTCCCCTTTTTCAAGTTCATGCCTGAGTCCAAGAGATACGCCTGACATATTTCTCAGGACAAATGACCCGCCCTCCTTCATAACTATCCATCCCAGGCTGAAGTCAGAGACGATTAATATCTTTTCAAGCAGGTCTGCAAAAACAGAGTTTATATCCCCTGAGGATATGAACGTCCCTGAGAGAGTGTTTATTATGCCGAGTTCCTTGTTCCTCTTAAGGAGCGCCCTTTCAATCTGAACAAAGGCAGAGATATCTCTTAAAGTAATGCCTATAAAATTAAGGCCGCCATTTACCATTACAGGAGTGATAGCCACATTCAATACGTGTTCGCCAAATCTTATCTGCTCCGATTTTTCAATACTGTCGAATTTGCATTTTATGATACTCTCTGAGAGGATTTTCAAGGGCATTATGTCATTGCTGTTTTTACCAATAAGTTCTTCCTTCCTGCCCTTGAAAAGCTCCAAAAAGGCCTTATTTACCTCTATAATTTCTCCATCCCTCTTTAATATCACAACTGGCTCTTTCAAATAATCAACAAATGGAAAAGTTATAGCCTCAGCTTTAAAAAACCTTTGTGCGAAGTTAATGTTAGGCCTCCTCTCTACGAGCCATTGGCTGACAGTCTTATAAGCGCACCCTCAAGCAGGCCATTGTCACTCACAAGCATATCTTTAAAGCCGAATATCTCCATAATCTTAATTGTAAAGAGTATGCCGGGTATAATCAAGTCTGCCCTTTCAGGCTCAAGCCCTCTTAGCTGCTTCCTTTCCATGAGGGGCATGCGTACAAGCATCTCAGAGATATCGCAGAGCTTTTGAAGCGGCATCCTATGCATACGAATCTTTTCGTGGCTGTATTTTTCAAGGCCGAGGTCAATGGCTGCAATTGTTGTGATAGTGCCTGCCGTCCCGATAAAAACTGTATTGGCTTTTATTAAATGCCCTGACTTTACCTTAAGCTTACCCAGGACAATGTCCATTTCTTTTTTAAGTGAAACAATTTCACCTTTTGAAGGCGGGTCTGACTTTATATGATGTTCAAAAAGCTTAACTACGCCTGTTGAAATCGTGCCCATCTCAACAGGAGATGAGTTTTTACAGAGAACCCATTCAGTGCTTCCGCCTCCGATATCGATAATAAAAGACGAACCTGCCTCCGGCGCATCAAATAAAACACCCATTGCGGTAAGTTCCGCTTCTTCATGCCCCGAAATTATGTCTACCTTTATTCCTGTCTCTGACAGCACTCTCTTTATGAATTCCTCTGAGTTCTTTGCCTCTCTCAACGCGCTTGTCCCGACAGCCTTAATGCGGGTGACTTTATATTCTGAAATAAGGCATGCAAATTCTTTTAATACAGAGACTGATTTCCCCATGTTTTCTGTATTTAATAAGCATGTCCTGTTAATGCCGGCGGCAAGGCGCGTAATCGCCATCCCGCATCTCAGGCGGGTAATTTTATTGTTTTCTACCCTGCCTATGAGAAGTCTCAGTGTATTTGAACCGATGTCTATGGAAGCTAAAACAGGCATGGGATATTATAACCCAAATAATGCGATTGAAATAATCATATTCAGAGACTTAAAATACCCTATGAACTCCCACATCCAGAATTTCTTGCGCTATCTTGAAATAGAGCGTGGAGCATCTCCGCATACGCTCAGGGCATACAGGGAAGACCTTGAGATATTCTTCGGACACATCGGCCCTGAAATAAAGGACATCGAACTGAATGACATCAGGGGATTTGTCGCAGAACAGATTAATGCCGGACATAAAAAAACCACTGTCGGCAGAAGGCTTGCAACCGTAAGGTCCTTCTTAAAGTTTTTCTACCGCGAAGGCCATATAAAGACAAATCCTGCCAAACTCGTCCCAACGCCAAAGCTGCCGAAGACGCTTCCCAATTTCCTTTCAGTGGATGCGGTTTTTTCACTTGTCGAAAAACCCGAGGGAATAGGCTTTCTTCCCGTAAGGGACAGGGCCATGCTTGAACTTTTGTATTCAAGCGGCCTTCGTGTAAGCGAGCTGGCAGGATTAAATGCGGATGACGTGGATGTCAGGGAAGGCCTTGTTAAGGTCAAAGGCAAAGGCAAAAAAGAGCGGATAGTGCCTGTAGGCAAAAAGGCAATAGAGGCAATAAAGACTTATGCGGTCGAAAGGATATTGCTGAGGAAAAAGGAAGCTGCTTTTTTCCTCAACAGGAACGGAACAAGATTGACAGACAGGAGCATAAGACGTATAGTAATCAAGTATGCAAGGGCAATTGGTGTTGACGGCCGGATAGGCCCTCACACACTCAGGCATACCTTTGCAAGCCATCTTCTTCAGGGCGGTGCGGATCTCAGAGTGATTCAGGAGCTTTTAGGGCATTCATCCCTGTCAACAACGCAGAAATATACGCATCTGGACATTACGCACCTGATGGATACTTATGACAAGGCGCATCCGTTGGCAAAAGAGAATAAAAAATGATGCACGATACAAGATGTACGATGCATGATGGAAAAATTGAAACGTGTATCATGAATCATGTATCATGCATCAGTCCGTAGAGAATGGAGGATATATGTTTAAAGGAACCACAATATTATGTGTAAGGCGTGACGGTAATGTTGCTATCTCAGGAGACGGGCAGGTGACAATGGGGAACACCGTCTTAAAGCACAATGCAAAAAAAATAAGAAGGATGTATAATGACAAAATTGTTGCGGGCTTTGCAGGGGCAACCGCAGATGCATTTACGCTTTTTGAAAGATTTGAGGCAAAGATTGAATCATACCGCGGCAACATAAAGAGGGCTGCGGTAGAACTCGCAAAAGACTGGCGGACAGACAAGATTCTGAGAAGGCTTGAGGCGCTCCTGATTATCGCAGATAAAGAACATACATTCATAATCTCAGGCACAGGCGACGTTATCGAGCCTGAAGACGGAATTGCCGCAATCGGCTCAGGAGGCCCTTATGCACAGTCTGCAGCCAGGGCGCTTTTTGAAAACACAACTCTCCCGGCAAAAGAGATAGCGGAAAAATCAATGAAGATTGCATCAGGAATATGCATATACACGAATGAAAATATAACTATTGAGGAACTGAATGGATAATCTGACACCGAGAAAAATAGTTGAGGAACTGGATAAATACATTATCGGCCAGCATAAGGCAAAAAAGGCCGTTGCCATTGCCATGAGAAACAGGTGGAGAAGACAGCAGCTTTCTCCTGAGCTGAAAGATGAAGTGCTTCCGAAAAATATAATCATGATAGGCCCGACAGGGGTCGGCAAGACAGAGATTGCAAGGCGTCTTGCACGGCTTTCCAATGCGCCTTTTTTGAAGATTGAGGCATCCAAATTCACAGAGGTCGGATATGTAGGAAGAGACGTTGAATCCATGGTCAGAGACCTCACTGAGATTTCTCTAAACATGGTCAAATCAGAGCATATCAAAAAGGTACAGGAAAAGGCAGAGTCCCTTGCCGAAGAAAAACTTCTCGATATTCTGCTGCCTTCCCCAAGGTCCGCTGCAGGCCGCCCCGGGCGCCTCATTGAGGAGAGCGGGCGGGGTGTAAGCATTGATGAGGAAGAGAAAGAAAAACATAAAGAAACAAGAGAAAGGCTGAGGTCGCAGCTCAGGGAAGGAAAGCTTGACAACAGGTATGTAGAGGTTGAGGTAAGAGAAAAAGTCATGCCCTTCGGGGTTATCTCAAATGTCGGCATGGAAGAGCTCGAGATAAATCTGAAAGAGATGCTTGGAGGTTTAATACCTGAAAAGGCTAAAAGAAAAAAAGTAAAAGTACCCGAGGCCCTGAGGCTGCTGGTGCAGGAAGAGGCAAACAAGCTCATTGACATGGACAAGGTCACCAAAGAGGCAATTGACAGGATACAGCAGACAGGGATTATATTTATAGACGAGATAGACAAGATAGCGAGCAGGGGCTCAAGCCACGGGCCTGATGTATCAAGGGAAGGAGTGCAGAGAGACCTCCTGCCGGTAGTTGAAGGCACAACTGTCACAACAAAACATGGCCCTGTGAAAACAGACCACATTCTTTTTATAGCAGCAGGGGCATTCCATATGTCAAAACCATCCGACCTAATCCCCGAGCTTCAGGGAAGGTTTCCTATCAGGGTTGAGCTTGACCCATTGGGGAAAAATGAATTTGTGAGAATTCTTACAGAACCCTATAATGCCCTCACAAAACAATACACAGCGCTTCTGGCAACAGAGGATGTAGAGATAGATTTCAGAAAAGACGCAGTAGAAGAGATAGCCGGCATTGCAGCAACTGTAAATGAGAAGACTGAAAACATAGGCGCGAGAAGGCTTCACACAGTCCTTGAGAAGCTCCTTGAAGATATATCCTTTGAAGCGCCTGAAAAGAAAAACGGGAAATTATCCATAGACAGGGAATACGTAAAAAGCAAACTTGCTGATATTGTTAAAGACGAGGACCTAAGCAGGTATATACTCTAAAGCAAGATACATGATTCACGATATACGATGCATAACACATGATTCAAAACGCATGATATTTTTATCCCGCATCATGCATCTTGCATCTTGCATCCTGATACTTTTTATATTTGCCTCCTGCGCGCCGATATATTATGAGGCTTATCCTGAGAAAAGCTATCCAAAGGCAAGCCCGTCTGAGACAAAACCGCCTCGTACAAAACCGCCTGATGCTGCTGTCCCTAAATCTAAAAATATAGTCGCCTCATGGTACGGGTCTGATTTCCACGGCAAGCCAACGTCATCAGGAGAGCTTTACAATATGTATACAAAAACATGCGCTCATAAGGAATACCCTTTTGGAACAAGGCTCAAGGTGACAAATATATCAAACGACAAAAGTGTGGAATGCACCGTAAATGACCGCGGGCCGTTTATCGCCGGAAGGGATCTGGACCTCTCTTACGCGTGTGCAAAAGAGATAGGCTTGATAGGCACCGGAACAGGCAAGGTCAGGATTGAACATCTCGGCAGGGATACAAGATATGTTAAAGAGGTGCGGTATTCTCCTGCAAGGGCAGGCAGTGAAGGGCCCTTCACAATACAGGTTGGCTCGTACAAAGATATGTCTAATGCCTCGCGCATGAAAACAGCTCTTGAGTTTAAATACAGCAAAGTTTATGTCACAAAGGCAGAAGTAAATGACAGTACCTATTTCAGAGTTAATATTGGAAAATTCAGCACAAAGGATGACGCCTACCGCGTTGCAAAGGCCTTAGCAGATGAGGGATACAGCACCTTGATCAAGCATTATGACGAGAGGATATAAAATCAATCATGAAAAAGTTCGATGAGGTTGTTAAGTTTCACGGCCATGTGTGCCCGGGCCTTGTGCTCGGTTACAGAGTATCTGCATTTGCCCTGAAAGAACTCGGCAGGAAAGCCTCTGATGAAGAGATTGTTGCAATTGTCGAAAACAACTCATGCGCTGTTGACGCAGTTCAGGTCATGACAGGATGCACCTTCGGGAAGGGAAACCTGATATTTAAAGATTACGGCAAGCAGGTTTATACGTTCATAAAAAGGCCATCGGGCAAGGCTATCAGGATATCTATTGACTGGACACCGCCGCCTGAAACTGAAAAGGAAAAAGAGATGTGGCAAAAATATATGAAAGGCGACCGTTCAAAAACAGTCATGAAAGCTGTCCACAAAAGGAAAACACGAAAGATAGATTCCATTCTTAAGGCAAAAGATAGCGCGCTTTTTAAAATCAAAAACATTAAGGTCGCCCTGCCTGATGAGGCAAGGATATATCCGGGCCTGCGTTGCGAGAAATGCAGGGAAAAGACTATGGAGCCAAGACTCAGGATAAAAAATGGCAAGATGGTGTGTATGCCATGTTTTGAAAAAAAATGAGAAAAGATATTCCTCTCATTACATAAAATTATTTATAATGGAGTTACAACCATGAAAGACATAATCACAAAGGCAAATATTTTAATTGAGGCATTACCGTATATAAGGACTTTCTCGGGAAAGACCTTTGTAATAAAATACGGCGGCGCTGCACAGACAGAAGAACACTTAAAGGATTCCTTTGCTCAGGACATTTCCCTCCTGAGCTTCATAGGCATCCGGCCTGTGATTGTGCACGGCGGCGGGCCAAAGATAAGCTCAACAATGGAGAAGATGGGAAAGACACCTAAATTTATCCATGGCCAGCGCGTCACGGATAAAGAGACAATGGACATTGTTGAGATGGTGCTCGGCGGGCTTGTGAACAAGGAGATAGTTTCATTGATAAACAAGCACGGCGGAAAAGCTATCGGCTTAAGCGGAAAAGACGGAGAACTTATAAAGGCAAAAAAGAAGCTCATGAAAAAGACTTCAGCTGATACAGCCGTTGAAGAGATAATTGACCTTGGACTGGTAGGCGAGGTAACAGATATAAACTCACAAGTTATCAAAAGCCTTGAAAAAGAAGGATTCATCCCTGTTATATCTCCGATTGGCATAGGCCGGCATGGAGAAACCCTTAATATAAATGCTGATTTTGTCGCCTCAGCCATAGCCTCAAAACTGAAGGCCGAAAAACTCATTTTGCTCACAGATGTGCCGGGCATAAAAGATAAAAAAGGAAATACAATCTCGACCCTCACAGGGAAAAATATTAAGAAACTGCTTTCTGACAACACAATCTCAGGGGGCATGATACCCAAGGTAAACGCCTGCGTCAAGGCTATTGAAAACGGAGTCTCAAAGACACATATAATCGACGGCCGCATCTCTCACTGCCTCCTGCTTGAGATATTTACAAAAGAGGGCATAGGGACGGAGATAGTTTGAGAATGGCAAAAGTTAAGACCTTCTTCCAGTGCCAGGCCTGCGGATATGTCAGCCCCAAGTGGCTCGGCAAATGTCCTGACTGCGGGGAATGGAACACCCTTGTCGAGGAGAAAAAAGAGAGCAGGCAAGGCAGAAGGCCGTCAGGCAGGCCGGAACCCCAGCCCCTGAATACAATAACCAGCGGAAAAGAAAAAAGGACAAAGACCGGCATAAAAGAACTTGACAGGGTTCTCGGCGGCGGGGTTGTTGCAGGCTCTGTAATCCTTGTCGGCGGCGACCCTGGAATAGGAAAATCAACAGTTCTCATGCAGGCAATGTCAGGGCTCTCCAAAAAATATGAGAGCGCCCTTTATGTGTCAGGCGAGGAATCTCCCGAACAGATAAAGATGAGGGCGGAGCGGCTCTCAATAGATTCCGACAGGATAATCCTTCTTGCTGAAACATCTCTTGAAGGCATTATTGATACAGCCTCAAAACTCAACCCCGGCGTGATTGTCGTTGACTCAATCCAGACAATGTACACAGAGGAGATATTCTCAGCTCCGGGTTCAGTCGGCCAGGTGAGGGAGTGTGCGGCAAGGCTCATGCTTTTTGCCAAGAAGTCTGAAATCCCTGTATTCATAGTCGGCCATGTTACAAAAGAAGGCGCAATTGCAGGCCCCAGAGTACTGGAACATATAGTTGATACTGTCCTTTATTTTGAAGGAGACAGGGGGCATCCCTATAGAATATTACGGACTGTCAAGAACCGTTTCGGTTCAACAAATGAGATAGGCGTATTTGAGATGACTGATGCAGGGCTTTCTGAAATAGAAAACCCTTCTGAATTATTTCTGGCAGAAAGGCCTCTTAATGTCTCGGGTTCAACAGTTATTGCAAGCATAGAAGGCACAAGGCCCTTGATGGTTGAGATTCAGGCATTGGTATCGCCGACAACATTTGGGATGCCGAGAAGGACAAGTATCGGGGTGGATTTTAACAGGGTAAATCTCCTGACCGCAGTGCTTGAGAAAAATGCAGGGCTGCACCTGGGCGGGATGGACATATTCATAAATGTTGTCGGCGGGCTTAAAATCATCGAGCCTGCAATTGACCTGGGGATTGTAACAACAATAGCATCTTCTCTCAGGGAGATACCCATTGACCCAAAGGTGTTCATGTTTGGAGAGGTCGGCCTTTCCGGTGAGATAAGGGCCGTTGCATACGCAGAACAGAGGATTAAAGAGGCTGCAAAGATAGGGTTTAAAAAGGCGGTAATGTCCAGGACCAATCAGGGCAGGCTCAAGGAATTTTTTGGACTTGAGATATTCGGGGTAAAGGATGTTGAAGATGCACTTGAAGCCATTGGAATACGGTAAAAAGACAGCTGTCAGCTGTCAGTCGCCCCAGGCGACTCGCCGAGGAGAGCTATCAGCTATCAGCAAAATAACAAAAAGGATTTTTTATTCTGCCGGACTTTTGCTCTTCTGCTCTTCTGCTCTGGTTTTGCTGGCTTCCTGCTCAACAAAGAGAGTAGAACTGCCCAATTACGAAGGCAGTGATATTAAAAAAACCATTGCCGAGCGCAGCGACATAAAAAGCGTTGCAGCAACCTTCTATGTTGAGTTTGAAAAAGATGACAGCATAATAACAGGAGATGCAGCCCTTGAACTCACAGATGAGACTTTAGACCTGCGGATTTACTCATTAGGTTTCCTCGTAGCAGAACTGACAGAGGCAAACGGCATTATTAAAAGCGAGCCCGAACTCAGCAGAAATAAAAAAATAATTCTTGTAGACGGTTTACGAAACAGCATTCTCTGGTGGATGATTAAAGACTATACCATAGAAGAGCAAAACGGAATCTATCAGCTCAGGAATTCATGGCAGAGCATTGCTATTGACAAAAAAACAATGCTGCCGACTCATCAGACAATAGAACTTGATAACGGCAGGGAACTCAGGATTTTTTATGAGGGCCCTGTAAGCAATGAAAATTTCTGGTACCCCTCAAAGATAAAGATAGAACTCTCAAGATATACAGTGAAATTACAGATAAAGACTATATCTTTCCTTCCCCGTTCAGCCCGAGATCAACGGCAACTGCCCTTATAATTGCCTCGTCTATTGCATTCGCCTTGAACAGATATCCATCAAGAAGCGCGTTGTCGCAAATAGTATTTATCAGCCGCGGAACTCCGCTTGAATACTGGAAGATAACCTTTATTGCACCATCCGTGAACGGATTTTTGGGACAGCCGGCTACATGCATTCTATGGACTACATAGTCCTTTGTATTTTCTTCAGAAAGCGCCCTCAGCCTCACCCTTACAGCAACCCTCTGCTTTAACGGCTCGTCAAGCGACAGCACGCTGTCCAAGTCGGGCAGGCCGACAAATATGAAGTTCACCATCTTTCCTTCGGGCATCTCCATATTTAACAGGCCCCTGAATTCTTCCATTATCTCTTTGGACTTAAGCATCTGGACCTCATCAATAATAACTACTGCCGCTTTCCCCTGCTCACCCAGTTCATAAAGCCTTCTGTATATCTGGCTCAGAAGCTCAACCTTGTCGTCTTTTACATCTGCCACGCCAAGCTGTATTGCGAGTTTCTTCAGCAGCCAGTCCGCGCTTACCGCAGAATGGATTACAACAAGAAGGACTGCCTCATAAACACTCTCGTCAAGCTCCTCGAGAAGCCTGCGCGCCAATGTGGTCTTGCCTGTCCCTATATCGCCAATAACAACCGCCAGCCCCTTTTTTGTATCAATGGCGTATTTCAGCCTTACCAACGCTTCTGAATGCTGTGTGCCCTTATAATAAAACCTGTTATCAACAACATTCGAAAACGGGTGCTCTTTTAAACTGTAATACTCAAGATAATCCATACTCTACAAGTAAGAAACCCTTTCCTTTTTTATCTTCTGCTTTTCTGATATTACAGGTTTTGAAGATGCTCCTGCAACCATTACTTTCAACAGATTAATCTTTTCTGAAACATTCCTGAACTTTGAATTCCACCCGTACACTCCTGTATAGAACTCAAGCGCCTCTGCAACATCTCCGTTTTTTTCATATGCCTCTGCAAGGTCGTATTTTACACCCCAGTATGACTCATCCCTTGTTTCTATTTTCCCAAGCACATTGCTGAAAGATTCAATTGCAAGGGAAAACAGGCCCTTAGACATATAACATATTCCGAGCATATTTATCGACTGGGCCAATCTCTTTGGATCATTCTTCGATACCTGAAACTCCCTTATTGCATCGTCTATCAGCCCCATCTCCTTATAGGCAATACCGAGATTATAGTGCGTCTCTGAATCCTCTGTCCCTACCTCTTTTTCAAGGCCTTTTTTAAACTCCTCGAATATATCAAGCACATCGTTTTCCAGTGCAGGCTCCGGCGCTTCATGCGCCTCAAGCGCTTCCGGGGCCACAAATTCCTCAACCGGCTTTCCGGCAAACTCTTTTATTGCCTCCTCTTTTGCGACGGCTTCTTCCGGCGTAGAGACTTCTACCGCCAAAAGTTTCTGTTTTAGTTCTTCGTTGTCAGGGAAGAGCTTCAGGAGTTTATGATATATGGCCTTTGCCTCCTCAGATAACCCCTGCCTTAAATAGAACTCGGCCTCTGACATGTCTTCACTGTAGTCCTCAATACCTGCACCCGGAGCAGCCGTTTCTGAAACAGGCGCTACGAATTCTGCCGAAGGCTGCATGGATGCCCTTTCGAGCAGCCTGGGATCCTCAGGGCTTATATCATAGGCTTCTTTGAGTATCCCCTCTTTCTGTTCCATATTGCCTGCGCTGCCGTAAAGCTCTGCAAGAACAAGGCACTCGGCCACGGCCTGTTCTTTATCACCTGTGTCTATATATAAAGTTTTAAGTTTTGCATGAATATCAATATCCCGGGGTTCTCTTATCTTAATATTTTCAAGAAGCGCCCTTGCTTCGTCGTAAAGGCCATATCTGAGAAATATGTCTGCCTCTGCCAGAGACTCCTCAACTGATTTTTCAGCTTTTACCGACACCTGATCTTCTCCCAACTCCCTTTCAATGTCAGCTACTTTCCCCTGTAACTCAGTATCATCAGGATGTATCTGTACTGCCTCACGATAACAATTCAAGGCCTCCTTCAGCATTCCATCTGAGAGGACAAAAGCATCGCCAAGAAAAACCAGTTCGATAAATGCAGCCTCGTGATTCTCTTTTTGTTTGTAGAGCGACACCAGCTTCTTCCTTGTCTCAACAGGTTCAACATCCTTAAACAATGTCAGGGTGTCTATGGCCTCATCAATCTTCTCCTCAAACACCATCTCATCTATCACCATGCTGTATTCTTTCCATGCCTTTTGTTCGTCCCCTTCCTTCAGGTATATTTCTCCGAGCAGTTTTCTTGCCGTGATATTTGATGGCTCTGCCTCAATAACCCTGGATACATATTGCAATGCATCTGCAAAAGACTCCTGGGCGACCAGAAGCTGCGCACATTTTAAGGAAAGCACAGCATCATCCGGAGAAAGCTCAACTGCCTTTTTTGCATACTCTAAAGACTGCTTTGAATCTCCTGTTTTCTCAAATACAGAACTCAGCCCAAACAATGCCTCTTTGTTATTAGGCTGGAGTTCCAGCGCCTTTTTGAAATATCCTTTCGCATTATTGATGTCATCCTTATCGTCGTACAATCTTGCTATGTGCAGATATTCTTTTGCTGCCTCGATCTGAAGGCCTTCCTTTATAAAAAGCTCCGCGACCTTATTCCTCAATGAAATGTTAGACGGAGAAAGGTTCAGGATTTTGTCATAAGTGCGCAGCAGGGCATCTTTCTTGCCTTCCTTGGAAAGTATGTCTGCGCTGGCAAGATAATATTTTATGGCGTCAGTTGCCATCCCTTTTTCCTCGCTTAACTCACCAAGGGCATTCATAGCATCTGTATTCGAAGGGTCAATATTTAATATCTTCTTATACAGGGCTAAGGCCTTAAGAGAAAATCCTTCATCCCTGAAAAAACGCGCCGCCTTATGGAAAAATTCTACAGCAGGAGCTTTATCGCCTTTCTTGAAATAGAGGTCTCCGATAGTATTATAGGTGTTAGCATCAGGGGTCTCTTTTGCAAGCTTTTCCCATTCTGCTATTGCCTTATCTACCTGGCCCCTCGCAAGATACTTCTGGGCTTCTTTTATTATCGCTGCTTTATCCGACATGTTCCTATATTAAAAATATCATATATGGACAAAGAGTGTCAATTAACAGTCATAGCCTTAATATACCCTTTAAATTCTGTAAAGACAGGCTGATAACCGCTTTATAACAAGAGCAATCTTCTGTATTTGGCCTGATGTTTAAAGTAATATCATCTGTCCGGATTTTAAAACTTAGCAGCGCTGATATTGACAATTCATGGGCATTTCTATTATTATGATTACTCTTTCCGCTCATGCGGATCAATCTTTACGAGGAAATCTCAAGGGAAGGTGAAGGGATGAAAACCCAATTTGCTAAAAAAACTGATACTGAACATAAGTGGTACGTTGTAGATGCCAGGGACGCAATCCTTGGGAGGCTTGCTGTAAAGATTGCCGTACATCTGCGCGGTAAAAATAAAGCTGTGTTCACCCCGAATGTTGATACAGGCGATTTTGTTGTAGTCGTAAATGCCGAAAAGGTAAAGGTTACAGGCAAAAAACTCGATGACAAGATTTATTATCACCACTCAGGCTACCCCGGCGGCATAAAGGCCAAACCTCTAAAGGAACGGCTTGCCAAAGAACCTGATAAAGTTATAACAGATGCTGTATGGGGGATGCTTCCAAAGAACAGGCTCGGCAGGGCAATGCTGAAGAAGCTCAAGGTATACAGAGGAAACGAACACCCGCATATGGCTCAAAAACCAGAAATTTTACAATATAAGGAGTTTTAAATGGCTGAAATCAAATATAGCGCCACGGGAAGAAGAAAGACATCTATTGCAAGGGTGAATATGTCTCCGGGCAGCGGGCAGATACTTGTCAACGAAAAATCCCTTGCCGCATATTTCCCCCGTGAAACCCTGCAGATGATGATAAGGCAGCCACTGGAACTTGCGGGTATGTCAGGCAAATACAACATAAGCGCAAAGGTTATAGGCGGCGGGCCAACCGGCCAGGCAGGCGCACTAAGGCATGGCATCTCAAGGGCGCTCGTTTCCATAGACAGTGACCTCAGGCTGAAACTTAAAAAAGAAGGTTTTTTAACAAGAGACCCGAGAGAAAAAGAGAGAAAGAAGTACGGCCAGAAGGGCGCAAGAAAGAGATTCCAGTTCTCGAAGAGATAATTTTACAGGGATTAGGGTCTAGGGATTAGGGGTTAGTAAAAACTAATCCCCAACCGCCAACCCCCAAATTACCAGAATATGTTAAAAGCAGCTATATGCGGCGGCAGTGGATATGCAGGAGGCGAGCTTATTCGCCTCCTTTCAAAGCACCCTTTTGTCAGAATAACTGCCGTTACCTCAGAAAAATCAGCAGGAAAGCCTGTCAGTGATTTATTCCCGCATCTTAACAATCATTCCAATCTTGTATACGAGCCGCTAAAAAAAGAGAAGCTGCTGAACAGGGCTGACCTGTTTTTTATGGCCCTGCCCCATGCAAAATCCCAGGAGGCAGTGGATTTTTTCTTCAGAAACAGGAAAAAAATAATAGACCTCTCCGCAGATTACAGGCTCCGCTCCCCTGAGATATATGAAGAATGGTACAAGACATCCCATAAGTACAAAGGAACTCTCAGAAAAGCTGTTTACGGGCTGCCTGAACTGTACAGAAAGAAGATTGGGAAGTCATCTCTTACAGCAAACCCGGGCTGCTACCCTACAGGCGCAATACTCGGGCTTTATCCGGCATTGAAAAATAAGCTCATAGATACTGATTCCATTATCATAGATTCAACCTCCGGAACAACTGGAGCAGGCAGAAAAGGCGAGACTGCATTTTCCTATTGCGAGGTAAATGAGGGGTTCAGGGCATATTCAGTTGCTGTGCACAGGCATACGCCTGAGATAGAACAGGAACTTTCCGCTGTTGCCAATAAAAATATTACGGTTGATTTCACTCCCCATCTTGGGCCTTATGACAGGGGAATATTAACAACCATCTATGCAAGGCTTAAAAAGAACACCGACACTAAAAAAGTCCTCGGCGCATATAAAAAGCTTTATCAGAAAGAGCCGTTTGTAAGAGTGCTTGCAGAAGGCAAATATCCGAATGTCAAAAATGTCCGCGGGACCAATCTCTGTGACATCGGGCTTACTGTAAATGCCAGAACAAACACCCTCATCATAGTCACTGCCATAGACAACCTCATGAAAGGCGCAGCAGGACAGGCTGTGCATAACATGAACCTCATGATGGGCTTCAAAGAGACAACCGGCATTGATACAATAGCGCTGTTTCCGTAATTTAAACTTTCCGGTTCTATACCCCGTTAGACGCAGGCTTCATTAAGCCATCTTGACATCGTTGTAAAAATGTAATACACTTTTACATGATGATTAATAGAACCCAGAAGCTGCCTTTGGACAAATCATTCTTCCTGTTTGGTCCCCGGCAATCAGGGAAGACCACCCTTATCAACAGTCTTTTTAAGGACAAGGTTTATAAGATCAACCTTCTGCTGAGCGATCAGTTCTTTAAGTATTCAAAAGACCCCTCACTTCTGAGGAAAGAAGTCATGGAGAAAAAGAAAAGCATCAAGCATGTCTTTATAGACGAGATACAGCGCGTCCCTGAACTTTTGAATGAAGTTCAGCATCTTATTGACAGCACATCACTGCATTTTATTATGTCCGGTTCAAGCGCAAGAAAACTCAAACGCGGATATGCAAATCTCCTCGGCGGACGGGCAGTGCAACGATTTCTTTTCCCTTTTATGTGGAATGAAGTCTCCGGGAAGGCCGGGCTTACGCATTTTCTGAGTTTTGGGTCGCTTCCTCCTGTTTTTCTTGCTGAATCAGAGGCAGACAAGATTGACCTTTTGAACGCATATGTTGATATCTACCTCCGTGAAGAAATTCAGGCCGAGGGCATTGTCCGACAGATAGGCGCTTTTTCAAGGTTCCTTGATATGGCAGCCAGCCAGTTCGGAGAGATAGTTAACTATTCGACAGTTGCGCGTGAATGCCAGCAGGCTGTTATGACTGTCAAGACATATTATGAAATCCTCGTTGACACACTTATCGGTTTTCGACTGGAACCGTGGAGAAAGAGCGTGCGGAAACGTCTTTCAGGTCACCCCAAATTTTACCTGTTCGACAATGGCGTTACGAACATCATTAACCGTTATGACCATGCCATTTCAGACCCTTATCTCCTTGGAAGATTATTCGAGCAGTTTATTATTATCGAAACCATAAAAGGGATAAAGACGTCACAGAAGATGATCAAGCCATACTACTGGCGGACAAACACAGGAGCAGAGGTAGACTTGATAATAGAACAGTCAGGAAAGCTTACAGGCGCTTATGAAATAAAGTGGTCTAAGACAATTACCACCGCACAGCTTACCGGATTAAAGTCTTTTCAGGAAGACTATCCGGGTGTGCCGTGTCATGTTATTTGCAATACTGATGAGCCTTACAGGCTTGGGAATATTCTCATCATGAACTGGAAAAAGTTCCTGCAGGAGCAAGTTATATCACCGCGCCGCAAAACCTCACCAGCAAACTAAGGTTTTAATTCTGCCCTCTGCTCTTCTCGAAGCGCAACGTAGAGTCGCCCAAGCACTCAGGTCGCCCCAGGCGACTCGCCGAGGAGAGCGGGTTCGTTGGGAAGAAGAGACGACCGCGCTTCATATCTTGCGATTTTGCCCGCTTGTGAAACCGGGAAGTGTCCCTGGGTTTTTTATCCCGAGCTTAGGATATTGGTATTTTAACCTTGCAAATTAAAAGCTTATCTTTTAAAATACAAGCATGATTAAACGGATAATTCAGGATAGAATTGAAGCGTCCCTGAAAAAGTATCCTGTAGTTGGCATATTGGGCCCGCGCCAGGTTGGGAAAACGACTCTTGCAAAGATGATCATTGGCAGGGCGAAGAAAGAGGTTATTTATCTTGATATGGAACTTCCTTCCGACCTGAATAAACTCCGGGAGCCTGAATTATATCTCGGCCGCCTTGCAGATATGCTTGTTATAATCGACGAGATTCAGCGTATGCCGTCGCTCTTTCCGCTATTGCGCGCTCTTGTGGACAGGAAGAAAACAGCAGGAAGATTTCTTATACTGGGCTCGGCCTCGCCTGAACTGATACGGCATTCATCCGAAAGCCTTGCGGGACGCATAATATATCACGAACTGTCTCCGTTTACATTTAGAGAGATAGACAGTGACAAAATTCAAAAGCTCTGGCTCAGAGGCGGGTATCCCCCAAGCTGTCTTTCCAAATCTAATGATGACAGTTTTACATGGCGTGAAGCCTTTATAAAAACCTATATCGAGATGGATATTCCTCAGCTTGGAATCCGCATTCCCGCGCAGCAGTTAAAAAGATTCTGGACAATGATTGCTCATTCCCATGGACAATTGTGGAACGCGAGCAAGATCGCCGGAAGCCTGGGAATATCTGCTCCCACGGTTAAACACTATCTGGATATTCTTGAGGAGACTTTTATCGTAAGACAGATGCAACCATATCATTCCAATATAAAAAAACGCCTTGTAAAGTCTCCCCGTATTTATATCCGCGACTCAGGCATGCTGCATGCGCTGTTGAATATAAAGACTCTTGAAGAACTCTATGGCCACCCGTCTTTAGGCAGTTCATGGGAAGGTTTTATAGTCGAACAGATTATCAGGCTTCTTCCCGGCAGATGGCAGGTATTTTTTTACAGGACAGGAGCAGGCGCAGAAATAGATTTGGTGCTGTTTGACGGCAGACATAAGCCTGTAGCGATCGAGATTAAACATTCCATTAGCCCCAGAGTTGAAAGAGGTTTCTGGAATGCATATGAAGACCTTTCCTGCCGAAAGGGGTACCTTGTATATCCCGGGACAGAATCTTATCCTGTGGGAAAGAATGTCTTTACATTGCCGGTGAAAGACCTGGAAAAAATGTTTGATTGATTCTTGACTTCCGCGCTTGCAGACTTGCGAACTTGCCCGCTTGTGAAAAACCGGGAAGTGTCCCTGGGTTTCTCTCTTTTCTCTCCTTGAAAAGTGTTATTGCAAGACCTGACCCTAATTGCTACTTTGTCGACTACAACGCCTTGCTAGACGCCACTTCTTAAGTTCTCAACGGTTACGTCCTATGGGATTCTCTCGGGAAGTCTGCTGCCCGAGCTGTTGGGCGAGCCCGATGAGAATTCCTTCGGGACCCCGGATGTAGCAGAGCCGATACATGGTTTCATACTGGGCCACTTCGCCGACGAGCTTCGCGCCGCGTTTTCTGAGCCGGACGAGCGTATCGTCGATGTCCTCCACGGTGAACATGACGCGTAGGTAACCGAGAGCGTTCACCGGGGCGCTGCGGTGATCGGCGACCACGGGCGGCGCGAGGAAGCGGGACAGCTCGAGCCGGCTGTGACCGTCCGGCGTACGCATCATGGCAATCTCGACGCACATGTCGCGCAATCCGGTGACGCCATCTGCCCAGTCTCCTTCAACTGTGGCACGCCCCTCGAGATCGAGACCAAGTTCGGTGAAGAACTCAATGGCGGCATCGATGTCTTCCACCACGATGCCGACGTTGTCCATACGCATGACTGTCATGATGTCTCCTTGGCGTCTAGCGACAAAAATCAGCGGGGCGGTTTTTCCGCATCCGCTGGATTTGCTTGTTGTACGCTACCTTATAATAAGTCATTCAGTTCTACTCTATGGGATCAATTATCTGTCAGTACATTTAACCCATTTTTGACCCAAAAAACAATAAGTGCCGTCCTCAACACGTGTTATCTCTCCATAGCCGTTGATCAATTGAACGGGACCAGCATCTTTCAAAACCTTGAGTCTGCAACCTTCACCGAAATTGGGAACAATCTGATTCCACCCCAATAATAAAAATTCGAGTTGGCCTTCCGCAACCAATGAACCGTGAGGTCCTTTTGTGACGATGACATCTGTGGATGAGGAATAAGGCCATTGAAGAAAGTTCAATTCATTCTTCGTTATTTTCCATAGGTCATATTGCAAAGGCAGAAACTCACCAAAAAGCTCTGGCAAAATGTTAGCAATAATTGGTGGAATGTATATTTTCGCATGTGGCTTCGTAATTAGAGCGAGAGTTAAATAGCCATTATTATCTTTCCTAAACTTGATAATTTCGAAGGAAGTTTCAAGAAATGATAAGCTGCCTTCTTTCCAGTTTTTTTGAAGGCCAGCTGCAGTTACTAAAATATTTTGATGTCTTTTACCGGCCATAAAAAGAAAATTTGCATATTCTTTGGATTCCTTTTCAGATAAGTCTTGTTTTCTCAATAATTCTTTGTCTTTTGTATACAATATCCAACGCCTAGAAATATTGTCAAAGGTCAGGCCATTGTTTTCAGAAAAAACTACCTGCTCGATTCTTGCTATAGACCGCACAACGGCAGGATTCTCTTCGTTGCCGAAATTATATGTAGCATCTCCATTAACAGTAAATTTGGGGCTAAACAGTTTGCCCTTAATTACTTTTGCAACACCCTTATTTTCATAGAGAACTGTAACTTTATCTCCTTCAATGGACTGGAACCACGACCAACTGATTGGATCTGGAGCGCCTTTTGTATCAAATCTAGCAGTCGTCCCCTCCGTGATCACTGGGCCTTGAGCATATGAGCTGGTATCGCAAAAGATAAAAAATGCAGCATAGAATAAACCTGCAAATAAAATAGTTTGAAAAAAGTGCCTCATAGTTTCAGCAAAAAGATTCAAGCCATACAGCCATACTTTTAAAAAATGGAACGGGTTACTCCTCATAATCTCAACCTCCTTGGCCTTTTGGTTCAATATTTTTATTCTTCGTACAACCAGTTATTATGTAGTTAATCCGATAATATTGGATATTTTTTTTACGGTCAAGAAAGAAATAATTAGCATCTTAACGGAACTATTTGAATTCATTATGTTTATCGGGGTGACTAACATTCCGTTTGTTATGTTATCGAGTTTTCTGACTAACATGTTATGCTCAACATACCTGGCCATATTTTAACCGCATTATAACAAGACAACTCGGACACAAGCAAGCGAAGACGCCTAAACTGCAAGGGGTCAAGTGGAAGTAACAGAGCAGAAGTGCAAAAGTGCAGAAGTCAGCAAGCGGGAAAGCAAGCAAGTAGGGAAGCAGAAAAGTTTAATGCGTATTTCTACACATACTTAACAAGAACTTGCGGACTTCACCTTATAGTCCTAACTTCTCGATATTCCTAGAGAAAATAACCCCCCTTTAGATTAAAGTTTATCTTTGCGCTGCCGATATTTATTGTAAAATCTGTTCGGCAGGGAGGGGGCATGGACAGGGAGGACCTTTTTATCATCTTTAAAACGGCTATTGAGAACAAAAGCGAAACATTCGGCTTTTATCAAAAGGCCGCGATGAATACTTCGGATCCCGAAAGCAAGAAACTCTTTGAGGAATTTGCCAGGGGGGAAGAATATCATCTGAACAGGCTTAAAGACAGGTACAGGGAATTAACTGAAGCTCAACAACCGAAGGTCTAAGGGCTGCTATGGGCCAATATAAAGTTTTACTTCCTGATGCTGGCTGCACATTTTATCCTGCGAGAACATCAAATAGCCCCTTAAACCCAAAAGACTGACTAAGGCAAGCAATATATTGAGCGACATTCCACAAATAAAGACTCCGGAATATGGATTACTATCCAGGCTGGCAACCTATACCGTTATCCTTGCCTGGATTATTCTTGGTCTTTATATCTATAACATTACTCAAGAGCAGGGGTTCACCATCACAGTTTTACAACACTTTTTATCTATAGAGCAAAACGGTATCAAGTTTCATACCTTAATATTGTTGGCCCCCTTTATTTTAACCCTAATAAGTCATCTCATTGATGAACGGACTAAGCTCATAAAAAAAACTACCGAGTTGCACTTGAGACAAGTCACCCATTATGATTTATTGACTCAATTGCCTAATCGGGCATTGTTTTTAGACGAGATAATGGCGTCAATCTCTCGTGCACAGCGTCAAAAAGACTATATGTTTGCTATTCTTTTTTTAGACCTCGACCGTTTTAAAAATGTAAATGATAGCCTGGGCCACGGGGTTGGAGACCAGCTCCTGATGGAGATAGCCGGAAGGCTGAAAAAGCAAATACGCCCCTATGATACGGTCGCGAGAGTTGCAGAACCTGATACGCTTGCAAGGTTCGGAGGAGACGAGTTTGCAATCTTGTTGTCAGATGTCAGGAATATCATGGATGTAATAAGCGTGGCAAAGCGGCTTCAAAACATAATCAAACTTTCAATAAACGTATCCGAACGTGAAGTATATATTACTGCAAGCATCGGGATAACCATAAGCAGAACAGGTTATGAGAAGCCCGAAGATATGCTGCGGGACGCAGATACCGCAGTGTTTAAGGCCAAAGAGCTTGGCAGGGATTGCTATGTCATTTTCGATGAAACCCTACATACCGAGGCGACATCATATCTGAAACTGGAAAACAATTTGCGCCGGGCGGTTGAAAAAAACGATTTTTTCCTGAATTATCAGCCTATTATTTCTTGTGGCGCCAACGAAATAGCGGGATTTGAGGCCCTCTTGCGCTGTAAATGTTCGGAGGGAAAGTTGATTCCGCCCGCTGAGTTTATTCCCGTTGCCGAAGAGACAGGGCTGATAATCCCAATAGGCAGATGGGTGCTCAGCGAAGCTTGCAGACATATGCTGATATGTCATGAGCAGTTTCCCTCATTCTCGCGCCTGGCAATAAGCGTGAATATCTCAACAAGGCAGTTCACGCTCGATATTGTAGATACAATAAAACAAGCCCTGGACGAAACCGGGCTTAGTCCGGATAAGCTGAACCTGGAAATTACTGAAAGTGTCATCATGCGCAACCCTGAAATCGCAGCAGCCGTATTCATGAAATTAAAGGAACTGAATATAAAGGTTCATATGGATGATTTTGGAACAGGTTATTCCTCTTTGGGGTATCTTCATAAGTTTCCGCTCGATGCTCTTAAAATAGACCGATCTTTCGTACAGGCCATGTGCGACAATGAATGGGCAATGGAAATTGTTAAAACGATAATATCTATGGCTCATAATATGAAAATGGAGGTAATAGCTGAGGGGGTCGAAGCGGTTAATCAGCTAGAAGAATTGAGAAAGTTAAAATGCGATTATTATCAGGGATATCTGTTTTCGAAGCCGTTGGACAAAAAGGATATGGCTGTGCTGCTCGAAAACGGGCAGGTATCTTAGGCTGGCGTTAGCAATGCTCGCCTGTTCTTAAATTCACAAAATTAAGATTCTAAAATAAGAAAGCTTTCAATCAACCGGCATTCGCTTAAAGAAGATTATTTTTTCCAGCTCAACTATTTTCCAGAAGTGTCCGTATAACAAGGGCTGTGCCGCGGCATTTATTTCCTCATCGAATAAAACACCGACATAATAAAGGCTGCCCAGTTTTGACGAGTGTATTATCTTCCCTTCGATAGTGTCCTTTTCAAGCCCTTTTATCCCGATAAAAGAGAGTTCTATGGATACAGGCGTTCCATCCGGAACCGAGACATATGAATAGAGCCCTAACCCCGGCTTGGAAATATTTGCAACCAAAGTATCAATTGAAGAGTTATCCTTATTTTTAATCGTTATCAACGCCGTTGCAGAAATCGGATATCTCTGATGTTTGCGGTTGGCCTGGGACTCGTCCTCGTACTGAACTAGCATAAGGATATTACATCAAATCCGAAAAGGAAAAGCAACAAAAGATAAATGCAAAAACTTCAAGTCTAACTCCCGGCCCGTTTATTTTCATCATGGGCGCCGGATTTTAAGTGGGCCAGTGCGATTCTGGCAGCAAAGAAAAACCCAAGGGATATAAAGCCGGCAATGCAGCCTACTGTGAATGCGAGTGATTTCCCGTGCCACAGCCCGATAAACCAGCGGCTGAACTGGTCCGCAACCACAGCCGCACTTCCACCAATGAGTTTTAAATCATGTACATACTTCTTGGAATTTTCAGGCGAAACGAGATACGCATTTCCACCTACTATTTCATAACCCAAAACGCTTTCAGAATCATCCCCGGCTACAAGATAAATCCAGATGGAGCTGCTCAGGCCAACCAGCAGGATAATAGCGCTGATGAGGTAAAGGCGTGTTGGCAGGTTTATTGTTTTCCACTTCATCTTGCAGGCATCATCCGCTTATTTCTTCAGGACTTTTTTTCTTCCTGCGCCTTCTTCTTTTTCTTCTCTGACCGCCCTGCCCTTCCGGCATGGCCTGCCCTGATGCCGCTGCCGCTGAACCCTGAATGCCGCCCTCACCGGAAACAATGCCTGTCTCCTGCACAGCCTCAGTCTTTTTCTCGACAGCCTTAAGCAGGAACCTGCCTGACAGGCTATTGTCCGCGCGAAGCTTAACCGGGATGCCAAAGTCCTTCTCTATCCTCAGCAGGTCTTCTCTCTTTGTGTTGATAAGATAGTTCATGCTTCCGACAGGCATATCGCACGAAATGGAATCACAGTCTCCTTTGGCAGCGCGTGCCTGGATATTCTTCAGCGCAGCTATCGCGATTGATTCATCTGATTTTATGACCCCTGTGCCCTCGCAGGTTTCGCACACACGGCTCACGGCCTGGGCAAACGCAGGGCGCAGGCGCTCGCGCGTCATCTCGATAAGACCGAACTTAGATATCCCTGTCAGCTCGAAATGGGCCTTGTCGGAGGTCATCGCCTCTTCCAGCCTGTCCTCCAGTTCCCTCCGGTTCTTTGATGACTCCATGTCAATAAAATCTATTACAATAAGACCGCCGATATCTCTGAGCCTTAGATGGCGCGCTATCTCATCCGCTGCCTCAAGGTTGGTCCTGAGAGCGGTTCCTTCGATATGTTCTTCTTTCCTGCTTCTGCCTGAGTTGACATCGATTGCGGTGAGCGCCTCGGTCTTGTCTATCACAAAGTAGCCCTTTGAAGGAAGGCGGACATATCGCTCGCTGAGATTTGCTATCTGTCCTTCAAGATCGTGAAGGTAAAAAATCGGTTTCTTCCCGCTGTAGAGGCGGATGCTCGTTTTCAGCCACGGCGCTGCCTTACGCAGAAAATCCTTTGTCTTTTTGAACGTCGCAGGGTCGTCAATGAGCACCTCGCTCACGTCTGAAGTGAGGTAGTCCCTGACCGTGCGGAGCGCGATATCGTGCTCCCTGTATATAAGCGCAGGCGCAGGGGCCTTTTTTGCCTCGGCCTGTATCCTGTCCCAGAGCTTTGTCAGATACTTGAGGTCGTTGTTCAGCTCCTCTCCTGTCCGCTCGCTGCACGCGGTGCGGAGTATAAACCCGGTATGTTTCGGAAGCTTCAGGGATTTAAATATCTCCTTCAGCCTCTCGCGGTCCTCGAGCGCTTCTATCTTTCTTGAAATGCCAACCCGCTCCTGCCCCGGCAGCATAACTATGTACCTTCCCGGAAGCGAGATAAAACTGGTCAGGCTCGCGCCCTTTGTGTCACGCGCGTCCTTCTCGACCTGCACGATAATCTTCTGACCCTTTTCAATAACATCCTGTATCCGCGCCCCCTGCCGCCCTTCCTTTTGCTCCTTGAAGTATTCACGGCTTATCTCCCTGAACTGAAGGAAGCCGTGTTTTTTCTGGCCGAAATCTACAAAGGCCGCCTGGAGGCCCGGCTCAATCCTGATAACGATGCCCTTGTAAATATTTCCCTTGAGATGCTCCTTCTCCGATAGTTCCACGTAGAAATCAACAAGGGTCTCCCCCTCTGCAATCGCGACCCTTTTTTCTTCAGGGTAGCTTGCGTTTATCAGTATCCGCTTATGCCTGCTCTCCATATGTCTCTCCTGCATTATGTCCTGAATTTCCTGTCTGCCAGGTATTTTTGTTCCCTCATATTGTCCACTAACCATGAACCTAAATCAAGTCCGGGCTGATTCAAAGCTCAAAGCTGGAAAGCCAGCAAGCAGGCAAACGCGGTCGCCTCGGCGACTCTACGCTGCCCTACGAGAAACAAGCAAGATGGGAAGTTTAATGCGAGTACATCTACGGGGCATTCCTGTAGCAGCGGTTGATATGCGAGGGGAAGAAGGGGTAAAATAATGGAGATTATAATGACTAACAAGGAAAAAAGACATTTCAGGAGATATAAGAAACACTCGAAGTTCAGTCTTTTGCTCGGGGGAAAGTCCTTCGGGGCAGAGACAGTTGATTATTCTGCCGATGGCGTTAACCTTATCATAGAAGATTCTCCGCCTATTGCTGAGGGAACAATTCTTGACCTCAATATCAAGGATACTGCCATTCATACAAAGGGGAAGGTAGTCTGGTTAAAAAAATCAAAAACACACACAAGGGCCGGGCTAAAAATGACAGGCCCTGTAAAGGGTTCTTTGAGACACCATATGCTTGCGGATATTCTTATGGGACTTCAACGGAGCAAGATTACAGGCATTCTCGGGATAAAAAGCGGCTCGATCCTGAAAAAAGTCTATACCAAAGACGGGGATATGATATTTTCAGCATCGAACCAGGAGGCTGACAGGCTCGGCGATATTCTTCTCAGAGAAAAAAAGATAAATCTTGAACAATATAACCATTCTGTAGAGGTCTTAAAAAAAACAGGCAAAAGGCAGGGCACTGCACTTGTTGAACTCGGTTATCTCAGGCCGCAGGAGCTTATCCATGCAGTAAAACATCAGGTTGAAGAAATAATCATAAGCCTTTTTGGCCTTGAAGATGGAATTTTTGAGTTCAATGAAGGCCCGCTTCCTACTGATGAGGTAATAATACTTAAGCTCTCTGCTGCAAATCTTATCTACAGGGGAATAAAGATAAACAGCGATATTCAAAAGGCCAAAGATTATCTCAATGCACTTATGGATGCGACCCTCGTCTTTTCTCCGGACCCCTTAAACCTGTTCCAGTCAATAACATTAGATGAAACAGCCAAGGAAATACTCTCTTATATAACAGGCAAGACCTCAATCAAAGACATGCTTTTGCTTTCCCGCTTTAATGCATTCGAAACTCTTAAGACTATTTATGCGCTTTTAAACACCAGAATAATTGATGTGTCGGAGGGCAAGGAAGAGGGTGTTGCAGAAATATCTCCTGAAGAAATAATTGAAAAGCCGGATGTGAGTGTGCCGCAGGAGGTCATAGACAGGATAGAGAATATGTATAACAGCTACGAGAGGCTCGGTTATTACGGAGTTTTTGGTGTTAAGGAATGGGCAGCACATGATGAGATTAAAAAGGCATATTATAAAGTTGCAAAAGAATTTCATCCTGACATGCATTTCAATCTTGAATCTGACGACCTGAAGGCAAAACTTAACGCAATATTTTCTTTTGTGACGCAGGCGTATACAACACTGTCTGACCCTGAAAAAAGAAGGCAGTACGATAAACAGTTATCCCATAAATCCGTACGGACAGTCTCAAATGAAGAACTTGCAAGGGAAAAATTTGGGGAAGGCATGAACAAATTTACAGCTCGTAACTTAACACAGGCATTGGAGCTTTTCGGCCAGGCAGCATATCTTCATAACTCTATTGCGAAATATCATTACTATTATGGGTTGACCCTCAACAAACTCGGCAGATTAAAAGAGGCTGAGAAGGCAGTCCAGAGGGCATTGAAGATCGAGCCCGCTAATACCGATTATATAGCAGAGGCAGGACATATCTATCTAAGGCTTGGTTTCCAGGGAAGGGCAAAAAGTACATTTGAGGCAGTGCTGAAATTATCTCCGGCCCATCAAAGGGCCAGGGAAGGCATGATGAGCCTGGAAAAGAGCGCTTCAGGCTGATACCCTGAGGCTTCGCCCTTCTCAAGCGCCCGAAACATTACCTCACTATTTTCATGCTTATATCCGCTGCTGTTGCTGAATGGGTAAGCGCTCCTATTGATATCAGATCCACGCCTGTTTCAGCGATGTCCCTGACATTGTTCAGTGTTACATTCCCTGAAGCCTCAAGGATTATATTTCTTTGTATGCCGCGTGCAATCTTTACAGCCTCTTTCATGTTCTCAACAGACATGTTATCAAGCATCACAATATCAGCGCCGCCTTCCACTGCCTCTTTGAGGTCATTGAGATTTTCCACCTCAACCTCGACCTTTGCAAGATGATGCCCTTCTTTGGCCAGGCGCAGGGCCTCTGTTATACTGCCGACAGCCTCTATGTGGTTATCTTTTATCAGTATGCCGTCAAAAAGGCCGAACCTGTGATTGCTGCCCCCGCCTGTCCTCACAGCATATTTTTCCATGAACCTGAGGCCCGGGGTGGTCTTCCTTGTATCTACAATCCTTGCATTCAGGCCGCTCACCTTTTCCGCAAACATATTTGTAAGCGTTGCAATGCCGGAAAGGCGCTGAAGTATATTAAGGCCGACCCTTTCTCCTGCAAGCAGCGCCCTTGTCTTTCCATATACCTCGGCAATCATATCCCCTTTTGTCACCTTTAAACCGTCATTGATAAAAATAGTAAATCTCGCTCCTGCAGAAATCATGGCAAAGACTTCCTTCACAAACGGGAGCCCGGCAACAACAAAATTTCCCTTTGCCATTATCAATGCCCTTGATTCCTGGTCTTCAGGTATAAGGAACGAGGTTGTAATGTCTCCGTTGCCTATATCTTCCTCAAGGGCCATGCGGATTATTTCCCTGACGCTGTGCGGTATTTTCATAATTATCCTGCCATCCCTTTCAATTTCTTAATATTCTCTTTTATCCTTTCCTTTTTTGCTGCAAGCTCCCCATACCTGGCCTTCTCCTTTTTTACAACAGCCTCAGGCGCCCTCTGTAAAAAATCTTCGCTCAGAAGTTTACTGTCAAGAAAAGCCATTGCCTCATCAACCTTTTTCAGCTCTTTACTATGCCTGTCAATTTCTGTATCAATATTCAAAAGTCCTTTAAGCGGTATATATATTTCCATAGAAGCCCTTACGCATGCTGCGGAATCCATTGGCTTTGCTATATCAGGGCCTATCTCTATTTCTGCTGCTCTTGAGAGCCTTCTTATGTAATACAGATTGTCTTTCAGGATACCTGCCGCCTCATCAGAAAAGGTCTTTATTGATACCTTCACTCCGGCAGACAGCGGTATATTGAGTTCGCCCTTTATAGTCCGTATGCCGGTTACAGCCTCTATTACATAAGACATCTCTGCCTCTGCCTTCTGGTCTACCGGCAGAGATTTCGGATAATCCGAGATGACTATGCTTTCTTTGTTCTCTGCCCTCTGCTCTCTGCCCTCTGCTCCAATCTTAGGTATATTCTGCCATATCTCCTCTGTCACATAAGGCATAAACGGGTGCAGGAGCCTGAGGGATGTTTCAAGCGTATGAAGCAGGCACCATAAAACGCCATCTCTGGACTTTGGATTTTGGATTTCGGATTTCGATAATTCAATATACCAGTCACAGAACTCATGCCATACAAACTGATAGATACTGTTTGCCGCGTCATTAAATCTGTAATCATCAAGAGCTGTATTCACTTCATCAACAGTTGCGCTCAGCCTGCTCAATATCCACCTGCTTGCAAGATCAAGTTTCTCCGGGCTCTTTATGCTGATAGCTGACCGCTGACCGCTGACCGGCTCTATATTCATCATTATAAATCTTGTCGCGTTCCAGAGCTTGTTTACGAAATGCCTGTATCCTTCAACTCTTTCCTCTGAGAATTTTATGTCCCTGCCCTGTGCAGCAAATGCGCAAAGCGTAAATCTGAATGCATCTGTGCCGTATTTTTCAATCAGGACCAGCGGGTCAACTACATTGCCCTTTGATTTGGACATCTTCTGGCCGGATGCGTCCCTGATAATTGCGTGTATATATACATGACGGAAAGGCACATCACCCATAAACTTAAGCCCCATCATTATCATCCTTGCAACCCAGAAGAAAAGTATGTCAAATGCCGTAACAAGGACACTAGTTGGATAGAATGCCTTCAGCTCGGGTGTGCCTTCAGGCCAGCCCAGGGTTGAAAAAGGCCAGAGGGCAGATGAAAACCATGTGTCAAGCACATCCTCATCCTGTACGAGCTTCTGAGAGCCGCAGAAAGGGCATTCCTTTGGTGTTTCACGGGATACAATAATCCCCTTTTGCATTTTGCATTTTGCATTTTGCATTTCCTGACAGTACCATGCAGGAATCCTGTGCCCCCACCATATCTGGCGTGAGATGCACCAGTCTTTTATATTTTCCATCCACCCGAAATATGCATTTTCCCATGACTCGGGAGATATCTTTATCTTCTTCTCCCTCACAACATTCATCGCATCCTTTGCCAGAGACTGCACATTCACATACCACTGAAGTGTCGGCAACGGCTCAATCATCGTCTTGCACCTGTAACAGTGCCCTACTGCATGCCTGTGTTTTTCTTCTTTCTCTATGAGATTCAGCTCTCTGAGTTCGATTAAAACACGCTTTCTGCACTCATACCTGTCAAGCCCTGAATATTTCGGCCCGGCCTCAGGGGTCATCTTTGCATTATCATCTATGACAATCAGAAAAGGGAGCGAAGGGTTCTGTCTTTTTGCAATGGCCTCGTCATTAAAATCATGAGCAGGGGTCACCTTGACCGCGCCTGTGCCGAAGGCCATGTCAACAGCTGTGTCAGAAACTACAGGTATCTTTCTGTCTGTCAAAGGAAGAGAGATGGCTTTTCCTATTAAATCCTTATACCTTTCGTCTGCCGGGTTTACGGCAACTGCTGTATCGCCGAGCATGGTCTCAGGCCTTGTTGTGGCAACTGTGAGGTGTCCGCTTCCGTCTGAGAACGGATATCTGATATGAGTCAATGAGCCGTCAAGTTCTTCGTGCTCAACCTCGAGGTCTGATAAGGCTGTATGGCAGCGGGGACACCAGTTTATCAGCCTGTTGTCCTGGTATATAAGCCCCTCCTCATAAAGCCTGACAAAAACTTCTTTTACAGCCTTTGAAAGGCCCTCATCAAGTGTAAACCTTTCTCTGGACCAGTCACATGAAGCGCCCATGCTTTTGAGCTGATGTATTATCCTTCCGCCGTATTCAGCTTTCCATTTCCATACCCTTTCAATGAATGCATCTCTTCCGAGCTGCTGCCTGGTAATTTTCTCTGATGTAAGCTGGCGCTCAACCACGTTCTGGGTCGCAATGCCGGCATGGTCAGTGCCCGGAACCCAGAGCACTTTAAAACCGCACATTCTCTTCCACCTGGCCAGGACATCCTGCAATGTCACATTAAGGGCATGCCCCATGTGCAATGAACCTGTTACATTCGGCGGCGGGATAACAATCGAATACGGCTTTCCTGAGGGATTTATCTCGGGCTTGAAATATCCTCTGCTAACCCATATCTCATACCACTTTTCTTCTATGCCTTCTGGAGTGTAACTTTTATTTAATTCTGCCAAATCTATAACTCTGACTTAATCTTTTCTATTTCCTTTGCAATCAACCTTTCTGCAACCTCAGGAACAGTCTCCCATATAACCTTTTCAATTTCCTTGCTTAAGGATGCAAGCGAACTCTGAAGTATCTCCTTGAGGAGCTTTTCAGTAAGTTCAGGGGCAACCTCCCATAAAACTTTTTCAATAGAATCCTTTAACGCGGGTGTAATTGACGAAAGCAGCGCACTTTTAATATCCATTGTTGACAGGAATGACGCAACCCTTTCGTCAACTGCCTTTTTAAACATGGATGATAGTTCCTGTTTTGATGGAAGCTCTATAGCGGGCATTTCCCTTTGCCTTCGTAAATCTGCAGGGGCAGAAACAATTTTTTCCTCATAGACAGGCGCTGCCATCTTTCCTGCATCTGCTGCTTCCACCGGAGTGGCTTCAACTGCCTCTGCAAAAACTGCCTCTGCGCTTAGATCTGCCTCTTCAGCAACCTCTAAGGCCTCGGCAACATTTATTTCTTCAGGTTCTGCGGTTGCAAATGCATCAGAAAAGACAACATCTTCCGGCACAGCTTCTGCCAGCACTTCTTCCAGGGCAGCTGCCTCTGCAGGGGCTTCTTCCATTGCCTCCATTGACCAGAGGTCCTCCTCGCCGCTGACAGCCTCTGCAACAACGGCTTCTTCTTCAGCTTCTACTGCCACGGCTTCTTCTGCCGCTGCTTCTGCAGTTGCTGCCTGAGGTATAAGAGAAGCGTTTATTTTACTGATTAACTCCTGGGACTCAAATGGTTTTATAACAAAACTGTCTGCCTTTACCTGTCTTGCAAGTTCTTCATCAAGCGGCTCAAAGGCGCCGGACAGAAGTATGACAGGAACATTTTGGGTTGAGGGATTCATTTTCAGTTTTTCGCATAACTGATAACCGTTCATCTTCGGCATCTCAATGTCGGCAAGGACTATATCGGGTTTAAATGTCGCAGCAGCAGCAAGCGCCTCCTCGCCGTTATTAACAGCCTTTATCTCAAAGCCCTCCTCAGCAAGGACAAGCTCTACGACTTTCTGTATTGTAATGCTATCATCGGCAAGAAGCAGCTTACGCGCCATAATTTACTCCTTCTATATATTTATACATTTCTCAAAATTTTATTGCTAAACCATAGAAAAGTCAAGGATTTTCGCATAACAGAAGCCCTTAACAGAGGAGGGAAGTGTCTTTGAGCGGTTTTATTTTGCCGATATTCCTAAAACCACCCCTCTTAAATTCCCCCCTTACCAAGGGGGGAACAAAAGGGGGGTGAGGCAAAATTCCTCGGAGCGAAGCGAGAATGAGCGAAAAGATAATTCCCTCCTGATTAGAACAAAAAATTTTTTAAAAATTGCTATTGCGTCACTTCAGGAATCCCGGTATCTTTTCACCATCAACCAGAGTCTTATAAGTCTCTCTTTCCCTAATCAGAAAATATTTCCTGCCTTTCACCATAACCTCAGCAGGCCTCGGGCGGCTGTTATAATTTGAGCTCATCGAAAAACCATACGCGCCCGCGCTCATAACAGCAAGGTATTCACCCTGTCTGACCCCGGTCATTTCCCTTTCCTTTGCAAAAAAATCTCCTGACTCGCATATCGGCCCCACAACGTCAGCAAATGTATCCGCCCTCCTATATCTTTTGAGCGGAATTATTCCGTGGTATGCGCCGTACAATGACGGCCTCATCAGGTCGTTCATCCCTGCGTCCACTATGATAAATTCCTTCTCATGCCCCTGTTTCAGATAAAGCGTCTTTGTAACAAGTATGCCTGCATTTCCGACAATAGACCTGCCGGGTTCCATTATGAGCGTCATCTTTCTTCCATTGAGCAATGGCAGAATGTTTTTTGCAAGGTCTTTTGGCACAGGAGGTTCCTCGTCCTTGTACGGGATACCGAGCCCGCCGCCCATATCGAGGTATTTTATGTTTACTCCCTGAGCATTAAGCTCATCAATCAAAAGCAGAATTCTTTTCAGGGCATCAACAAAAGGAGACACCTTTGTAATCTGGGAACCTATGTGTTTGTGTATTCCGACAATAGAGATATTTTTAAGCCTGCTTGCAGCCCTGTAATATTCGATTGCATCCTCAATCGGTATGCCGAACTTATGTTTTTTTAGGCCGGTGGATATATACGGATGTGTCTGAGGGTCTATGTCCGGGTTGATCCTCAGCGCAACAGGAGCCTTTGTCTTCATCTTTCCTGCGACTTCATTAATCCTCTGTAATTCAGCTTCGGATTCAACATTGAACATGAGTATCTTCGACCTCAATGCAAACCTTATCTCATCGTCAGTCTTTCCAACGCCTGCATAAACAATCCTTTTCGGAGAAACACCTGCTTTTAAAGCCCTGAAAAGTTCTCCCCCTGACACAATATCAGCGCCTCCGTTGTTTTCTGCAAAGAGCCGGAGTATTGCCAGGTTCGAGTTGGCCTTGACCGCAAAACAGATTATGTGGGGGTAACCGTCAAATGCATCGTCGTATGCCTTGAAATGCCTGAGCAGAGTGGCGTGGCTGTAGACATACAAAGGGGTGCCGTATTTCTCCGCAAGTTTTTTAACGGGAACATCTTCGGCAAATAATTCGTTGCCTTTGTATTTGAAAAAATGCATCACAACCTCTGATTATTTTTATTTTTTGCTCTATATTTTTACACATGCCCTTGCAGAAAGTCAAAAAAACCATTGTTTACCTTGATTCAATCAACATCCGCCATGTAAAATAACATTCTAAATATCAAAGCGAGGTATAAAGTGGGAAAAAATATAGTTGAAAAAATATTTGAAGCGCATAAGGCTTATGGTGAGTTGAAAGCAGGCAGTACAGTCGGGCTTAAAGTTGACCAGGTTTATACACAGGATGCAACAGGCACAATGACCTGGCTTCAGTTCGAGGCCATAGGGATAGACAGGGTCAGGGTTCCTCTGGCAGTCTCATATGTAGACCATAACATGCTTCAGACAGACTATATGAACCCTGACGACCACAAATTCCTCCAGACAGTCGCGGCAAAGTACGGCGCATATTTTTCAAGGCCTGGCAACGGCATCTGCCATCAGGTTCATCTTGAACAGTTCGCTGCTCCTGGAAAAATAGCCCTCGGCACAGACAGCCACACTCCGACAAACGGCGGCATGGGAATGATTGCTATAGGCGTGGGCGGGCTCGATGCCGCAACTGTAATGGCAGGCGCTCCTTTTGAACTTACCATGCCGCAGGTCGTAAAGATAAATCTCACAGGGAAACTCAGCCGGCCCTATGTCACGGCAATGGATGTAATACTTGAAATCTTAAGGAGGCTTACTGTCAAAGGCGGCGTAGGAAAGATATTTGAATACGGAGGCCCCGGTGTAAAAGACCTGAATGTGACAGAGAGGGCAACCATAACAAATATGGGAGCAGAACTCGGAGCAACAACTTCAATCTTTCCCAGTGACGAAAGAACAAAGTTTTATCTTACTGCCGTAGGAAGAAAAAATAACTGGGCAGAACTTAAGGCGGATAAAGACGCTGAATATCCGGAGATAATAAATCTTGATCTGTGCACAATCGAACCAATGATTGCACAGCCCCACAGCCCTGACAATGTCGTAACTGTCAAAAGCCTTGCAGGCACAAAGGTTGACCAGGTCTGCATAGGAAGCTGCACAAACTCATCATATCAGTCCATGAAGGCAGTTGCATCAATACTTAAAAGCAATGCTGTTGCAGAAAGCGTTAACCTCCTTATAAATCCGGGATCAAAGCAGGTTTACCAGATGATATCAAAAGAGAGCCTCACATCCGCTATGATTTCAGCAGGCGCGAGAATACTTGAGTCTTCATGCGGGCCGTGCATAGGAATGGGAGGAGCGCCTGGAAGCGGACAGGTATCAGTCCGCTCATATAACAGGAATTTCAAGGGAAGAAGCGGCACCAAGGATGCGTCTGTGTATCTTGCAAGCCCTGTATCCTGCGCTGTGTTTGCAGTAAAGGGGAAAATAACAGACCCGCGCAAATCAGGACTCAAGATTGGAAAATTTTCAGAGCCAAAGAAATATCTGATAAACAAAAGTTTCATAATTTCTCCGAAAAAAGATACGTCTAAGATAGTTGTTGTGAAAGGCCCGAATATCAAGGACATCTCAGTTAAAGAACCGCTAAAAGATAAAATCGAAGCAGAGGTATTGCTCAAACTCGGTGATAACATCACAACAGACGACATCATGCCGGCAGGCTCAAAAGTCCTCCCATTCCGCTCGAATATCCCAAAGATATCTGAGTTTGTCTTCAGCGGGATTGATAACACCTTCAGCCAGAGGGCAGCAAGCGCAAAGGAGAAAGGCGGGTGCATTGTAGTAGGAGGAGAAAATTACGGGCAGGGTTCATCCCGCGAACATGCGGCAATTGCGCCGATGCATCTTGGGCTTCAGGCAGTGATTGTGAAATCATTCGCAAGGATTCACAAGGCTAACCTCATAAACTTCGGGATATTGCCTTTGCAGTTCAGAAATCTTTCTGATTATGAAAATATTGAAAAAGGGAATATCCTTGTCATAAAGGATGTGATTAATTCTTTGCAAGGCTCTCAGGTCTACAAGGTTGAAAATATTACAAAGGCTAGCACATTTGAAGTGGTCTCGGATTTGAACGGCAGACAGAAAGAAATTATTCTCAAAGGCGGGCTGCTGCCTTATACAAAGAAGTAAAAACAGGCTGACCTATGGAAAATGCATTGATGATGAAAAAGGTTTTAAAGCTTGCAGCAAAGGCAAGCGGCATGACAAGCCCGAATCCTATGGTCGGAGCTGTACTTGCCAAAAATGGGAAACTCATTGCTGAAGACTATCACAGGAAGCCCGGCACACCTCACGCAGAGGCGCTTGTTATCCAAAAGGCAGGAGAAAAGGCAAAAGGGGCAACACTCTATGTAAACCTTGAACCATGCTGCCATACGGATAAAAGGACCCCGCCATGCACAAAGGCGATTATAAATGCAGGGATTAAAAAAGTTGTAACAGGCATGAAAGACCCCAATCCTAAAGTCGCAGGAAAGGGGATAGAAGAACTTGAAAATGCAGGGATAAAAGTTGTATCAGGAATTTTAAAAGAGAAAGCTGAAAAATTAAACGAAGCTTATATCAAATACATCACAACCCGAAAACCATTCGTAATATTAAAAGTAGCTATGACCCTTGACGGAAAGATAGCCACTCCTGAAGGCGAGTCAAAATGGATTACAGGAGAAAAGGCAAGAGAAAAAGTCCGCAGGCTAAGAAGCAGCGTTGATGCAATAATCACAGCCATAGGAACTGTTAAAGCTGATAATCCCCGCCTTACAGCAAGGATAAAAGGCAAAAAAGACCCATTAAGGATTATCATAGACCCTGCCCTGGAGACACCTTTAGATTCGCGAATTTTAAACGCTCCGCCGGAAACAATCATCATTACCGAAGATACAGGCAATAAAGCAAAGAAGATTGAGGAGGCAGGGGTAAAGCTTATCCATTACACAGGAAGGCTTGACCTCAAATGGCTGATGGAAAAACTTGGCAAAATGGATATAACATCAGTTCTCATAGAAGGTGGTTCTTCATTGAACAGTCACGCCCTTGAAGACGGCATAGTGGATAAGGTTATGTTCTTTATAGCTCCAAAGATTATCGGGGGTAAGGATTCATTTCCTGCCGTAGGCGGAAAGGTATTCAGAAAACTTCCTGAGGCGCATCAGTTAAAAGACATAACTATAAAAAGAATAGGCGAAGATATTTTGATTGAAGGATATCTAAAATAAGCTGAGTTGTAAGCAGGGCAGGGCATGACCTGCTTAGGAACTACTTCAAGTATTTTATCAAATCCAAAATCAGCCTAACCCCAATCCCCGAGGCTCCTTTCGGGATATACGGCTTATCTTTATCAACCCAGGCAGTGCCTGCAATATCAAGATGGATCCACGGAGTTTTTTCTGCAAATTCATAGAGGAAATATGCTGCTGTAACCAGTGAACCGTTTTTACCCCCGGTATTTTTTATCTCAGCGATATCGCTCTTTATATATTCCCTGTATTCATCAAACAAAGGCATCTCCCATACACGCTCATATGTATTGCCGGCAGATATTTTAATCTTATCCATCAATTCCCTGTCATTGCCCATCATTGCCATAGCCTCACTGCCCAGGGCTATGGAACATGCGCCTGTCAGTGTTGCGATATCTATGATAGCGCCCGGCTTAAAACGCTTTGCATAACCAATTGCATCAGCAAGAACCAGCCGTCCTTCTGCATCAGTATTGATTATCTCAACGGTTTTTCCGGTAATTGACTTAACAATGTCACCGGGTTTTGTTGCAGAGCCTCCGGGAAGATTTTCTGTTGCCGGGAGTATGCCGACAAGATTAACCGGAAGTTTTAACTCCGAGGCCGCTTTGATTATTCCTAAAACTGCAGCGCCTCCTGCCATGTCATATTTCATCTTTTCCATGCCGTCAGCTGGCTTTAATGATATGCCGCCGCTGTCAAAGGTAATTGATTTGCCTATGAGCACTAACGGTTTACCTTTAGCCCCCTTATATTCAAGCACAATAAATTTGGGCGGTTCATCAGAACCTTTGGCAACAGAAAGGTATGCCCCCATCCCCAGCCTTTCGGCATCTTTTCTATCCAATACTTTTACCGGTAGGTTTTTCCTTTTCAGGGATAATGCTGCCTTTGCAAGATGTGTTGGAGTCATGTCATTTGATGGAGTACTTATCAAATCCCTTGCAAAACAAACTGATGATGCCACGGTTTTAGCCTCTTTAAGTTCGTTATTCAGCTTTTTAGATGGTTTAGAAAGTATCGTAATTCTGTTTATTGCCTTATTGTTTTTATCTTCCTTGTATTTCTTAAATGTATAAAGTCCAAGCAAGGCCCCTTCTATAAAACTCACCTGAGATAAATTAAGAGATGCTATACCGCCCGTTGACAAAGCAACCTTTTTCATCCCCATATCACGCAGATAAACCGCTGCCTTTCCGCCGGCCTGTCTTATCCTTTCAGCAGAAATTTCATTTTTTTTGCCAAGGCCCACAAACAGAATTCTCTCAGGTTTAATATCTTTGGGTGCGGGGAGCAATAAAACCTCGTTTTGTTTGCCTTTGAATTCTTTTGAAAATACTTTCCTTACAAGACGTTGAACTGATACGCCAAGTTTGTCATAGAGTTTTGAATCTCCTTCTGTAACTGGCAGTATCAAGGCATCGCAAATGCAATCTGTTTCTCTGATGTTTTTTATGGATATATTCATTTTCATCTCCCGAATAAAATTAATTGATGGAATTTTAGCTGATTTATTCAAGAAATATCTATATTCAGGCTGGGGATAGTGTCTGAGCGGCTTTTTTGCCTATATCCATAATAAGCATTCCTGTCCCATTGTCATTCCCGCTTGGCCTACTTCGCCGAAGTAGCTACGAAGGCTGAATCGGGAATTCTTCCGACTCGTTCGGGGTCGCAAGAAAGATTCTGGACAAGCCAGAATGACAAAAAATATTTTAGGAAGCGAAAAGCTGGAGGAAATTGGTATTATCTGACAGGTCCTCGAAAACATGATCTGCGCCTGCCTTCTTAAGCGCATCTGCGGTATACTGGCCTGTAGCAACGCCAATAGACTTTGCGCCATACGGCTTTGAACAATATATATCACGCGGGGTATCCCCTACCACTGTACAGTTATAAAACTTTATTCTTGCCTTGTATAATTCCTCAGACCTCCGTATTGCTATTGGCAGAAGATTGTCCCTGTCTTCGTCATCGCTTCCAAATGCGCCTGTCGGAAAATATCTGTTTATATTGAAGGGCTCAAGCTTTATCCTTGCGCCATCCTCAAGATTGCCTGTAAGAAGGCCTAATCTCACATCCTCCATGAAACTTAATTCCCTTAACACGTCATATATTCCTGGATTGATATGTCTTTTTTTATTATTAATCTCCCTCCCGAGGTGCCTGATGTAAGCGCTTGTGACAGCATCGAGATGGCCGTTTATTAATATGCCGTGTTTAATCAAACCCTCTTTGATTATCTGAGAGTCTGTCTTGCCTGCCATGTTTATACCATGGAAAGCATCTTTGATGGAAAACAGTTCACTGAATGCAAGGTCGAGAGAGCGGACGCCTGCCCCTCCCGAATCTATTAATGTGCCGTCAATATCAAACAGTATCAGGTGCATGAATTATTTTAAGAAATATTCCTTGATATTTACAAGCAGGAATTATGCCCTTGGCTTTGCAAGTATCTCAAGAACCTTAAGCTCAAGGAACCTCTTTGATGCCGCAGACCTGATGACCATCACTGTGTCAGCGCCCCTTCCTGTGCCTGCAGCTGCAAGGACTTCTTTTCCTTCAGGAATAAGGCCCGCGTCAACAGCCATCATCACAATCTCACAGCATACCTTTGCTCCCTCGCCAAACCTTCTTAAGGCCTGCGCAATAATCATTGCAGGATAAATACCGTTGAATTTGGAAGCAAGCGATGCCTCCAATGAATGGGTAAGTATAGTGCCTGTATAGATCCTTGCGCCGTGCGCCTTTATCTCTTCCCTGACATTATCAGGCATCTCAAAGGTATTGGCTTCTTTAAAGCCCGAAGAGTGGGTCACAACAACCAGATTAATCCCGGAAGACTTCACAGCTTCCGAGAACAGAAGCCCGTTATCTCCTCCTGTTGTTGCAACAACAAGGTGCCTGTAGCCGCTCTCTTTTATTGCCTGTTTGACAACATCAAGGCATGCAGCTGTGTTTTCCCTGCCGGCCTTTTCAAAATATACTATTTTTCTTTCCATTCGGAAGATTATAACAAAGACTTTTTTTGCTTTCAACTTGATTAAATAATAATTTTTTGTAATATTATGAGGTATGGCGAAAAAAGCTGAAAAGGTTCACATTACAGTAAATATCCCGGAGGGGTTCAATATAAACATCACCGCAGACGGAAAAACCTATCACATCCAGACAGAGCAAGGAGACAGAAAAAATCCTGAGATCACAACGCATATCTACTATAAAGGCGAAATTGTTTATTCGAAAAAGACCGATTATTCAGATATCCTGAATGCAGAAGGTTATAATGAAAAGCTGCATGGCATAATGGAAACCCAGCACAAAAGCGCCATAGAAGCGTTCACAGGAAATATTGAAAGAGAAAAGCAAAAGGCAGAATATTTTGATACCGTAAAAAAATTACTCAGAAGCGGTAACAACAGACAAGCGCTAAGGATATTAAAAGAGGGGTTTGCGGAATTTCCTGAAGACCTGTTTATTATGTCTTATTATGGCTCTTTAACTGCTGTTGTTGAAAAAAAATTTGATAAGGGGATAGAACTATGCCAAAAGGCTTTAGAAAAACTTGCCGCCGCAACTGAAAAATCCGTTCATGCCACGTTTTACCTGAATCTTGGAAGGGCATATCTTGCTGGCGGGCAGAAAGAACAGGCCATCGAGGCGTTCAATAATGGATTAACCTTTGCTAAAAAAAACCATGACCTGCTCTGGGAATTAAAAAAACTCGGCACAAGGAAAAATCCACCCGTACCGTTTCTTTCACGAGGCAACCCGATAAACAAATACATCGGCATGCTTCGTTCAAGATTCAAAGGAAAATGAATTTCATAATAATCAACAAACGTAAAATCAACCGCTAACGATAGCCAACCAACCCCTTACCCCGTCAATATCCTCAATATCTCCTGTACCTTGCTGCTGTCTTTTCAATAATTTCATCCGGAAGTTTGGTAATTTTCTCTACGAGTCGTAGACTGCCGACATGTCCATTGTGTTATAATTAACAAAGAAGGGAGGTTGTTATGACCATCGCAAAACAACAAGTCCTTGATTTGATAAAAGACCTGCCGGAGGAAGTGGATATTGATGAGGTTATATATCGTCTTTATCTAAGGCAAAAACTTGAAGCTGCCGAGAAAGATGTCCGCGAGGGGCGACTTATTTCACAAGAGGAGGTTATCAAGGAGACTTCCAAGTGGTTCACAAAATAAAGTGGACTATACGCGCGCTTAATGACCTGCATGAGATTTATTCATTTATTGCCAAGGACTCAAGAAGATATGCTCAAATACAGATTGAAACTATCCAGAACACAGCTTCAAATCTTGCCAACTTTCCACTGATAGGTCATAGTGTACCTGAATTCCCTCATCTGCCGTATCGGGAGACCTTAGCAGGCAATTATCGCATTCTTTATCGGTTAGAAAAAAATATAGTGATTATAATGTCAGTAGTCCATGGACGGCGATTGCTCAAAGAACCATCAAGTTAAATTATTACCCTGTCAATATCCCCAATATCTCCCTGTACCTCGCAGCGGTCTTTTCAATTATCTCATCCGGAAGTTTCGGGCCGGGATATGTCTGGTTCCAGTCAAGGGTCAAAAGGTAATCGCGGACAATCTGCTTGTCAAAACTGTCCTGGCCTTTGCCGGGTTTATAGCCCTTCACAGACCAGAACCTTGATGAATCAGGAGTGAGAATTTCATCTATAAGAATAAGCTTATCATTAAAAAGACCGAATTCCATCTTGGTGTCAGCTATTATTATCCCCTTCTTCTCAGCAAGCTCTCTTGCCTTTTTATAAATCTTAAGGCTTGAATCCCTGAGTTTATTTGCAGCATAATCTCCGACAATTTTTTTCGTTTCTTCAAAAGTTATATTTATATCATGCCCGACCTCTGCTTTAGTGCTCGGAGTGAATATCGGCTCATCAAGCCTTGATGACTCAACAAGCCCTGCGGGAAGTTTTATACCGCAGACTGTGCCTGATTTTTTGTATTCCTTCCATCCCGAACCTGAAAGATATCCCCTCACAACGCATTCAACAGGCATCGGCTCTGCCTTTTTTACCAACATGCTCCTGCCTTCTAAAATATCTTTATATTTATGGAGCGCTGACGGATAATCTTTCACCTCAGTTGCCACTATATGGTTTTCGATTATATCCCTCATCTGATTGAACCAGTAAAGCGATATCTGTGTTAAGACCCTGCCCTTTCCTGCAATCCCGTTCGGCAATACCACATCGAAGGCAGAGACCCTGTCAGTTGCAATTATCAGAAGGTAATCATCTATCTCATAGACATCACGCACTTTCCCGCGCCTGAGAAATTTTACATCCTTTAAATTTGTCTCCAGTATCACATCCGCCATTTCTTCCTCCTGAAAAACTTTATCGCATATCTATTTTACCTTAAATTATATACAGGATTATCCTTTCCAAAATTTATTATCAACGGCGTCTGCTGATGTCCTATCTTCTTTGATATCTCTGTTGTTGTCTGTTTTGAGTATTCCCCAAGCTCAGTTAAGCTTACGGCATTATCTTTGTTCTTGTCTGCATTCCGGTTGTTGTTTAATCCATCAAGCAACGTGTATGTGAATAGTCCGTTCCCCTGATAACCATCCATTGCAGCCTCTTTTGAGCTTGCTGATGCGTATATGTGCAGTCCCATCTTTTTTGCAAGTACTGACATCCTTGCATCGTATAAGCCGCTTACAATGTAATCAACTCCCCCTGCATGACAGGTGTCGAAGATAAATAGCTGGCTTAAGGATTTTATCTTCTTGGACATCTCTACTATCTCGTTTGAGCTTATCATGCTCTGCTCGCTTACCTTCCCGTCATAGTCAGACGTGAGCACGTAGTACAGGTTTTGTAATAGCACTCCATGTCCTGCCACGAAGAGTATGAAGGTGTCTGTTGGTTTGATTGTCTTTGAGAGTTCATTTATCTTGGTGGTTATGTTTGTTTTTATGGCGTTGCTGTCCGCAAGGAGTTCATAATGAATATTCTGTGGTTTGTATAGTGTGGCCGCCTGCCTCATTATTCTTTCTTCAATGTCTTTTGAGTCTTTTACTGCGTATTTGAGATTACTCGTATTGTCTTTGTATTGGTCTATCCCTATCGAAAGGATGTAGAGATGCGGTTCTTCCTGTTTTACTGTTGAGGTGAATTTGGCTGTCTGCATGTAGCTCTGGACTGTGTTGTCTTTGTTAAATGCTGTTATGCTTATCTCGTTTTCTCCTGATATTGCATCTATTTCCTTACAGTCATTAAAGACTTCTCCTTTTGATTTGGTTGTGGTTGTTCCTGTCTCTATTCCTTTTTCTTTTATCTTCACGCTTCTCATGTCTTCGTAGATTGCCTTGCTGGTCATGGCGATTAACTGGGTTTTGTCTGAAGTTGTTTTCGCAATGTCTTTATAGTATCCGTCTGATTCTATGAGTTTGCCGTTATGGAATAATCTTACTTCTCCTATCCCTCCGCCGATGCTTTTGACGTTATAGCAAACCTTTGCCTTTGGAGATGCTGGAGATGCTGCTATCGGGCTTATCTCTACAACAGGAGGAGGGCTTTTTATCGCGTCTTTCATTGTAATTGTGATTAAGTCCTTAATATCTTCTCCTCTTAGTTTAGCCGCTACTATATCGGGACGGTAGAAGACGTCGTAGAAGCTATCTACACTGTATGAGGTTTCACCTACTTTAACACTGAGATATTGTGCTCCCTTTTCAGAGGAGTTATAGTAGCCTTCTGAGGTGATAACGATCCATTCCCCGTCCACAAAGCCTATAAGAACCGCTACCTCATCCCCTGTTTTCGCATCATAAATCCTTACAGCAGCGTCAGTCATTGTCATAAAAATATATTGCCCGTTCGGATGATACATGGCTGAAATAGGCCATGATGCACGCTGACCTCCAGTCATGGTTTTCAGTCCTTTCCAGAAATGTCTGAAGTTTGCGACCAGCCTTCCTGACCCGATATCGTAGAGTTTTGAATCACGACTAAATATCAAGGCGGATTTCCAGTCAGGAGAAACAGCGACACCAAAAACATTGGCCTTATACCAGGGATCTGTATCCCGAGTTGAGAAAAAACGCCTGGCTTCAAGGCCCTTTTCTATGTCCCAGAGCCTCACAAATTCGTCGTAAAAACTGCCTGTCAGCGCATATCTCCCATCGGAAGAAAATGCGAGCGAGATCATACCGCCCCAATGGCTTTGTTTATGTCCGGTGAATGTCTTGATCTCCCTTCCGGTCTCAACATCCCACAAACGGACAACCGAAGCTGCCCCTCCGGAAAGGATATATTTCCCATCAGGAGAGAAGGTCGCAAGAGTGAACTGGACGTATCCTGGCTCTTTGGGATAAGGAAGGGTCTTGACCAAACTCCACGTTTTTGCGTCAAAAATGCGTATACTGGTCATTTGTGTTTTGTCATCCAGAGTAGTGATAAGAAAGTATCTGCCATCCCTGGAGAAACTCGTACTAACGACCTGGTGGCCGGCCTGAGAGCTATCAAAGGTCTTGAACAATTTTCCCGTGCTTAGATCGAATATGCTGAGGGGATATTGGGGGTTATCGGAATGGTCCGGATAGGCTGCTCCGCCTGTTATGGCATATCTGCCGTCAGGAGAAATATCGATTCCATTCACAGTCCCGGATAAATCTCTCATATTTAAGAGCTGTTTCATTTCAGTCAGATCCCAGAGCCTGAGCCATGGAGTTCCGTTTCCTCCGGTTGAGCCTCCATTATCACCTGTCACGAGATATTTTCCATCATTCGAAACCGCCATTGCCGTTACGGCGAATGCCTCTTTCTTCAGTTCCATCGTGATATCGCTTTGTGTCAGATAGATGTCGGGTACTGTTGTTGCCGTGCCCCAGCTCGCACACGAGGCGAGAAAAATCGCAAAAAATAAAATTAAGATTTTGAACTTAGCAGGCATGTTACCCCTCCTTGCTTGCAAGGCATTCCAAAAGATATCTAAGCCTTCATGAATTTTCGCCTGAAGAACTTCTCCCCCTCCACTGCAAAGAATACCACAGACGACACGGCAAGCGTAATGACCAATTCTCTGAAACTCAGGGGCTGGGTTTTGAATATTGGGTTCAAATAAGGCATATAAATCGTTGCCATCTGGAAACCAAAACTTATCAGCACAGCACCCAACAGAGGCCTGTTAGAGAATAGTCCTATTTTAAAGAGTGATTCTTTTTCTGACCTTATTGCAAGCACATGGCCAAGCTGTGTAAGGCACAAAACTGTAAATACCATTGTCTGCCAATGCGAATTTCCTGTCTTAATAGCCCATGACTGAACAAACAAAACTATACCTGCCATTAAAAGCCCAACCCATATTGCGTGATAACCCAATCCATGGGCAAACACGCTTTCTTTGGGATTCCGGGGAGGCCTTTTCATCACATCTGATTCAGCAGGCTCAACAGAAAGCGCAAGTGCAGGCAGGCCGTCTGTCATCAGATTTATCCAGAGGATATGGATTGGAAGCAAAGGAATCGGAAGCCCGATTAAAGGAGCCAGGAACAGAGTCCATATCTCGCCGGAATTGGTGGTAAGCAGATATTTAATGAATTTCCTGATGTTGTCATATATCTTCCTTCCCTCTTTGATTGCCCTCACAATCGTTGCAAAATTATCATCGAGAAGTATCATATGGCTTGCCTCTTTTGCCACATCTGTTCCTGTGATTCCCATGGCAATGCCTATGTCTGCTCTTTTTAATGCAGGGGCATCATTCACTCCATCCCCTGTCATGGCAATGAACTGCCCCTTATCCTGCAAGGCCTTCACAATCTTAAGCTTCTGCTCAGGCGCCACGCGTGCATATACTTTTATATTTTCAACCCTGTCTTCAAATTCCCTGAAAGATAATTTTTCGAGTTCCTTTCCTGTTATCGTATTGAAATGTATGTCATCATCCGCGATAATGCCTACCCTTCTTGCAACAGCCCATGCAGTGATGGGATGGTCGCCTGTAATCATCACCGGCACTATTCCTGCTCTCCTGCACATTAAGACAGCTTCCTTTGCCTCTTCCCTTGGAGGGTCCATTATCCCGGCAAGACCAATGATTGTGAGTCCTTTCTCCACATTCTCATGAGACATCTCTGATGGAAGCTCATCCCAGCCTCTCATTGCAATGCCGAGAACCCTGAGCCCGTCAGCAGCCATCCTCTCATTAACCTTGTGAATCTCTTCCCTGTCAAGCATTGCAATCCCGCCGTTTTTTAATATGCTCTCCGATTTATCTATCAGAACCTCGATTGCGCCTTTGGTGAACGCTACGAGGGGCTGGGGAATAGGGGTTTGGGATTGGTTTTTTGCACTAACCCCTAAACCCAAATCCCTGACCCCTGATGTCTTATGAAATGTCGTCATGCACTTTCTTTCGGAATCGAACGGAATCTCAGAGACACGGGGTAAATTTATTTCAAGCTCGGATTTATTGAATCCATACTCTCTTGCTATTGCGAAAAGGGCGATTTCTGTCGGGTCTCCAATAATATTTCCGCCCTTATCAATCTGTGCGTCATTGTTCAGGGCAAGGGCAGTAAAAAGCAAGGGTTCGAGGGTTCGAGGGTTCGAGGGTTCAGAAAATTGATTTATTTTTTCCCTTGACCCCTTGACCCCTTGACCCCTTAAGTCCTTAATCATTGTCCCGTCCACATATATTTCCTCCACGCTCATCCTGTTCTGCGTCAGTGTGCCTGTCTTGTCAGAACATATATATGTGACCGAGCCGAGGGTCTCAACAGCGGGAAGTTTTCTTATTAATGCATTCTGCTTAACCAATTTTTTAGCGCCGAGGGCAAGGGAGATGGTTACCACGGCAGGAAGCGCCTCAGGTATTGCTGCAACCGCCAGAGAAATAGCCGTAAGAAACATTAACAAAGGCTGTTCCCCTCTTATTATTCCAACTCCGAAAACAATGGCACATATGCCGAGAACAGCAAGCGCAAGTTTCTGGCCAAAGCCCGAAAGTCTTTTTTGAAGCGGTGTCTTTACCTCCTCCTCTTCCTGAAGCATGGTGGCAATCTTCCCAAGCTCGGTATTCATGCCGGTGTTTACAACAATTCCGCTTCCCCTTCCATAAGAAACCATCGTACCCTTATATGCCATGTTCTTTCTGTCACCAAGCGAGAGCATCCCGTCATCGAGCGGCCTGATATGCTTTTCAACAGGGACCGATTCTCCTGTAAGCGCTGCCTCTTCTATCTTTAGCTGTGTTGTCTCCAACACCCTCATATCTGCCGGCACAAACTTTCCTGCATCAAGCAGCACGATATCTCCCGGCACAATCTTTGATGCTGAGATGTTTGTATGGACTCCGTCCCTGAGGACTGTTGCAACTGGTGTAGACATCTTCCTGAGCGCAGCCATTGCCTTTTCAGCCCTGTATTCCTGAATAAATCCAATGGCGGCATTAATGACAACAATCACAACTATCGCAATAGTGTCTGAGAGCTCGCCGATAATCCCTGATATGACTGCAGCAGCAATAAGGACCAGAATCATGAAGTCCCTGAATTGGTCAAGGAACATCATAAGCGCAGGCCTCTTTTTCTTCTCTTTTAATTCATTGGGGCCGTATTCCTTGAGTCGTCTCAGCGCATCTTCGGATGAAAGCCCTACCGAAGAAGATACCAGTTGCTCCAATATATCCTCTATTTTTTTCTGATGCCAGAGCATAATCTCTTTCCTTAACAATAGTTGGCCTTGCTTACTCCACCTGATATTCTCACTGGTAAAGCTCCTACGCCTTTCAGCTTTTTCGGTCAAAATGGTTGAACGCTGCAAGCGATGCTGAAACCAATGCCACTGCAATGCCAAAGTAATAAGTTCCCTGAGGGTCTCTCCATTCTACAAGATGTCTTATAAATGTAAAAACCATAATAAGTATTGCAATACTGCTGAGCTTTGCCTTAAGGTCCCGGAGATCATTAATTACAAGCCATTCAGGAAGACTTACAGCTTCTATGGAAAGTTCATATATGCCGACCGCAAATATGAGAAGGGCAGCAGCTATAAGAAACGTATCCATAACCTCTATGAAAGCTATTGCAGATAATGGATCTTTGCCGTAAGTTTTAACAAGATTTATTATAAGGAAAAGAACCTTTGCCGCTCCCCACAAAAATGCGGCTGCAGATGCAATAAATAAAGCGACAACTGCAATCAATATCAAATGCTTGCTTTTACGCAATAAATTTTCCATCTAAGACTCCCTCCATAAAAAAACCCCTACCACAACATTATATTTAATCGTGATAAAGGTACTGCTTATACCAGGTTTATCTGACCAGTGGTATCAGGCCTTCAGCCATATTGACGATACCCACTTCCCCAAGCTACTCCTCTCTGCTAAATAAATTATCGGAAACCTGAAATTTATGTCAATCCCTGTCTGGATATCTGAGTGAATTTAAAAAACAACCAGTGTAAATATTACGGCTTCCAGTTCTTATCTTCTCTCAGGTACACAGTCCTTTGAGGGAATGGAATTTCAATGCCTTCTTCTTTAAATCTCTTAAATAGCCTCTTTCTCAGTTCATGCTGAACAGGAAACTGGTCTGTAAATTCCCGCACATGACATACCAGGGTAAAATCAAGGGAGCTTTCGCCAAATCCGGGGATAAACCTTACAGCAGGCTCAGGCTCCCCAAGAAGTCCTGAAATTTCTTCAACCGCCTTCTTTGCCTCTTCGGTGAGGATTCTTTCAAGTTTATCTATATCAGAATTATAACTGACAGAGACTGGGATAGACAGAGACATCCTTTTTTCAGGCAGATAATAATTTGTGACGATGCTCTGTGCAAGCTTATTATTTGGAATCACGACCATATTATTTGGAAGCATCTTTATCCTTGTTGTCCTCCAGGTTATGTCTTCAACATAGCCCTCCTGCCCTGTTTCGAGTTTGATAAAATCGCCTACCCTGATGGATTTCTCCACAAGGATATGCATCCCGGCAAAAAGGTTTGCAAGGGTATCCTGAAGCGCAAGCGCAACTGCAAGGCCTCCAACACCTAATGCTGTAATTAAGGGCGTTATGGAAATCCCGAGAAAACTCAGTATTATCAAGAACCCCAGGGCCAGTATTGTCCCCTTTAATATCCCGTATGCAAGGCCTGTTGTTGGAATAGGAAGATTGGATTTCTGGACATAATTTCTGAATATCTTACCCGCAAGGTTTGCCGCTGCAATGGTAATGGATAATATTACAATCACATTAATCGTCCTGCTTAGATAAAAGACGTATCTTTCAGGGAGTTCCGAAATTGCAATCCCTGTATAAAGCCCTATGGCAACGCACCAGTAAACAGACGGCGTTTTAAGCACCATGATTATTATGTCGTCAAGCTTCGTCGCCGTCTTTTCAGCCCATCTGTGGAGCAATCTGAAGCTAATACCCCTGATTATGAGTAATACGGATACGGACGACAGGGCTATAATTGCAGGGATAAGTACCTTCTTTATATTAATGTCCATCATTCCTCCTCTATGAAGTTAAGAGTTAAAAATTATGAGTTAAGAGTTTTAAAACTTTTCTTCATTTAACTTTTCACTTCTAACTTTATTCTGGCGGAGGGGCAGGGATTCGAACCCTGGGTGGAGTTGCCCCCACAACGATTTTCGAGACCGTCCCATTCAACCGCTCTGGCACCCCTCCAAATCAAAGCTATCAGCAGTCAGCAGTCAGCTTAAAGCGGATAGTGAACAGTTTTTAGTTTACAACAAGACAATAAATTAAGGAATACAGATAAAATACAGGCATAGAGCGAGAATACTATATGCATCTCTTCTAAAACTATCTTCTCTCCTGAAAAAACCTTTTCAATATCCCTGCGCATTCATCCTCAAGAAAACCTGAGACTATCTCCACCTGATGATTAAGCCTCTTATCCGAAAGAAGATGATACAGGCTCCTGGCTGCGCCGCCTTTTTCATCTTTACAACCGTAAACAAGCCTCTTAATTCTTGCATTAACCATCGCACCTGCACACATGATGCAGGGCTCTTTTGTTACATAAAGCATGGCATTGCTTAACCGCCAGCTGTCGCTCTTTTCTACTCCTTTTCGTATTGCAAGTATCTCTGCGTGTGCAGTCGGGTCTTTTGATGCCTCACGCGTGTTATGGGCCTTTGAAATAATATTCCCCTCGCTTACAAGAATTGCTCCTACGGGAACCTCTCCCTCTGAAAAAGCAATGCCGGCCTCCTCAAGCGCCAGTTTCATGAAATATATATCCTGTCCTTTTATATCCATATTATAATCAGCTTTTATCACTCCTTATTTTCTTCAATTTTCTTCACTAAATCTTTTTTCCTGATATGGCCGTGAAGTGTCGAGCCGTCCCTGAACTCAAGCACAGGGATATCAAACCTGTACATCTCATACAACTCATCGCTTGAGTCAATATGAACCTTTGTAACCTTAAGGTCATACTTTACCGTAAGCCCGTTTACCATTTCCTGCGTAGCATCGCAAATCCAGCACCCTTCCTTAAGATAAAAAGTCACCCTGACCATTCTTCTCCTCCACAGACTGATAACAGCATATCAAGCCTAACAAAAAAAGGTTTATCCCGAAGGCTTTCGGGACAAACCCCTTTTAAAAACCAACCCAAACCTATAGCCCGGTCATTTAAGCGCTTTTTTCTTTCCAGCCTATCATATTTAAAAGAACATATGAGAATGTAAACTTTGAGCCTTCCTCTTTCCTGACCATTTGATAAAAATCACACTTCTCGCAATCCTTATACTTCTTGGCAAAAAATCCCTGAACTTCACCTTTACAGAATGTGCCGGCTACTACCCAGCATGCCCTCCCTGCGTTTTTGCCTTCGTGAACGCCATCAAGCCTGTCCTCAGTGGCTGCAGGACACACCCCCAGCTCTTTTACATTAACTCCCCCCGGTTCCCTCCCGCACTTCTTAACTTCCCAGCAATTCTTCTTCATTTAAAATCTCCTGATTCAATTTTAAATATTAATCCCTGAAAAAGCAATTGTCAGGTCACAGGCTGCCATCAAAAATAAACAAAAAAGGGTTCATCCCGAAGGCTTTCGGGACAAACCCTTTTTCAAAACCAATCCTAGAATAAATAGCCCAATCCTTCAGGAGCATTCAGCTACTCCTCCAGGCGCCTTATACTGGCGCGCCCTGAGGGATTCGAACCCCCGGCCTGCGGATTCGTAGTCCGACGCTCTATCCAGCTGAGCTAAGGGCGCGCTATCCCTTCTTAATTCCTTCTTTAAGGCCCAGGCCGACTTTAGGATGCTCAAACGGATGAATCGCAGGGAACTTTGCGTAGAGCCATCCCTTAAATACTTCCTTGCCGCCTTCAAATACCTTAATGCTAACTGCCGGATTATTTGGCTCATTTGATATCGAAGTTATTGTGCCGACATCCATCTTGAAATCAGGCAGAAACTCTCCTACAACTACTTTCAGGTTAGAATTTGGAATCTGCAGATCGCTGTTAAGTTTAACAGTGAATTCCTGCGCTTTTTTCGTTGCCTTGTCCTCAACAACAATCTTAACAGCGCCCCATTTACCCTTTACATTAGCTGGGACAACAACCTGGAGATCGCCCTTGGGCATAGTTATGCCCTGGTTTCCCTGTCCTTGCTGAGGATGTCCCGGAGGAAGTGCCCCCATCCCAGGTGTACCCGGTGTCTGCGGAAGAGGCTGCTGTTCTTTTTTCTTGCAGGCAAAAGAACCCACAAGCAAAACACTGAGCGCTACTGCCATAAGCTTTTTGTTCATTTAGAACCTCCTTTAAAAAAATTATATAGTTATAAGTTAAAAGTTGCAATTTACTTCTAACTTTTCACTTCTGTTCACTGGCGGAGAGGCAGGGATTCGAACCCTGGGTGAAGTTTTACCCCCACAACCGCTTAGCAGGCGGCTGCCTTCGACCTACTCGGCCACCTCTCCTAAAACCCTGATATATTAACAGTCTAAAATTAGATTTGTAAACCCCGCCGGAAAGCCCGATGGAGTTTTTTAACAGAGTGGAGCTTCACCAGTCCTCAAAACCTTTTTTCTGAGACCGGACCTTGCCGGTCAAATGGTCGTAGGCAATAGGCAAATCAAAGGGGTCCAGCACATTCAAATCCTTATCAACAGAATAAGGCTCCAGATACCTGGCGCTGATCAGTGTATCTTTATATGGCGCAACAATATGTTCTGTAATAAGCTCTTTAAGACTTTCAGGGTATCTGCCTTTTGTTATTTTAAAAAGCTGGATAGCTTGCCTGAGGTTATTCAGTTCTGCCCTGAGCGCAACCTTTTTTGCCTCCCGGACAATGCTATCATACCTGTCAATGACCACAACTGCCAAAATACTGATGACTATGATAACTATCAGGGTCTCAACAATTCCTGCACCGCTTACGCAGTTCAGTCTATGTTTTGTTCTTGCTTCTATAATCTTCAATAGCCTTTTTGAGTGCATCTGCGCCAAGGTTTGAGCAATGCATCTTCTGGGCGGGCAGCCCCCCCAATTCATTTGCCACTGTTTCCTTTGATATAGCCAATGCCTCTTCGAGAGTCTTGCCCTTAACCAGCTCTGTAATCATGCTGCTTACGGCAATAGCTGCGCCACACCCGAATGTCTTAAACTTTGCATCAACTATCTTCCCGTCCTTGACCTTTATAAAAATCTGCATCACATCCCCGCAGGTAGGATTCCCCTCTGTGCCAACACCATCGGCATCAGGCATATCACCCACATTCCTCGGGTTTGAAAAATGGTCCATTACTTTTGCACTGTACATTGTCCACCTTCTCCTTCTATCCCCCAGCCCTTTCCGTAGGGGGAAATTTCTCTCAGCCTTTTTATCACCTGCGGGAATTCGGCAAGCAGGTATTCTATATCATCGTCCGTGTTATCTTTGCCGAGCGTAAAGACTATCGAGCCCTGCGCAAGGCCGGAAGGTATGCCCATTGACAGCAGGACAGGCGATGCCTTCAATGCCTTTGATGAACATGCAGAACCACTGGCGGCATACACACCCTTGGCTGACAGCAAAAGAAGCATTGCCTCACCTTCTATAAATTCAACACAAAAACTTGCATGGCCAGGAAGCCTGTTTTCAGGATGGCCTGTAAGATGAACATTTTCAGCGCTTGATTTAATTTTCAAAAGTTTGTCTCTTAATCTTCTGCCATGCTCTATCCGGGAATTCATCTCATTCACGGCAAGTTCAGCTGCCTTGCCCATACCGGCAATAGCAGGTACGTTCTCTGTGCCCGCCCTTCTTCCATTTTCCTGTATTCCGCCATATATCAGAGGGACTATTCTCAGCCCTTCCCTTACATAAAGCGCTCCGGCGCCCTTCGGCCCGTAGAACTGATGTGCTGCCATGCTCAGAAGGTCCACCCCGAGGTCTTTTATATCAATGGGTATGTTTCCTGCTGTTGCTACTGCATCCGTATGAAAGATTATCTTTTTCTCCCTGGCAATAGCAGCTATCTCTTTTATCGGCTCTATGGTCCCTACCTCGCTGCTTGCATGAGTCACGGATATCAGTGTCGTCTCTTTTATTATCGCCTTTTTCACAGTATCAGGGTCAACAACGCCGTGTTTATCAACCGGAAGGTAAGTGACCACGAATCCCATCTTCTCAAGAAACCTTGCGGAATTCAATATTGAATGGTGCTCCATCTTTGATACGATCGCGTGTTTTCCTTCATTCTGCCTTGCAAGCGCAATGCCCCGCAATGCAAAATTATTTGCCTCAGCGCCGCTTGCAGTAAAAACTATCTCTGACGCCTTTGAACCAATTAATGATGCAACCTGCCCTCTTGCATTATCTATTGCCTCCTTTGCCTTGGAACCTAGTTCATACATGCTCAAAGGATTGCCGAATTCCTCTTTGAAATAAGGCATCATTTCGTCAAGTACGCGGGAATCCAGAGGATTCGTTGCTACATGGTCGAAATAACACTTCCTCATTGCTTACGCACCTTCTTTCTTATATAAAATTTATAAAAATCTTCGGTTTCCTTAATCCCTAAAAATTCATTGCCTGTCTTTTCACACCAGCCCGGAATATCTTCAAGCGCTCCGTCATAGTCTGTCATGATTTCCAGTATCTGCCCATCATCAAGTTCGCGTATCTTCTCTTCCAGTTTCAGCAGATGCATCGGGCACATCATATAAACTATATCAGTTGTTACATCTGCCTTCAAATCTTCTACAAATTTCATTTTAAATTATCAGGCCTTTTTCTTAATTTTCCCGGCCGTTCTTTCTAAAAGGGCGCCTGTAATCAAGTCCTTCAGAGAGACCGTATCCAGAAACCCCTCTATCTTTTCTCCGAGAGATTTCCAGAGCATATAAGTAACACACCCGTCCACCCTGACACAGCCCTCCTTAGGGTCCAGACAGGATGTGATGGCAACAGGCCCTTCGAGCTCCTTAAGAATTGCACTGATACTTATTTTCTCGGGTTTTTTATTCAGCAGGTAGCCGCCGCCCGGCCCCTTAATGCTTTTTATAAGCCCTCCGTTCCTGAGCTTATTGAGTATCTGTTCGAGGTAAGCAACGGAAACAGCCTGTTTTTCCGATATCTCTTTTATGGTAACCGGCTTATCAGGATAGCCATTGGCTATTTCGAACATGGCCCGCACGCCATACTGCCCTTTTGTAGATAACCTCAGCATAGGATAATTTTAAAATACCCTACTAACCTTGTCAAGTATTTAGTTGAGTGGATTGGTCAGGTTTAGTGGTTATGGCAATTTTATTTCACAAAAAAGCTTATTTTTGCTACACTTGTTCTGTCGCTTAATAACAGTGTTAAGCATAAAAGAGGCAAATACTATGAGGATATACTTATTATGTTTTGTTCTGTGCTTTTCACTCTGTATTATTTGCCCTAATTCCGATGCGACTGCCGGAAACCAACTTATTGAAGAGCAAGCTTTAAATATTTTGCAGTTGAGAATTCAGAAAGATAAACTTTACAACAGTTGGACCACAATGTCTTGTCTTTCTTTCATTATTGAGGAAAAAAATAAGGACTATTTCGATTTTGCAATTCGAGAAAAACACGGAGGTAGGTGTCCCGGCGATCCTAATACGGCACCGGTAGTAGATCGCTTCAGAGTAAATCGCACAACAAAACAAATTCAATGGTATGAGCCAACAGAAGGTGAGTTGCTACCTTATAAGGCTGTTTTAAAGTCCAGGTTGAAAAAATGAAGATTAAAGACATTTTTCAGCTTAACGAAGCACTTCATGGAATCGCGGGATACGGCCCCACTCCCCATGAGCTTTCGCGTTATCGGCAAAGGAGAAGGCAGATAATATGCTGCTGAGGAGGTTCATAATTGCACTCGCTTTCGTATCGACAATCGCAACAAGTTCGATGTCGGCGAACTTGAAAGACATATATCGACCTTCTGACCAAATCATTTCTGACCAAACATATCCTCAAATCATTCAGAAACATGATTATGCAACAATCAAGGCAATCGAGGCGCTATATTCCGAAATAAACAAGATCGGGAAAGGCGTTATCAGATGTGAAACTGATAAGAAATCCATTATTCTAAGACAAACAGGCGATTCACCTCATGAAGTCGTTATTGGGGTCTTAGATAATGGGCCTATTACCATACGCAATCACTCTTACGGTAGCCGGAACACCGTCGTACTATTTACCACACTAAGAAGGGTTCTCGCCGATCTATCAAGTAAACAGAAATGTGCTGGTATTCAAGCTGACAAATATTCCACACGAGCATACAAGAAGATAACTATATTGGCATTCGATTTTGGCCAGAATATTGTGGAGCTTAACTCTTTGTCAAATGGACCAAAAGATGAAGAGCGTCTGTATACACTTGATATCGTGAGTCGTAAGGACTCGTTCTTTTGGGGCAAACTATAGGTTACGCAGAAAAGAATAACCATTCGGGTCGAGGCGGTTAGCGGAGAAGAAAATGATTAAACACATAATGATTTTTACCATACTCGCTGTGGTGGCAATATTCAGCAGTTCAGCGATGGCCACCGAGGGATACGAACTGCTATTCCAAGGAACAACCTCCAAGCTGACAACAACAGAGAAACAGCAAATATTTAAGGTGCTCGGTTTTCATTTATCAAAGGACAAGAAGTTTATAACTGATGAGACTTGTGGGGCCGATGTGTCTCCAAATGTCAAAATCGACGATTTGAACGGAGATGGCATCGAGGAAGTATTCGTCACATGGGGGAATACATGTACTTCTGGACAGGCCGGTGCAACGGTCTCTCTTCTCATCAAAGGAACATCGGGAAAATACATCGACAACCTCGGCTTTCCTGCAATCGAGTATGAGAAACTATCGACAAAGAACAAAGGGTTTCCAGACCTTAAATTTGGGGGTCCGGGATTCTGTCATCCGGTATGGCGGTGGGTCAGCAATAAGTATCAACATTTTCGAAATGAACCTGAAGTGAAGGGTGGATGTGATGGTGTTAAATGAGAGGCAACCGCTACCCACCGCGTTGAGCCGAAAAACCGGCTGACGCTTGAACCGTTATCAGGAAGTGATATGTTCAAAACACTTTATCTTTTTATGACATTTCTTTCGATATCTGATGTGGTCTTGGCCGCTACCACAAATTGGCCGGGGTTACCGCCAGATTGTTGGTCCGAGGCACGCATAGTGCACAATATAGACAACTGGAAGAAACTACCACAAAATTTCAAAATCGAAAAAGTTAAAATTGAAAAGCCTGTCAAGTTCGAAAATGTTTCTCCCAATAAGGGTTACTCTTACAAAAACGAAGGGTTCAGACCTGACGTAACCATATCAATTTATGCCGAGAAAGATCACCTTACAGTAATTAAAATTACGGACGTATTTGGTGTTTCTGACATCAAATGGATAAATGAAAAACTGCTTTTCATTAGAATATGGTGGGGCAGAATTGCCATTGATGATGTTATATTCGATGTCGAAAAAGAAGCGATAGTATATACCGAGCCTGCAGTCGATGGGTTTCAAGCATATCAACAATATAAGGACTTCTGTAAAAAACTTGGTGGCTGCAAATGCATTAATAAAGAAGATTCAATCGCCCAAATTCAGGATTCAGACTATATAAATATCGTTAAAAAAACGAAAGCAGGGGTCTTGGAGAAAGGACTACCCGATATAGTTATTCCTCAGTGGTTAGAAAATACATTTACGTGTGGCGGAAAAGCCACGTGGGAAGTAAATGACTGTGGAGAAGGTGGCGATGGAAGAACGGCTCCAGCTTGTGTAGAATCCATAATTCCCCAACAAAATGGATATTACCTTCACATAAGCATCATCGTAGCTGATACAACGGGGCAAAAGATAGCTAAACCGCAAACCATGATGATTTATTTCCGCAAGCCAGATGGCTACAAAACGCTAGATCTCATTAATGTTAAAACAATTTCAGAAGCAATAAGGCTTTACAAAACAGACTTGAGTGTAAAGTCAAAGTAGAGAAGCATATCGAGCAACAACCAGCGCCTCGACAGCGACGCGCCAGAAGGCGGCGCGTCACGCGCGTGTTACCCCACTACCCCCTTTATATCCCCCTCATTCAGAGGGCCGAGGACTGTGACAGCGAAGGGAAACAAAAGAGGGACACGGCACTGTCAAGCAAATTTTTACTGACAAATACGCTATGAATCAGGAGTCCTGCGGATTAAATACGGATAACTTTTCAGCCCTTGCTGCGTTCAGGAGATTTGTATCAGATGCCGCAAAAGTAATGTTTTCCTTTATTGAGTGTTTCAGCCACAATGCAGAGGCGAGATGGATGCTGTCTGCGGCCCTGAGATAATATTTTTCTATCAGTCTCTTTATACTGACAAGAAGTTCATCCTGAAAATCAATGATGAGAAGGCACTTCCAGTCAGTCTCAAATTCAGTCAGCAACTCTTTTAATTTCGAATGCGGTATATCACCTTCTCTGCTGCGTCTTGTAAGCGCAGACAGCATTTCGGGGTAGGTTAATTTGGACGTTGCCATAATGGCTTTTCCGGTCATAAGCCTGGCGATTCCTTCGGAACCGGCCTCAATGATATATTTCTTGGCTAATGCGCTCGTGTCAAAATATATCATCTTCTTTCCTCGATAATGGTCTCAGACACCGGTTTCCCCTTAACTTTTATTGGCTTAAACGGTTTCAATCTGGCATTTATTAAGGGCAGTCTTATCTTTCCCTGTTTTGCCAGGCTCGCGAGTCTTTCTTCTATGCCGGCGTTTTCTTCAACTGCATCAAGGTTGTGCAGCACGGCCACAGGCATCCCTCTGTCCGTAACCACTATACTGTCGCCTTTTTTGGTGAGACCAAGATAATACGTCAGTCTGTTTTTTAGCTCTTTTATTCCTACCTGATGCATACTTCACCTCCTTGATTATTATGTAGCTATTGTAGCTACTTTACATTATAAAATCAAGGGTGTGTATAGGTCATGACGACATTAATCTGGTTCTTTCTCAAAGTAAGCGGGCAAAGTAAAAGCTTCTTATAGCTCCCCTCCTATTTTAGGAGGGGTGTCCGAAGGACAGGGTGGTAAGTGGGGAAAGGAGATTCATTCTAATCAAACCACCCCTTGTTCCCCTCCTTAACCAAGGAGGGGAGTTAGAAGGCTACCAACCTGAAATGCAAATACGTTACCCCGTTATCCCCTTAATATCCCCCTCGCTCACAGGGCCAAAGACTGTAACAGCAAAGGCGTTTTTGGACATAAGCCTTTTCGAGAGTTCCTTCACACGCTTTAAATCTACTGCATCTATATCCTTTATCAACTCAGAAGGAGAAAAATATTTTCCGTAGTATATTTCCTGCCTTGCTATATTCTGCATCCTGCTGGACGTTGATTCAAGGCCGAGGATGAGATTGCCCTTAAGCTGCGCCTTGGCCCGTTCAAGCTCGGCCTCTGTCATATTGTCAGCCAGTTCCCCCATCTCCTTAACGATAAGTTCCATCACCTGAGCAACCCTCTTCCTGCCTGTGCCTGCGTAGACAGCCCAGAGGCCTGTGTCGAGATATGCAGATATGTATGAATATATCGAATATGCAAGCCCTCTTTTCTCCCTTATCTCCTGAAAGAGCCTCGAACTCACGCCGGCGCCCAGGATTGTATTAAGGAGAAAAAGCACATACCTTTCGTCGCTTGCCTGGGGCAACCCCTCTACCCCGATGCACAGATGAGCTTCTGAAAGTTCCTTGTTGTGGACTGTTAACCTGTTATTAAATACAGGCGACTTTCCTTTCTCGGGCTCCGAACCTCTCCTCAGAGAGCCGAAGTTATGGTTCAGCATATCAATAAGCTTATCGAACTCGAAATTTCCAGCGCAGGCGATTACCGTATCTTTTGTGCCGTAATATTTCTTTATATGGCTTAAGAGGTCTTCTCTTTTGAATGTTTTAATCGTACTCCTTTTCCCGAGAACACCCTGTCCTATGCCTTCATCACCCCATATATCAAGATTGAAGAGGTCATGGATATAATCGTCAGGAGTATCCTCGACCATCTTTATCTCTTCCTTGATAATCCCCTTTTCCTTCTCCACGTCGTTTTCAGGAAATGCAGAATGCAGGAATATATCGGCCAGAAGCTCATTGCCTTTTTCGAAGTATTCGTCCAGCACCTTAATATAGAATGTCGTGCTCTCCCTTGATGTGAACGCATTGAGGTCTCCGCCGATAGAATCAGTGTCAACAGCTATATCCTTTGCAGAACGTTTCTGTGTTCCTTTGAAGAACATATGTTCGAGGAAATGAGATATGCCGTTCTTTTCAGCCGGCTCGTTTCTTGAACCAACCCTGACCCATATGCCTAAAGCAACAGAGCGGACATTCTTAATCTGCTCCATAACCACAGGCATGCCGTTTTCAAGATATGTTTTTTTGAACATAACGTCCTTTCCTAAGCGAAATGGGCAAAGAGTGGTAACCTGTCTGCTTCAGAATGCTTTTTGTTTCAGGCATAAAGATAGGGCATTGTGTCCGAGCGGCTTATTTTGCCGATATTCCAACAGTAAGCCATATTAAATAATAAAGAGGCAAAATCCTCGGAGTCCCGATTTTATCGGGACGAGAATGAGCGAGAATACTATGCCCTGTCTTTAACAAACTTAGTACTGTCAAAAAATATCACAAAAAGCGAAAAGCAGCACTACTTTTTACTGCACAAGACAATCTTCAGCTAAAATTAAAACCTATTCTTTTGCTGCCTTTTCTCTCAGTGCATCTTTTCTGCTTAAACGTATCTTGCCGGTCCTGTCCATCTCAATTACCTTGACAAGGACTTCCTCTCCCTCGTGGAGCACATCCGTGACCTTTGCTATCCTCTTCTCATCTATCTGGGATATATGAAGAAGGCCTTCGGTGCCGGGCATTATCTCTACAAATGCTCCAAAATCGACAATACGCTTCACCGTACCGAGATATATCCTCCCGACTTCCGCCTCTGCAATGATTCCGTTTATTATCTCTATTGCCTTCTGGGCTGATGTTTCATCAATAGATGCAATGTTTATCACGCCTGCATCATCAATGTTTATCTTAACCCCTGTCTGCTCTATTATTCCCCTTATAACCTTGCCGCCTGTTCCTATGACATCCCTTATCTTTTCCTGTTTAATCTGCATTGTATATATCCGCGGTGCGTACGGAGACAACTTTTCCCTCGGTGATGTAATCACCTCTTTTATCTTCCCGAGTATATGAAGCCTTCCCTGTCTTGCCTGTTCAAGCGCCTTCTCCATAATAGCGGAGTTTATACCGCCTGTCTTTACATCAAGCTGGAATGCTGTCACACCCTTCTCTGTTCCTGTAACCTTAAAATCCATGTCGCCAAGATGGTCTTCCAATCCAAGTATATCTGTAAGAACAATATTCTTGTCGCCTTCCTGTATCAATCCCATCGCAATACCCGCTACAGGAGACTTTATCGGCACCCCTGCATCCATAAGCGCCAGGGTTCCGCCGCAGACCGTTGCCATCGAAGACGAGCCATTGGATTCAAGTATGTCCGAGACAATCCTGATAGTGTAAGGGAATGCCTCTTTAGACGGAATTACAGCCCTCAATGCCCTTTCAGCAAGCGCTCCATGCCCAATCTCGCGCCTGCCCGGAGAGCGCAGAGGTTTGACCTCTCCAACGCTGAACGGCGGGAAATTATAATGAAGCATAAATGACTTGTGGCTTTCTCCATCGAGCGAGTCTATTCTCTGTTCATCATCCGCAGTGCCGAGTGTTGCTACGGCAAGCGCCTGTGTCTCGCCCCTTACAAAAAGAGCTGAGCCATGAGTCCTCGGCAGTATCCCTACCCTTGAGGTTATATGCCTTATCTCATCAGGCCTTCTGCCGTCAGCCCTGGTTCCTTCCTCTATAATCATCCTTCTAACAAGGTTCTTTTCAAGTTCAAAAAATGCATCAGCTATTTCCTTGGTCATATCCTTCTCGGGTGTATTAAAATGCTTGATTGTTTCAGCCAGCATAATATCAAGCACCTCCTGTCTCCTTTGTTTGCCCGGGATCTTGACCGCATCTTTCATTTTTCCAAGGACATGCGCCTCTACATTCTTTCTGAGTTCCTCATCAAATACAGGCGGGGTTAACGTACGTTTTGCCCTGCCGACCTTTTCCCTCAGGTCTTTCTGCACTGCAATAATACGCTTTATCTCTGCATGTGCATAATCTATAGCCTTAAGGAGCGCCCCCTCCTGAACTTCCATTGCCTCGCCTTCCACCATAAGAACAGAACTTTCTGTCCCGGCAACAACAAGGTTTATATCAACACTTCCTGCTTCAGACAGGTCCGGATTAACAATAAACTCTCCGTTAACCCTTCCCACCTTAACAGCTGCAATCGGCCCCTTAAACGGGATATCGGAAATCATCAGCGCAGCAGATATGCCGATTATTCCAAGTATGTCGGATACATTCTCGTCGCCGTATGAGAGAACCTGTACTATACCCTGTGTTTCACAATAAAATCCTTTCGGGAAAAGCGGGCGAATCGGGCGGTCTATCAGACGGGATGTCAGGACTTCTTTTTCAGTCGGCCTGCCTTCCCTCTTAAAGAATCCGCCGGGGATCTTGCCGGCCGAATAGGTCTTCTCCTGGTAATCAACTGTCAGCGGGAAAAAATCAAGCCCTTCCCTGGGTTTCTTTGCCGCAACTGCCGTGGCCAGTACAACTGTGTCTCCATACCTTAAAACAACTGCTCCATCTGATTGTTTAGCCATCTCGCCTGTCTCAATAATCAGCCTCTTGCCTTTAATCTCAACTTCTACTGTAGTCATTAATCCTCTCTCTCTATTTTCTAAGTCCTAACCGCTCAATCACCTTTGCATAGCGTTCTTTGCTCGAGGCCTTGAGATAGTCAAGCAATTTCCTTCTCTGTCCAACAAGTTTCAGCAGTCCGCGGCGTGAATGGTGGTCACTGCTATGTGCTCTAAAATGCTCTGTAAGATAATTTATCCTCTCACTTAAAATAGCCAGCTGCACCTCTGGAGAGCCGGTATCTTTTTCGTGAACCTTAAAGCCGCTTATAATTGTACCTTTCTTTTCCTTGCTGAGAGGCATTAAATCACCACCTTCCTGTATTTTGCTTTGTTTTATGGTGTATAAGGATAACATACTGTCTTTGATTCTGTAAACCCCGCAGAAACTTCCGCGTTTCGCTGTTTTACTCTATAATTCCTTTTTATCGGAGCAGGAGATTCATAAAAACCCTTGACACTTCATGATTAAAATTTTATTCTTACATCATCATGAAAAAACCATGGGCAGGAAGGTTTGCCGGAAAAACATCAAAGATTGTAGAGGCCTTCACAGAATCTATCTCCTTTGACAAAAGGCTCTGGAGATATGACATCGAAGGAAGCATTGCGCATGCCAGAATGCTTGGCAGGCAGGGGATCATCCCGCATAAGGATTCCTCAAAGATAATCAGCGGGCTTAAATCAATATCAAGAGAGATAGAGTCCGGAAAATTTAAATTCAGCGAAGAACTTGAGGATATTCACATGAACATAGAGGCGGCCCTCGTAAAAAAAACAGGTTCTGCGGGCAAGAAACTTCATACAGCCCGTTCAAGAAATGACCAGGTTGCGCTTGACCTGAGACTTTATCTGAGAGATGAGACTAAAGGGATAATATCCCTTATTAAAAATCTTCAAAAAACCATTCTCAGCATGGCAGAAAAATATAGCAGTATCATCATGCCGGGATATACACATCTGCAAAGGGCCCAGCCGGTGCTCTTGTCACATTACCTCCTTGCATACATCGAGATGCTTCAAAGGGACAAAAACCGTTTTGAAGATGCATTAAAAAGAATTAATATCCTTCCACTCGGCTCGTGTGCCCTGAGCGGGACAACGCTTCCGATTGACAGGGTTTATACCGCTAAGCTGCTCGGGTTTGATGGCATCACTGAAAACAGCATGGATGCAGTATCTGACAGAGACTTTGCAATAGAGTTTTTAGCGGATGCGGGCATATTAATAATGCACCTGTCACGATTGGCAGAGGAACTCATACTATGGTCAACAGAAGAGTTCTCTTTTATTGAGCTGCCTGACGCATTCACAACAGGCTCGAGCATAATGCCGCAGAAAAAAAATCCTGACGTCGCAGAACTTATAAGAGGGAAAACCGGAAGGGTTTACGGGAACCTGTTATCTCTCCTGACAATAATGAAAGGCCTGCCTCTGTCATATAACAGGGATATGCAGGAGGACAAGGTGCCTGTCTTCGATACAACAGATACGGTTAAGGCATGCCTCACTGTTCTCGCGCAGATGCTTCCTGAGATAAAATTTAACAAGGGGAAAATGCATGGGGCTGCGGAAAAGGCATATTCCACGGCAACAGATATAGCTGAATACCTGGTAAAAAAAAGAATCCCTTTCAGAGAGGCGCATGAGATAACAGGGAAGATAGTTTTTTACTGCATCAAAAATAAAAAAGAACTTAAAGGGCTTTCCATCAATGAATTCAAAAAATTCTCTCCGGCAATTGCAAGAGATATTTATTCCCGCATCAGGGCCGAGGATTCCATAAAGGCAAAAAAATCGAGAGGCGGCACAGCCCCGTCCGAGGTCAGAAAACAGATTAAGCGGCTAAAGCAGCTTTTAAGATGAAATTCGCAGCTCTCTCCTCTCTGCTCTTTGCTCTCTGCCTGATTGTTCTCTGCTCTTTGCTCTCTGCCTGCGGCAAAAAAGAACCTCCTACGCTTAAGGCATATGAAAAACCAGATGCGCCGTCGGGCCTTAAGGCAATCCACAGAGAAAATAATATTATCCTGTCCTGGTCATACAACAAAAAAGAAAATCTGAAAGAATTTTATATTCTCAGGGCAGAAGACAGCAGTTTCCAGAAAATAGCGCCTGTAACCAAGGAGGAAAGTTCCTACACAGACGTTAACTTTAAGACAGGCGCTCTTTACAAATACAAAGTAGTTGCCGGAAGCCTGAAAAAAATCCTAAGCGATGATTCGAATATCATTGCAGTAAAACCTCTGGCTGTACCGCCGGCGCCTCAAAATGTCTCGTTCCTCGTTGGTAATGATGCCCTGTCCATATCATGGGAAGGTGCACGCGAAAATATCCTTTATAATATCTACAGAAGTTCTGAAAAGGGGAAATATAGTATTACCCCTATAAATAATGAGCCGATAAAAACAACATCATACTCTGATAATTTTGATATGGACAAGACTGTCTATTACACGGTCAGGGGTGCGCTTAATAATGAATATCGGAATGAAGGCCCTGCATCAGATGAAATAGAAGTTAACCCTGTAGACTTTATACCCTCAAGGCCGGAGGGGCTTCAGGCAATCTTTGCAGGTGATAAGGCCGTTATATCATGGAAGGAAAATCCGGAGGTATGGGTAAAAAAATACAGGGTTTACCGCAAGACAAATGAAGAAGAAGGCTTCAAACTTGCCGGAGAACCCGTAACCCCTGCATTCACCGACAGAGAAAAAACAGGCACAAAACATGTCTATAAAATAACTGCCGTCGGCCCGTCAAAAGAAAGCGAATTTTCCGGGGCAGTTGCAGTTGATTTTTAATTATGCCAAAAGACAAGGCATTGCACTTTCGCTCATTCTCGGGCTTCGCCCTCCGAGGATTTTGCCTCTTGATATTTAAAACAGAATATCGGCAAAATAAACCGCTCAAATACAATGCCTTGTCTTTTATTAAACTTGCTGGAGGAAACGCATTATGCCGAAAATAACAATTCAGGATTTTTTAAAGAAAAAAACAGAGAAAAAGAAAATCACAATGCTCACTGCATATGACTACCCGTTCGCGCAGATAGTAGATGAGGCAGGGCTTGACGGAATACTTGTCGGCGACTCGCTTGGGATGGTTGTGCAGGGGCTTGAAAACACCCTGCCTGTCACGATGGATGAAATGATTTACCACACAAAGATGGTATCAAGGGCAGTAAAAAATGCATTGGTCATTGGCGACATGCCTTTCATGTCATATCAGGCAAGCGTAGAAGATGCTGTGAGGAATGCCGGCAGGTTTATCAAAGAGGCAGGGGCCTCAGCCATAAAACTTGAAGGCGGCCCAGAGGTCGCAGAACATATAAAGGCAATGACAAGGTCGGACATCCCTGTTATGGCACATATCGGCCTTACGCCACAGTCAATCCACAGGATGGGCGGATATAAGGTTCAGGGGAAGACAGAAGAGGCTCAGAAAAGATTAATCGAAGAAGCCCATATTGCAGAAGACGCAGGCGCATTTTCACTGCTGCTTGAGGCAATACCAATGGAGCTTGCAAAAAAAATTACAGAAGAACTCTCCATTCCGACCATGGGAATCGGCGCAGGCCCGTTCTGTGACGGGCAGATACTTGTGCTGCATGATGTACTGGGCCTTTTCGAAAGATTCGCGCCAAAATTCGTAAAAAGATATGCAAATCTAAAGGCCGAGGCATTAAAGGCAATAAAGTCTTACAAGGATGATGTTGAAAAAGGCACATTCCCTTCAGAAGAACAGAGCTTCAAGTAAACCACGTTAGATAATTAAAAATTGAAGCCAAATTTGCAGGGGAAAAATGTTACCATAGAAGCTATGGCAAAGGCAAAGATTCTCCTTGTTGAAGACAGTAAAGTCCAGGCAGGACTCGTAAGGGATTTCCTCGAAAAAACCGGATATGAAGTAATCTGGGCCGAAAACGGCAAATCTGCAATCAAAACAGCCAAGACCATGAGTGTAGACATCATACTCCTGGATCTCATGCTGCCGGACATAAGCGGTAATGAAGTATGCCGCTGGCTGAAACTCAATGAAAATACCAGGGGAATCCCTATAATAATGCTCACGGCAAAGGATGCCATAACTGACAAGGTAGCCGGATTAGAGGCAGGCGCTGATGATTACCTTCCCAAACCCTATAATGAGATTGAACTTAATGCAAGGATATACGCATCTTTAAGGACAAAGGCCTTGCAGGATGAATTAAAACAAAAAAACCGCCAGTTGGAAAACCTCTTAAAGCAGGTTGAGATTATGGCAATTACAGATCAGCTCACAGGTATTTATAACAGAAGACGCCTTGTAACTATTCTTGAAAAAGAATTCAGAAGAACCGTTAGATACAAAAGCCCGCTTACCTGCCTAATGATAGATATAGACCATTTTAAAAGGATTAATGACAAATTCAGTCACCATACAGGAGACATGGTCATTAAAGAAACAGCCCAAATAATAACAGAGTGTGCCAGAGAGATAGATACTGTGGCAAGATGGGGAGGGGAGGAATTCATTGCCTTATTCCCCCAGACAAAAAAAGAGGATGCCTTGCAGTCTGCGGTAAGGATTATAAAGAAAGTTTCGGAGCATAAGTTTCCCGAAATATCTAACGAACGGATTACCATAAGCATCGGGATTGCCAGCGTGCCTGACCCTTCCATAGATACCGAAGAAAAACTTATCCATGCATCTGATATGGCCTTATACAAGGCAAAAAAGAATGGCCGCAACAGGGCAGAACTTGGCTGACACATATGTATCTCGACGGTCTTTGTTTTATTACTGACAGAAATATATGCGGCCTCACGTCTAAGGAAATGTCTTCCTTAGTTCTCAGGGCAGGCATTAAATGGATTCAATACAGGGAGAAAAACAAACCCCGCAGGGATATTTACAATGAAGCAGCGCTGTTAAGGAAACTGACAGCAGAATTCAAGGCTTCTTTTATAGTAAACGACCATGCCGACATAGCCCTTGCAGTAAATGCAGAGGGAGTCCATCTTGGACAGGAAGACCTCCCTTTGAAAGAAGCAAGGAAGATTCTCGGGAAAACAAAAATAATAGGCATATCCACACACAGCATTGAGCAGGCAATAGAAGCTGAAGCAGGAGGGGCTGACTATGTAGGCTTTGGCCCGGTATTTCATACAAAGACAAAAGATGCAGGCAAACCCGAAGGCATCCAAATGCTGAAAGAAGTAAAGAAACATGTGAAAATTCCTGTTATTGCCATCGGCGGTATAACTTCTGAAAATCTCCAGTCTGTTCTTGATTCAGGCGCTGATGCTGTTGCAGTTGCTTCAGCAATACTCAGGGGTAATATTTCTGATAACATTTCCGGTTTCCTGAAAATACTTTACGGGAAGCAATGAAAGGCTATGGACATAAAGAATTCAAAGGTTGATGTAGCACAGGAAAGAGTTGGTATTATGGGTATCCTTACCATACCTGTTATCGTCTCTTCGCTGGGATATTTTGTTGATATTTATGACTTGTTGCTTTTCAGCATTGTAAGGATTCCGAGTTTAAAATCCCTGGGACTGCAGGGGCAGGAGCTTCTTGACCAGGGTGTTTTCCTGCTAAACACGCAGATGGCAGGGATGCTCCTCGGCGGTATCCTATGGGGAGTGCTCGGGGATAAAAAAGGGAGAGTAAAAATACTGTTTGGTTCCATATTCCTCTATTCTATTGCCAACATTGCCAATGGCTTTGTCAATTCCGTTGAAGGCTATGCAGTATGGCGGTTTATAGCAGGAATCGGGCTTGCCGGTGAACTAGGCGCAGGCATTACACTGGTGCTGGAGACCCTGCCAAAGGAGACACGCGGATACGGAACTATGGTTGTAGCCTCTGTAGGTGTTGCAGGCGCAGTGCTCGCAAATTTCATTGCAAAGTATTTTGCGTGGAGAATTGCCTATTTCATCGGCGGCGGGCTGGGGATGCTGCTGCTTATACTGCGAATCAGCGTCTTTGAGTCAGGGATGTTTAAGGGGATAGAGGGAATGAATATCAGCAAAGGTAATTTTTTACACCTCTTCACAAACCGTCAAAGATTTATGAAATACATGAAATCCATCTTAATAGGCCTGCCGGCGTGGTTTAGCGTGGGGATACTTATCACGTTTTCCCCTGAATTTGCAAAGGCATTGTCTATTTCAGAACCAATCAATGCCGGAGAGGCTGTTATGTTCTGTTATATCGGTTTAGTGTTTGGAGATTTTACGAGCGGTTTTTTGAGTCAGCGTTTCAGAAGCAGGAAAAAGATAGTCTTTTTGTTTCTGATACTTTTCTGTATTGTCGCAGCATTATACTTCATGCTCCATAATGTCAGCGCCTCAATATTTTATGCAGTGTGCACAGCCCTTGGTTTTTCAATCGGCTACTGGGCGGTATTTGTTACCATAGCCGCAGAACAGTTCGGCACCAATCTCAGGGCCACCGTGGCCTCAACAGTGCCTAATTTTATCCGCGGCACAGTGATACCTATCACATTCTCGTTTCAGTTCGCAAAAAAATATTTTGGCATCCTGTACGGAGGCGCAATCGTTGGCGTGATATGCCTGCTCATCTCACTTTATGCTCTATACAGGCTTGAAGAGACCTTCTCTAAGGATTTGAATTATATTGAATGAGATAAAGGCACAATACTTTACACAGGCTATTTAATTGTATAAGATAATTAACAAACGAAACTACACTTAACGCGGGAGGTACCATGAAAAAATCATTTCTGCTCATTTTACTAATGTCTTCTGTCCTGATATTTTCAGGATGCCGGAAAAAAGAGGATGTGATCAAAATAGGCGTCGTTGGGCCGATGACAGGCGACCAGGCAAAGATGGGGACTGATTTTAAGAACGGAGTTGCACTCGCAGTTGAGGAATGGAATACAAGAGGAGGCGTGCTCAACAAAAAAATTGTCGCGCTCATCGAAGACGACCAACACGACCCCAAGCAGGCAGTCTCTGTTGCAAATAAGCTTGTGAATGCAGGCATTGCAGGTGTAATCGGGCATTTTAACTCGAGTTGTTCTATCCCTGCATCAGATGTATATAACCGCGCAGGCATTCCGATGATATCTCCCGGCTCAACAAACCCCCAGCTTACAGAAAAAGGGCACAAGGGCGTTTTCAGGGTATGCGGAAGAGACGACCAGCAGGGAAAAGTAGGAGCTGAATTCGTAATAAATAAATTAAAACTTAAAAAGATAGCTGTAATACATGACAAGACAACATACGGCCAGGGGCTTGCCGATGAGTTTAAAAAATTTGTCGAGAAGGATGTTGAAGTTGTCTATTACGGCGGCGTCATACAGGGAGACAAGGATTTCAAGACAGTACTTATCTCAATAAAAGAAAAAAAACCGGAACTCATCTACTTTGGAGGAATATATCCTGAGGCTGGCCTGCTGGTAAAACAGGCCAAAGAACTGGGGCTCAGCGTGCCGCTCATGAGCGGCGACGGCACCATAGACCCTAAGTTCATAGAGATTGCAGGCGCAAAGGCAGCAGAAGGGACATACCTTACATTCAGCCCCGATGCAAAAAAAATTCCAACAGCAAAAAAATTCGTTGAAGACTATGAAAAGAAATTCGGGGAGCTTGGCCCGTATTCAATATATGCCTATGACGCGGCCAACATTATGCTTTCTGGAATAAAAGAGGCCAATTCTACAGAAGGCAGGGCAATAACCGAAAAGCTTCATTCCGTGGAATTTGATGGAGCTCTGGGCAAGATAAAGTTTGACGCTAAAGGCGACGTCACTGTTGCGCCTTATATTATCTGGATTACGAAAAACGGAAAATTCGAGGAATTCTGGAAACCGTAATTTTCCTGAGCGCATAATGAACTGCACTAAAATCACAAGCGTATCTAACCCAAAAATCAAACAGGCCTTTGATATTAAAAATAAAAGGAGCAAGTACAAAAGCGCTGCGTTTATCATAGAAGGCCCGCATCTGATTGAGATGGCAATATCCTCAGGCCATCAGATAAAAGAAGCCTTTTTTACCAGTACATTTTCTGCCAAGAAAGATGTTCAAAAACTTATGGGCCAGCTTCCAAAACATACAGGCGAAATATTCGAGGTCACAGACCATATACTTCATAAGCTCACAGGCACAGAAACTCCACAGGGCATTATTGCAATAGCCTCTTACAACCCAACAACTCCTGACGATATCGCATTTAAATCAATTCCACTTATCGTCATTATTGACAACGTTCAGGAACCCGGAAACCTCGGTGCAATCATAAGGACATCAGATGCAGCAGGAGCTGATGCCGTAATTATTCTTAAAGGCACATGCGATGTCTTTTCTCAGAAGACAATCAGGGCAACAGCAGGAAGCATCTTTAATATTCCTGTTGTTTATGCGGAAACAGACAAGTTGCTTGAATGGCTAAAAGCCAAAAAGATAAGCCTTGCTGCAACATCACTTGATGCAAACAAATCCATATTTAATACAGACCTTAAGAAACCGATTGCCTTTGTATTCGGAAACGAAGCTCACGGCATAACCACTCACATGCAAAAAAACTCTGATTTAATCCTGAAGATTCCGATTTTCGGAAAAGCCGAAAGCCTTAATGTTTCTGCTTCTGCTGCGGTATGCCTTTATGAAGCGGTGAGGCAAAGGAGGATTAAGGTTTAAAAACAAAAAAGGCATGGCTTTAAAGCCACGCCTTTAGATTTTATCTGTAAATTTATCTCGGCACTCTTACCTGCGCTATCTGAATCCTTGTGGCTGCCCTCTCCAGAGACGCCTCTGCCCTGTGGAAATCACAGTCCTCGCATTTTTTGAGGCGTTCCTCGGCTCTCTTCATTGCCTCTTTAGCTCTGTCAACATCAATCTCTTCAGACCTTTCAGCGCTGTCAGCAAGCACCATGACCTTGTCAGCCCCGATCTCGGCATACCCCCAGTTGACAAAAAAGTACTTTAATTCCTTTCCTGCCTTGGCTATAAGCATGCCAACCTTAAGGGTAGTTACAAAAGGCACATGTCCTGGCAGGATGCCGAATTCTCCCTCGCTGCCTGTTCCTGTGACTTCATCCACCTCTTCGCTGAATATCAGGCCGTAAGGTGTGACTATTTCAAGCAGTAATTTCCCTTCTGCCATTATCCCCTCGACCAGCCGAGTTTCTTTGCGTTTTCTTCAACTTCTTCGATAGGGCCAACCATATAAAATGCCTGTTCAGGCACATCGTCATACTTTCCTTCAACTATGGCCTTAAAGCTTCTTATTGTATCAGCAACCTTGACATACTTGCCCGGCCTTCCTGTGAATACCTCTGCGACATTGAACGGCTGGCTCAAAAATCTCTGCATCTTCCTGGCCCGTGAAACTATCAGCTTGTCATCTTCTGAAAGCTCTTCCATACCAAGGATTGCGATAATGTCCTGAAGCTCTTTATATCTCTGGAGAATCTTCTGTACACTTCTGGCAACTGCATAATGCTCCTCGCCAATGACCTTTGGGTCAAGAATTCTTGATGTGGAATCCAATGGGTCAACGGCAGGATATATTCCAAGTTCTGATATCTGCCTCGAAAGAACAACTGTTCCGTCAAGATGTGTAAAGGCTGTTGCAACAGCAGGGTCTGTAAGGTCATCAGCAGGGACGTAAATTGCCTGCATGGATGTAATAGCGCCCTTCTTTGTGGTTGTAATTCTTTCCTGCAGGATACCCATGTCTGTACCGAGCGTGGGCTGATATCCGACAGCGGAAGGCATTCTGCCAAGCAGAGCTGAAAGCTCTGAACCTGCAAGTGTATATCTGAATATATTGTCTATAAAGATAAGAACGTCCTGCCCTTCATCCCTGAAATATTCTGCACAGGTAAGGGCTGTAAGCGCAACCCTGGCCCTTGCTCCGGGGGGCTCGTTCATCTGTCCGTATATAAGCGCAACCTTTTCGAGAACGCCTGAATGCTTCATCTCGCCGTAAAGGTCATTTCCTTCTCTTGTCCTTTCGCCGACACCTGCAAAAACAGAAACACCGCCGTGTTTCATAGCTATGTTATGTATCATCTCCATGATAACAACTGTCTTGCCAACACCTGCGCCGCCGAACATTCCCATCTTACCGCCTCTGACAAACGGGACCAAGAGGTCAAAGACCTTAACGCCTGTCTCAAAAACCTGTGTGGTCGGTTCCTGCTCACTGAATTCCGGGGCTGGCCTGTGAATCGGCAATTTGTGTTCAGAATTCACGGGGCCGAGTTTATCAACACCTTCGCCGATAACATTGAGTATCCTGCCCAAGGCTGCCTTTCCAACAGGAACAGTTATAGGCTGGCCTGTATCAACAGCAGGCATGCCTCTTACAAGCCCGTCTGTGGCAGACATGGCAACGGTCCTGACCTTGTTGTCGCCGAGATGTGATGCAACCTCAAGGGTAATCCTGATGTCAGGAATACCTTTTGAAGCGTCTCCCTTCTGCTCAACAGTTACCGCATTCAATATTTCAGGCATCTTGTCTTCAAATTCAACATCAACAACTGCACCGATAACCTGTGATACTTTTCCAATATTGCTCATTCTATACCCCCGAATATATTCAATTTCAAATTTGAAATTTTAAATTCCATATTATCCCTTCAATGCCTCAACGCCGCCGACAATATCCATAAGCTCTTTTGTAATTGCGGCCTGTCTTGCCTTGTTGAACTGCAATGTTAGGCTGTCTATCATGTCATTGGCAGCCTTTGTCGCATTCTCCATGGATGCCATCCTCGCAGCCTCCTCGGATGCCTGTGATTCAAGCAATGCCCTGAATATCTGGATCTCTACATTCTTCGGCAACAGACTGCTGAATATTTCCTCTTTGGACGGCTCGTATATAAAATTAAACACCGGCAATGTCTCTTCCCCGGCCTCAATAGGCGCAAGCGGAAGCAGCCTTGTAACAACTATTTTTTGTGCTACAACAGACTTAAATTCATTATATATCAATACAACTTCATCCACGGTTTCGTTTGTATAGTTCTCGATAATCTCAGCTGCGATCTCCTGAGCATTCGCATATCCAATCCTGCCCGAAATACCTGTCCATGTTTTGTGCAGGGAGATATTTCTCCTCTTATAATAATCCCTCGCCTTTCTTCCAACAGAGCTGATATTCAGTTCAAACCCTTCTTTTTGCAACTTGGCTGTATGGTTTGCTGCCGCCTTAAGTATATTGGTATTGAAAGCTCCGCAGAGCCCTCTGTCGCTTGTAAGGACGAGCACCTCAACTTTTTTCCGCGGCCTGACTGCAAGAAGAGGATGTGCCTCGCCCTCAGCCCCTGCTGCAAGGCTTGAAAGAATAGAGTTCATCCTGTCTGCATAAGGCCTCATCTCGAACATGCGCTGCTGCGCCTTTCTGAACTTTGCAGCAGCTACCATCTTCATGGCCTTTGTGATCTTGCTGGTGCTCTGAACCGCCTTTATTCTTCTTTTTATATCTCTTAATGTCGGCATTTATGCCTGAAACCCTTTCTTGAAATCTTCAACAGCCTGTATAAGTTTCGGCTTTAATGTATCATCAAGCGCCTTCTTTTCCCCGAGTTCCTTTTTCACGTCTGCCTTGCGGTCATTCATGTAGCGGAGGAACTCCTGTTCAAATTTTTTGACAGACTCCACAGCTATGTCGTCAAGGTATCCCTGTGTCCCGGCAAACAGTACGATAACCTGGTCTACCATATTCATCGGAACAAACTGGTCCTGCTTAAGCAGCTCGACCATTCTTTTCCCTCTCTCTATCTGCTGGAGCGTAGCCTTGTCAAGGTCGCTTCCGAACTGGGCAAATGCAGCAAGTTCCCTGAACTGTGCCAGGTCTATTCTGAGTCCGCCGGCCACCTGCTTCATGGCCTTGGTTTGCGCAGCGCCGCCAACACGGCTGACTGAAAGGCCGACGTTAACAGCAGGCCTGACACCGGCATAGAAAAGTTCGGGCTCAAGATATATCTGTCCGTCTGTAATAGATATGACGTTTGTAGGGATATAACCTGAAACGTCGCCTGCCTGTGTCTCGATTATGGGGAGCGCCGTTAAAGAGCCGCCGCCAAGTTCCTTTGAAAGTTTTGCAGCCCTTTCAAGCAATCTTGAATGGAGATAGAAAACATCTCCGGGGAAGGCCTCACGTCCCGGAGGGCGTCTTAACAGAAGTGAAAGCTGCCTGTATGCCGTAGCCTGTTTGCTCAAGTCATCATATATGATTAATGCATGCTGGCCTTTGTCCCTGAAATACTCTCCCATGGCGCAGCCTGTGTATGGGGCTATATACTGGAGCGGTGCAGGCTCACTTGCAGTTGAAGAAACTATAATTGTATGCTCCATTGCGCCGTTTTCTTCAAGGGTCTTCATAACACGTGCAACATTCGAACGTTTCTGCCCGATTGCCACATATATGCAGGTAACGTCCCCGCCCTTCTGATTTATAATTGCATCAATAGCAACCGCTGTCTTTCCAACCTGGCGGTCGCCGATTATAAGCTCTCTTTGGCCTCTTCCAACAGGTATCATGGAATCTATTGCCTTAAGGCCTGTCTGCATAGGCTCTGTAACAGGCTGCCTGTCAACTATGCCGGGGGCGACAACGTCAACTATCCTGAAGTCTTTTGTATTGATAGGGCCTTTTCCGTCAATGGGCTGGCCTATTGCATTGACAACCCTTCCTCTCATTGCATCGCCAACAGGCACCGACATAATCCTGCCTGTACGCTTTACAACATCACCTTCATGGATGAACTTATCTTCTCCGAAAAGAACCGCGCCGACTGTATCTTCCTCAAGGTTAAGGGCCATACCCATAATATTACCCGGGAATTCGAGAAGCTCTGACGACATGCATTTGTCCAATCCGTAAATTCTCGCAATACCGTCGCCGACCGAAACAATTGTTCCGACCTCGCTGACATCAACCTTCTTTTCGAAGTCTGTTATCTGTTTTCTTAAAAGTTCACTTATCTCGTCAACCTTAATCTCCATCTTCATCACCCCTTTATAAGCTCATCTTTTAAAAGCCTTAGCTGGCCTTTTATGCTGCTGTCATACATCGTGCTGCCGACCTTTACGAGAATTCCACCGAGAAGCGAGGAATCCTTAACAACCTCTATGTCTATATCCCTTTTTATAACCTTTTCCAATGCTGCCTTGAGCCTGTTCTCATAGTCCTTTGTTATCTCGCTTGAAGTCATAACAACTGCCTTTGCCCTGCGTTTCTTTTCGAGATACAGATTGGTAGCCATTCTTATAATATCGGAAAGGGCGCTGATAACTCTTAAATCAGAGAGATGTTTTATGAATTTTATTGTATTGTCTGAAAGCCCTGTCTTGGCCGCGACCTCCCTTATTACCTTGTCCCTTTCTCCTGCTTTAAATTGCGGCCCTACGAGGAGCCCCCTGAACTCCCTGCTCCTGCTCATCAGGGAACTGACCATGTTTAATTCATTAATCGCAGCCGGCGCATTGTCAAAGCCGACTATATTAAGAAACATCTTTGCGTATCTCTTGCCTTCTTTTACCTGTTTCACTTCTTACCCTCTATTTTCATAAGCGATTCTTCAAGAAGCATATCCTGCTCTGACTTCCCGATTTTATCCCTGATCTTTTTCTCTGCAAGTTCCATGGCTATCTCAACAGCCTCTGCCTTAATGGCTGCCTTTGCTTCCCTGAGTTCATAATCTATGTTAGTCTTTGCCTGTTCAAGTATCTTTGCCTTCATCTTATTGCCTTCTTCTATAAGCTTTGCCTTCTCCTTTTCTCCTGACTGCCTTGCAGAAGAAAGAATCTCCTCAAGCTCTTTATCCTTCACCTTAAGCCTCTCTTCAACCTCGGCAAGGGCTTTCTGTGCAAGCATCTTTGCTTCCTGGGCTTCTTTGAGGGTTTTTTCTATGAGCTCGGTTCTGGTCTTCAGAAAATCCTGCAATGGTTTTTTCCCGAATTTAAAAAGGACAAAAAACAGGACTCCGAAATTTATTATCTTCCAGAGGTATTCCTTCCACAAAGGAGTATGATGTGCAGCCTCTTCCCCTCCTCCGCTCGCGTAAGCAACTGAAACAACAAGCAGCAAAGAGCACAGAGCATAGAGCAAAACTGAAAAATTAAATTTTGAATTTTGGATTTTTTTCATGCCTTTATAAGTTTCCTTACTATTTCATCTGAGAATTTATCAACATCGGACTTTAAAGCCTGCCTAGCCTTTTCGGCCTCAGCCTTAAGTTCCTGCCTTGCCTTCTGAAGGATATCGGCTGCCTCAGCCTCTGCCTTTGAGAATGCTTCTTTCTGTAAGCTAGCACCTTCTCCTCTCAATGCCTCGAATGTCCCTTTTGCCTTATTCCTTGCGTCAGTCAACTCCCTGCTCAGCTTTGCAATCGTTTCGTCCTTCTTTTGATTCATGTCTTTTGCAGCGCCAAGGGCGCCGTTGACATTGTCTTCCCTTTCTTTAAAAAGCCTGAGAAGGGGTTTAAAAAGCAAAATGTTCAACACATAAATCAGAACGAGAAAATTTACAAGCAACACCAAAAACCATTTAACCTGAAGTTCTAACATTGCTCCACCTTAATTATATTTTTGATAACTAAACCACTTGATAATTAAAAATGAAAACGCTGCAATTTATCACATACTTTTTTGTTTTGTCAAGGAAAAGGCTTAAAAAATAAAAAGAATTTTTTAATCTGATTATAAGTTTTATTAATTTGTGAGGTATAATAACGATTATGTTCTCAAAATCTCTTATTTTTTTGAATGGGAAATGGCTTTTTCGGAGAGATTAAAAACTGAATCGTTAAAAGAAAAAATGATATATTCATTCATGAACAAACCAATTTTCCATATTCTCTTGATTATTATCCTCGGCCTTCTTGCCTATTCAAACACGTTCCATGTCCCCTTTCTTTGGGATGATATAGGTCATATTGTTGAAAACCCTAAGCTGAAAGATTTAAGTAATTTCTGGCCTCCGTCAGGTTCAAGGTGGGTCGGCTTTTTAACATTTGCTCTGAATTATTATTTCGGAGGACTGAATACCATTGGTTATCATGTAGTTAATCTCACAATACATATCTTGAATGCGATCCTTGTTTACTGGTTTGTGGTTCTTACATTCAGGACACCTTATTTCAAGGTGTCAGTGATTAGTGCCAGTGTCGGTAATCAACCAAACCAACTCAACCTTTCCACCTTTAAACCTTTAAACTATTTACCCTTATTTATTGCCCTTCTCTTTGTCTCTCATCCTGTTCAGACCCAGGCGGTAACATATATAGTCCAAAGATTCACTTCCCTTGCAACTATGTTTTACCTGCTTTCATTGGCATGTTATATAAGATCAAGACTCTCGACACTACCCGCTACACGCTACACGCTATACGCTGTCTCTTTCTTGTCCGCCATCCTCGCCATGAAGACAAAGGAGATTGCATTTACACTGCCGGTTATTATTGCTATCTATGAATTCATGTTCTTTGAAGGAAAGATAAAGAAAAGGTTTTTATACTTAATTCCCCTTCTTTTTACAATGTTGATCATCCCCTTAAGCCTTATTGGGATAGATAAACCCATTGGAGATGTAATTGGAGAACTAAGAGAGGCAGCTCAAGAGACAGCAGAGGTTCCGAGATGGGGTTACCTATTCACACAGTTCAGGGTGATAGTTACATATATAAGGCTACTCTTTCTCCCTATAAATCAGAACCTTGACTATGACTATCCGGTATACCATTCATTCTTTGAGCCAAATGTATTTCTGTCATTTGTTTTCCTGTTAATAATTCTTGCGCTGGGTATTTATCTTTTTTACTCTAAACGCTACACGCTATATACTTCACGCTTTTTAGCTTTCGGCATATTTTGGTTTTTCATAACCCTATCGGTTGAATCAAGCATTATACCCATAAGGGATGTAATATTTGAACACAGGGTGTATCTGCCGTCTGTTGGTTTTGTTGTTGCATTAACAGCAGTAGTTGGTTTTGTACCGGCAAGACATGGGAAAAGAACTGCATCCGGTAAAAGGGTATTTGCAGGGATAATGATTGCAGTTATACTTGCCCTGTCAGGCGCGGCATATGCGAGAAACGCCATATGGAAAGACAGCATAAACTTATGGGAAGATACAGTAAAGAAAAGTCCTAAGAAAGCCCGTCCTCATAATAATCTTGGCAGTGCTTATGCGAAGCAAGGCCAGATTGACGAGGCTGTAAATGAATATGAAGCTGCGCTAAAAATCAAACCGGACTTTAATGATGCTCTTTTTAATCTCGGCATATCATATTTCGAACAAGGGCGTATTGACGAAGCCATCAGAGAATATAAGACTGCGATAATGTTCAAGCCGGGGGACGTTGACATCCATAATAATCTTGGGTGTGCTTATTACAGACAGGGCCGAATTAATGAGGCTATAAACGAATATAAAGCTGCACTAAAGATTAATCCTGATTATGCAAAGGTACATAATAACCTTGGGCTTGCCTATGCAGGACAGGGGCGTTTTAATGAGGCTATTAGTGAATATAAAACCACATTACAGCTTGAACCAGATTTCGCCGGAACACGCAGGAATCTTGAATTTATTTATATGCTTGTAAGGCTGCAGAAAAAATAAAAAAACTGATAGCCGGCTGTCTACAAGGCTGTTATTAGTGAAACTTTTGAAGCGTTGACTGCTGTATAATATTATCAACCATGTTTTCAAAACAATTGAAATTTCTTAAAGAAAAAAACCTTTCGAGAGAAATTGGAAACCGCAATTCTCCTCAAGGTGCACACATTAAGATAAACGGCAAAGAATATATCAATTTCTCGTCCAACGACTATCTCGGCCTTGCAAATCATCCTGCTTTGATAAGGGCATCTCAGCAGGCAATGAAGAAATTCGGTTTTGGTTCAGGCGCCTCAAGGCTTCTGTGCGGCGGGAGCATCCTGCATGAAGAACTCGAGGAAAAAATCGCGCGATTCAAGAGAACAGAGTCGGCCCTTATTTTTAACTCGGGGTATGCAGCCAACACCGGGATAATCCCGGCAATTGCCGGAGAAGGAGACACCATATTCAGCGACGAACTGAACCATGCAAGCATAGTTGACGGCTGCAGGCTGAGCAGGGCAAGGACATATATCTATAAACATAAAGACACCTCCAACCTTGAAAACCTCATTAGAAAAACAAAGGCAAGAAGAAAGATAGTTGTCACAGACTCTGTCTTCAGCATGGACGGCGACATTGCTCCGTTAAAAGAAATTTACTCAATCTGTCTTGCGCTAAACGCTGCACGCTGCACGCCTAACACGCTTCTTTACATTGACGACGCCCATGCAACAGGTGTCCTCGGAAAAGGGAAGGGAAGCCTTGAACATTTTGGGATTAAGCCCGAGCCATGGATTATCCAGATGGGAACTTTTTCAAAGGCATTAGGCTCATTTGGCGCATTTGTTGCGGGAAGCAAAGATACCATAGAATTTATATTAAACACTACGCGGAGTTTTATATTCTCCACAGCCCTGCCGCCCTGTATTATTGCCGCATCAATCGCTGCATTGGAACTAATCGAAAAAAAACCTGTACTTATAAAAAAGCTATGGGCAAACAGGGATAAAGCTGCAAAGGGGTTAACAAAACTCGGCTATGATATCATGGAAAGCGAAACACCGGTCATACCGGTTAAAACAGGCTCTGTCGAAAACACATTGAAAACATCCCGCTATCTTCTGAAAAAGGGAATCTTTGCGCCTGCAATAAGGCCACCGACTGTGAAAGATCCGAGGGTACGGATAACTGTAACAGCTGCTCATACTGATGAAGATATTGAAAAGCTGCTAAAGGCATTAGGCAGCTTATAGAAGGCTGTGACTGGATTGAAGTAAGTCGTAGACTCGACTCTACAAGATTCACGGGTCTGTCAGAATATGGGTTGAAGTCTCCACATAATATGATATGATTATACTATGTCAGAACTAAGATTGAACCTCATCACAAGGGAATGGGTAATCATAGCTACTGAAAGGGCTAAAAGGCCTGATGACTTCCGCCAGAAAAAAGACCACAAGTTTCTTCCGGAACATTTAAACACATGCCCGTTCTGCACAGGGAATGAAACCAAAACTCCAGGTGAAATCATGACGATATCATCTGACGGAAGCTGGAAGATAAGGGTCACTCCCAACAAATTTGCCGCCCTGAATATTGAGGGTGAAAGAACAAGAATAAATGAAGGCCTGAAGCATCTTGTGACAGGAGTTGGAAGGCACGAGGTAATAATAGAATCATCGCTGCATAATACAACTCCCGCGCTGCTGCCAATTGAGGATGTCGCTGAAATAATACAAGTTTATAAAAAACGCTTCATTGATATTTACAATGACCCGAGAATTGAGCATGTGATAATCTTCAAAAACCATGGTGAAAAGGCAGGCACATCACTCGAGCACCCGCATTCCCAGATTGTAGGCACGCCTGTAATGCCAATGCAGGTCAGGGAAAGGATAGATGAGGCCAGAAGATATTTTGACAACACAGGCGAGTGTTTGATGTGCGCGACTGTGAGGGCCGAACTTGCAGAAGGCAGAAGAATAATTCTGGATACACAGCACTTTGTTACATTCATACCTTATGCAGCTCTTTCACCATTCCATATATGGATTTTCCCCAAAAGACATACTTCAACATTCGGCATTATGCAGGATAATGAGATAGCTGACCTTGCATATAACTTAAAGACAGTTCTTGCCAAGTTATATCATGGTCTGGACAATCCTGATTATAACTATGTCATCCGTTCAGAAAGCCCCAAAGAGTGTGGTTCAGAATATTTCCACTGGTATCTGAGCATTGTTCCCAAGGTTGTCCAGACAGCAGGATTTGAACTCGGTTCAGGGATGTACATCAACTCAGCCCTTCCGGAAGAAAGTGCGGAGTTTTTAAGAAAGGTAAAGGTTTAAAGTCTCCATTCATAAATTCTTCACAAACCCGTGTTAAGCTTCTATCGAGGTGAAAAGCATGAAAAAATCAATCCTTATAACAACATTAGTTGCAATGCTATGTCTTTTTGGCATAGCAGAGGCAGGGAATATGAATAAAAATACAGATGCAAGCAATAAAAAAATTGAAAAGGCCACTTTCGGAGGCGGGTGTTTCTGGTGCATGCAGTATGCCTTTGATAAAGTAAAGGGAGTTGTATCAACAACCGTTGGATACACAGGCGGAAGCAAGAAAAACCCGGTTTATGAAGAAGTATCGTCAGGAAAAACAGGCCACGCTGAAGGAATAGAGATAGTATTCGACCCTTCTCAGATTACATATTCGGAGATACTGTATGTTTTCTGGAAAAATGTTGACCCGACGACCCCGAATAGACAATTCGCTGATGAGGGAACCCAGTACAGGACCGCAATTTTCTTTCACAGCGAAGAACAGAAAAAGCTTGCTATAGCCTCAAAGGAGAGACTCGCAAAATCAGGGAAGTTCAATAAGCCCATTGTCACAGAGATTGTGCCTGCGTCGGCATTCTATAAGGCTGAGGAATACCACCAGAAATATTATGAGAAAAATTCGCTGAGGTACAAGGCTTATCATTCAGGTTCCGGAAGAGAACAGTATTTAAAGAAAATCTGGGGAGATAACCCTGAGATGAAAAACCATGAGAATAAACCTAAAAAATACACCAAACCGGCAAATGAAGAATTGAAGAAAAAACTCAACCCATTGCAGTACCAGGTTACCCAGCAGTGCGGAACTGAAAGAGCCTTTGACAACGAATACTGGAACAATAAAAGAGAAGGCATTTATGTTGACATTGTCTCAGGCGAGCCATTGTTCAGTTCACTCGATAAGTTTGATTCAGGAACTGGCTGGCCTAGTTTTAAGCGGGCATTAGAGCAAGGGAACATCATTGAAAAAGAAGATAAAAGTCTTTTCATGACAAGGACAGAGGTAAAAAGCAAACACGGCGATTCACACCTCGGTCATCTCTTTAATGACGGGCCTTCACCTACAGGTCTGCGTTACTGCATAAATTCGGCATCCCTCAGGTTCATACCAAAAGAGGATTTGGAAAAAGAAGGGTACGGCGAGTACAAGAAGCTTTTTGAGAAAAAATAACCATTACGCCAAGCAGACAGGACATAGTATTCGAGCGGTTTTATTTTGCCGATATTCAGAAAACCACCCCTCTTATTTTCCCCCTTGGCAAGGGGGGAACGAAAAGGGGGGGAGGCAAAATACCTCGGAGGTCGAAGACCGAGAATGAGCGAAAGTGCTATGTCCTGTCTGATTAAAAACAGTTCAAGAATTATTTGGCTTAGATATTGTACTTGTCAATAATACCGAATATATTCTTAACCGCAGGGGCATCATCCGGCAGCTCAACAATAGCCTTACCCTGCAGGTCATATTCAAAAACTTTCTGGTCCTGAGGAACCAGGCCTGCGACCGCAAGCCCGAATGACTCTGCGAGTTTTTTAAGTTCTTCTCCTTCGCTTCCTGTAACACGGTTGATTATGAGAACATGTTTTTCAACGTCAAGGTCAAGCTCTTTCACAAGGCCGTCAATCCTCTGAGCGGTCTTAATCCCCCTCACAGTCGGGTCGCTTATTATTAAAAGAAGGTCAACCTTGTGAGTAGTCCTTCTTGAAAGATGTTCCATGCCTGCCTCGTTGTCAATCACAACATAGGAATATGTCTCTGAAAGCTTGTCTGTGTATTTCCTGATTATATTATTTGCTGCACAGTAACAGCCGGGGCCTTCCGGCCTTCCCATCACCATCAGGTCAAACCCTTTTGCCTCCATAATTGACTGCTGAACCTGATAATCAAAGAGCTGCTCCATTGACATGCCGCCGGGCCTTTCTCCGCCGCCTCTTATTGTCTGCAAGGACTCTTCCCTCAAATGCCCGATTGTTGCATGCACCTCAATGCCAAGCGCCTCGCCCAGGCATGAATTGCTGTCAGCATCAACAGCAAGAACAGGTTTTTTCTTTTTCTCTACAATGTATTTAACTGTCAGGGCAGCGATGCTCGTCTTCCCTGTCCCGCCCTTCCCTGCCACTGCTATTACAAATGCCATATTATTATTTATCTCCCTTTCCGACAGCCTTAAGATTGCGGTCAAGCCGCAATGACAGATACCTTATGTCGCCCCCCTGCCACACCTCAAACAGCTTTTTTAAATGCTCAATAGGATTATCTCTCTTCCTTCCAGATAGTCCTAACCTTATACTTTGCAATCAAGGGGTCTGAAGTTAAGATAGGCAACTCCTCTAATTGCGCCTGTGCAACAAGCATCCGGTCAAACGGGTCCCTGTGATGGTGCGGCAGATTGAAAACATGCAGCGCGTGACTCACCTGTATCGGAAGTGATTGAATCGAATTCAAAACCATTTGTTCAGACACAAAAACATCAGGTTTGGCAGGCAATTTAAGACTCCCTATATGAGCTTTAATTGCAATTTCCCAGCAACTTGCTGAGCTTAGAAACAATTCATTTTCTCCATCAGCCACAATTTTACGGACATGCACTGGAAGCTTAGAATCGTCAGTAATCCACCAGAGAAAAACATGAGTATCTAACAAAACTTTCATTTTTCAAATTCATCCAGCAGATCATCTGGCAATGGCTCAAAAAAACTGTTCTTTATAACAATAAGCCCTTTTGCAGTTCCAGACATTCGTTTTTTGATTTTTTTTGTAATGGGAAGAATACGGGCTACAGGTTTTCCCGCCTTTGCGATTATAATTTCTTCGCCACTGCCAACCCGGTTCAAAAGCTTTGAGAAATGCGTCTTTGCCTCATGAACATTTACTGTTGCCATAAATACCTCCAGTTATATAGTAGACTAAGACATGGACTAAGTCAAGGGGATAATACTGTTTAAAGTACGCCCTACCACACCTCAAACAACCTCTTAATATTTCTGATTTCTCCTGAAAAACTTTTTGTTTTCTCAAACTGAAAATCTTTGAATGTCTTAATCTCAAGCCTTCCCTCCTTTTCCGTAATCCTAACCGCTCCGTCAATATCTGTCCTGTATACCTTTGCATCAGCAAGCATATCAAGCATCTCTTTATGCGGATGGCCGAAGGAATTATCCCTGCCCGCGCTTATCACCGCAACCTCAGGGGAAACAGTGCTCAAAAACCACTCTGACGCAGATGTCTTTCCCCCATGATGGGGAACCTTTATCACATCGCTCTTAAGCCACTTGCCGAGATGGGCTATATTCTCCTCTGCCTCTTCTTCCACATCCCCTGAAAATAAAAATGACCTTTTGCTTCCTTCTATCCTGAGCACCAGAGAACTGTTATTCTCCTCGTTATATTCACTGCCGTCCATCGTGTAAAACTCCTTATACGGATGAAGCGCAAAAATCTTATAATCTCTGCCTTCGATAACATCTCCCCTTTCGAATGCTCTTCGCGTAATTCCGCCTAACAAATTATCCGGATAGATAAGCCTTCCGTTGTCCCATATTTCTTCAACAAGAAAATGTTTTACAAGATAATCAGCGCCCCCTGTATGGTCAGGGTGCGAATGCGAAAGAACAAGCGCATCTATTGTTTTTTTACCTCTGTATTTCAGAAATGCCGCTGCTTCTTTTCCTGTTCTGCCTGTGTCTATCACAATGGTCCTCTTGTCAGGCAGTTCGGCGATTGATGCGTCCCCCTGCCCTACGTCAAGATACGTAATGCTGATGCCGTGTTTTTTGCCAAGAAAAGAAAAAGACAGGTATCCCGCTATTATCACAGAGACAAGAGTTGCGAGATATATCTTCTTTAATCTGTCATTCCGGATGCGGCGTTTATCCGCCGGGGTAGAAGGAATCTCATCCTCTGAGATTGCCGCGGCTTTGCCTCGCAATGACAAATGAGCGCTGATAAAATAAACCGCAACTCCAGCATAAAAAAAGAGGGCTAAAGATACAGGGAATGCAGGTATCTTTATGTCTGAAAACGGGACAGCGGACATGAACTTCACGAGATAAATCGAAAGGCCTGCAACTATTTTTATCAGCGGAATAAAGGGATAATAACCTGTGGCCATAAAAACAAATGACGACAATAATGATAATGGCAAAAGAATAAAACCTATCAATGGGGTGACAATAAGATTTGACAGAGGAGAAATTACAGAAAAATAATGAAAGTAATATGCAACCAGAGGAGCTGTGCCAAGGGATGCAGCGAGTGAGAGCAGGATGGAAGTTCGGAAGATATGAAGCGTGGAAGTTATAACGCGAGAAAAAAAATTCTTATCTTCAGTGCTTCCGCTCTTCCCGGCTTCCGCACTTTCCTTGTCTTCCATATAGCCTACAGAAAATCCGATAAATAACACTGCAAGGAACGAGAGCTGAAACGAGAGGCTGAACATGGCATCAGGGCTCCATAAAACAATCACAAATGCAGCGAACAAAAGTGAATTGAGCCAGAATCCTTTCCGTCCGATTAAAAGGCCTGCAAGAAAAAGACTCACCATTATGAAAGACCTTACTGCCGGAATTTGCCAGCCTGAAAGCCCAAGATATGCAACCATGAATGGAAGGCTCATCACTGCTGCTGCCTGAGAAGGAGCAATATAAACAGTAACCCTCTGCAAAACCCTGTAAGGCAGATATTTTATAAAAAACCTGAATAATCCAAAAAGCAAAACCGAGAAAAGGCCGAAATGAGTTCCTGAGATGCTCAGGATATGGGCAAGGCCTGTTGCATTAAAGGCATACCTCAGTTCTTCACTCATATAAACCCTCTGACCTGTAGTTATCGAGGAGATAAGCGCACCCGGGTCAGCGTCGAAATTTTTTGTTATATGCCTGTTAAGCCCTGCCCTTGCATTTTCCAAAACTGACAACGCAGTCTTGCTGCCCTTCTCACTATCCATAACCCCGACGAGATTCGCATAAATATTGTCATTCTTCATTACGCCGGGGCTTAATCTTGTTAAGTCTTTTGCTGCTTTTATCAGTAATTCATGTCTGCCTCCAATCTCAAATTCAGTATCAGAGATTAGATTTATATCTTTTCCGGTTAATTCAGGAATTGCCGAATCCGTATAAAACGCCTGAATAAATTTCCCGGAGGATGTTACTACTGCCCCGGAAACAAATGTGCCTGACACAAGCATCTCTTTCCCCCTGAGACGAGAGATATCATGTTCAGGCACATACCTGAAAAATGCATAGAGAATACCAATGGCTATTACAGGGATTAACAGATACTTTTTCCTGAAAATCAGAACGATTGCGGATAAAAAGAATACAAAAGAAATTGCAAAAGGGAAATAACTGAATGAATAAAAAAAGACAACGCCTGAAAGGAATGATATGAAAAATGGCATTATGACTCTGACATTTTCTCTTTCACAACCTTAGAAATATTCTTTGCAAGTTTCTCTATGAGATGAGGGTCCTCGCCTTCAACCATTACCCGTATCTTGGACTCAGTCCCTGAGGGCCTTACAAGTATCCTGCCTTTTCCGGCAAGCCTCTCTTCTGCCTTTTTTATGGCTGCCTCTATCTCAGGAATTGATTTTATATCTCTTTTCTTTTCCACCTCTACATTCATAAGGACCTGAGGATAAAGCTTTATGCCTGATGCAAGCTTTGCTAAAGACTTGCCCTTCTTCTTCAGAAGATAGAGGACCTGAAGGGCTGTTATAGGGCCGTCGCCTGTTGTATTGTAATCAGAAAAGATTATATGCCCTGACTGCTCCCCGCCGAGATTGTATCCGCCTGCGCGCATCTTCTCAGCAACAAACCTGTCGCCAACCTTTGTCCTTAAAAGTTTTATCCCATGTTTTAAAAGATAGTGTTCAAAGCCAAGGTTGCTCATGACCGTAGAAACAACGGTATTGCCTCTGAGCCTCCCTTCATCTTTGAATTCAAGCGCACATATGCCGAGGATCTGGTCACCGTCAACAATATTGCCCTTTTCATCGCAGAATATCGTCCTGTCAGCGTCGCCGTCATGCGCTATGCCGGCATGGGCCATATGCTCTCTGACGGTCTTCTGGAGTGTTTCGCAATGCAGGGCGCCGCAGCCGTCATTTATATTTACGCCATTGGGTTTATCATTTATCACAACGACCTCCGCGCCAAGTTCACGCAAGACCCACGGTGTTGTCTTATAGGCAGCTCCGTTTGCGCAGTCAACAACAACCTTGAGCCCTTCAAGTGTCATTCCCCTTGGGATTGAGGCCTTAACATATTCGATATACCTTCCTGTTGCATCATCAAGCCGGTGGGCCTTGCCTATATCTGAACCCGAAGGCCTTTTTGCGCCAAGGCCGTCGTCAATAACAAGCTCCTCAATCCTTCTCTCAAGTTCATCAGGAAGTTTATATCCATCAGATGAAAAAAACTTTATGCCGTTATCTTCATACGGGTTATGCGATGCCGATATTACAATCCCTGCATCAAGCCTTAAGGCCCTGGTAAGAAAGGCAACTCCCGGCGTTGGTATAGGGCCGACCAGTATTACATTCATGCCCATCGAACAGATACCTGATGTAAGCGCGCTCTCTATCATATAGCCTGAAAGCCTTGTGTCTTTTCCAATCAGCACCATATTCCTGCTGTGTTCTTTCTTCAGGACCTTTGCTGCTGCCATCCCGATCTTAAGCACATTCTCGGGGGTCATGGGATATTTATTCACCCTTCCCCTTATACCGTCTGTCCCGAACAGTCTCATGCAATAATCTCCATTAAAGGTTTTTAAATTAAATCCCGGTAATTATCTGAAATATGATAACACAAATTCTGCCAAATACCTGTTCCTATTTTGTTTTTTACTGTTGTTTTTTTTAAATATCCTGCTATTATAAATACAGTGCTAATGAGCCGGTTTATAAAAATAAATGGTTACTTTCTGTGTGTGTTTTTTGCCGCTGCATTATTACTGGCCTCCTGCAAGGGAAAAGACCCGGAGCAGAAAGTCGTTGCAACAGTAAATGACTCGCCAATTTCATTAGTGGAACTTCAAAAAGATGTCGCCTCATATTCAAAAGCGCAGCCTGCATCAAGGATAACCTCTCAATCAATGGAAGAACATCTCAGGACCATGATAGAGAAAAAAATCATGATACAGGAAGCCATGAAAAAAGGGCTTGCCGAGGATGAAAGATTCGTGGAAACTATCAAGAAATTCTGGGAACAAACACTTATAAGAGAACTCATAAACACAAAAAACAGAGAATGGGCTGAGAGGATTTACGTAACTGAGGACGAGATACAGAAGCAATATCAAAGGATGCAATGCACGGTCACGGCAAGAGTGGCAAAGGCAAAAACCAAAGAACTGGCTGAAGGAATAAGGCAAAAGATGCTGAGAGGCGAACATATAGAGGGTGAAGAAACCGTAGACTCCTGTTTCTATGAAGATGTGAAATCTTCAGCGCTCCAGAACGCCTTTGACATGAACAGCGGAGAGGCAAAGTCCTTTGACAGCGATGGCGAATACCTTGTTATTTATGTAATAAAAAATGAAAAGACTGCGCTTCGGCCGCTTAAAGATTTACATGACCATATAAAAGAATCTCTCCTCGAACAGAAAAAACAAAAGGCCATGACAGATTGGATGGAAGAGCTTAAAAAGTCATCCACGATTAATATCAACACCAAACTTCTGAAGGCAGTGAGCAATGGCAAATAAACCTCCATTCAGGCGAAGAAATTATTTTATCAATAAAAAGTTCCAGATGGATTTTTCCATCAAGTTTCTCGTAATCATAGTCATAGAGGCGATAATGGCAGTGGGCCTTTTCCTCTACCTCTCAAAGGGGACCCTGACAACAGGCTACATCGGCTCAGAGCTTAGGATAAGCCGGACTTATGACTTCTTCCTGCCGATGCTTCTTCTCTCAAATATCGTAATAGTGGGGGTAACAGGCATAATAGGCATAGCGGTTCTCATATTTATGTCCCACAGGATAGCCGGCCCCATGTTCAGATTTGAAAAAGTGCTTGATGAAATCAGCAAAGGCGACCTGACCTACAAATTTAAACTCAGGCAGGGAGACCAGTTTAAAGAATTGGAAAAACGCATCAATGAACTGACAGACACTCTGGACAGCAAAACAGGGAATATAAAGTCAGGGTTAACTGAAATTTCAAAAATGCTTTCCCGGCTTCGAACCCCGGCGTCAGCACATTCCGCGGATAAAGATTTTGAGCGCCTCTTACAGGATATATCCCAAAAACTAATAGAATTACAGGAGGCTGCAAATTACTTTAAAACCTCCCAAGACCAACAAATCAGAAAATTCTGATTGCGGGAAACCATATCTTATCAGCTTTTATCTGGGGCTTCTTCTCCTTATCTGCTATCCCCATACCCTTGAGGCTCAACAGGAATGGGAGAAATCCTACAAAACACAATATTCCACAATATATTATTCGAGCGATAAACAGCTTAACAGCTTTACCAGAGACATAGGAAGCGGGTTCAGTTTCTTCAGTGAAAGCCCTGAGAAGAACCCTTTGCTGGCAAAAAACAGAGTAGACAGGATAGTTGAGAAGATAACCGAGATACTGGATATGCACCCGCCGGACCTTCATTTCAGCATATACCTGTATCAGACTTATCGCGAGCTTGAAAATACTTACAGGGGGATGGGCATCATGGGTAAGGCGCCGATTGCATTTTATTCCCACAGGACCAAGTCTATTTACGTCTCACTCGAAAATATAACTGACAGGATACTTGCGCATGAGATATCCCATGCAGTGATTAACTTCTATTTCGGCACGCCTCCGCCCGGAAGGATGCAGGAGATTCTTGCGCAGTATGTTGACAAACACCTGTGGGAAGAGTAAGACTTATTTTTTTATAACAATCTTTACGTTGACTTCCTGAACCTCTGTCCTTACATTCCTGCCCCCAGTATCAAGCCTCACTTCCTGAACAGAGGTCTCATCCAGGTCCGTAATATCAATTGGTTCTGTCCTGAGAGACTTTATCCTGCTGACCTCTGACCTGGCGCCCTCAATGGTCATTTGCTTCGGATTAACCTCAACTGAACCGACAAAAAATCCTTTCCTGGGGGCGCCTACAACAACAGCCTGAACAGGCGCTGTCCTGATAGCTGTCTCTTCGAGCGCAACCACAACAGACGACGGGCTTATATTTGTAACGGTCATTGTTGAGGGAAGCTTTACATCCTCATTGTTTATGTAATATGTGCCTTTCCCCTTCTTTGCCTTGCTTAAATCTACATGGACCCTCACATCAGCTATCTTCATATTCCTGAGAAGCCTCTCCTGTCCTTTTATGCTCACACTCACGGTTTTTATCCCCTGCCTTACACTCTCAAAGCCGCCGGGGATATTCCTGAGTTCAATAGGCACGTCCACTGACACCTCGGATTGCCCCCTTGACGTGACAAAAAACCACAGGGTTATTGCCATGACAACTGCGGCAACCTTCATCCCCATATTTTCGAGCAGGAGCTTTCTCATCGCCTTCCCTTCTGTGATGTAAACATATCCGTCAGTTTGTCCCTTAAAGTCCCCATGTCAATGTGGGTCTCAAGCCTTCCGCCGATAGCCATTGATATCATGCCTGTTTCCTCGGAAACCACGATAACAACAGCATCTGTCTCTTCTGTAAGCCCAAGGCCTGCCCTGTGCCTTGTCCCCATGGACTTATCAACCTCTGTTTTGAGTGTGATAGGCAAAAAACATCCTGCAGCAACTATCCTGTTCCCGCGTATCACAACTGCCCCGTCATGTATGGGAGATGAAGGGTGAAAGATGCTGAGGAGTATTTCTCTGGTGACCTTTGCATCCAGTGGCGTGCCTATCTCAACAAAATCGCCGAGGCTTGTCTCACGCTCAATGGCAATCAGGGCCCCTATCTTCCTGTTTGCAAGGGCGACTGTTGCCTTCACTATCTCTTCGAGTGACTTAAGTTCCTCAGCAGAAGTGAAGGACTGAAGAAACGGGGTCTCGCCCATCTGGGCCAGCGCCCTTCTTATTTCAGGCTGAAAAAGCACGATGAGCGCTATCACTATCTGTGCCCAGAAGCTCTGTATTATCCAGTCCATTGTGTAAAGGCCTGTGTATGTGGAAAGGAATGATGCAAACAGCAGTACCCCGAGGCCTATGAGCATCTGGACTGCCTTTGTGCCTTTTATAAAGAGAAGAAGGCGATAAATCAGAAGGGACACAAGGCCGATGTCCAGATAATCCTGCCATCTGAGATGCTTTAATATTTCCATCTAAACCCTTTTTTTAAGCCAGCCCTTAGGGTTCAGCACATGAAACTTTCCATTGCCGTCTGAATAAACAACTCTCGCAATCTTTGAATTAAGTATTATCCTCTTGCACATCATGCAAGGCTCTGAAAGGCATTCTTTGATATTATCGTCAGCTCCTGATATATATATCGTTGCGCCTTCAAGTTCATGGACTGCTGCGCGTATTATTGCATTTGCCTCTGCGTGAACGCTGTGGCAGAGCTCATATCTTTCACCATGGGGGATCTGAAGCTCTTTTCTTGTGCACCTGCCGGCTTCAAGACAGTCTTTCATCCCTGCCGGAGCGCCGTTGTAGCCGGTGCTGACTATGATATTGTTTTTTGTTATTACGGCGCCGTATTTGCGCCTGAGGCAGGTGGCCCTTGCCGAAACAGCCCTGGCTATATCTATAAAATATTCATCCCAGCCCGGCCTTTTTGTTTTTTTGTTTTCAGGCATATATTTAAACCGCTTTTGTTATGTGCTTCTATGCTTTAACATAAAACTGCATCTTGAGGTTCTCAACTTCAACTATATCCCCGTCTTTAAGTTCATGACGGCCTTCAAGAGAGTTGCCGTTAATCTTAATCTTTGTCTTGGTCCCGGGAGGGCTGATAAAATAGCCGTCCTTGGTCCTGTTGATAAGGGCAGCGACTTTAGGAGCAAAAAAACCTTTCAATTTGATTTCCGCTGTTTCTGTCTTGCCTATTGTGGTCAGCCTTTTGGTAAGCTCATATTCACTTTTTTCAGCATGCCCCTCTATCACGGTAAAGCCGCCGAGTTTTTCAGCGGAAACTGCTCCTCCTGAAGCCTCAGCCTGCATTGCCTTCTGCGCTCTCGTGTCCATTACGATTGTTTCATTAGCTCCGGGTTTCTTTGTCTTCAGGGTCTTGTCTGCCTCAGCTGCCTGAGAAGAAGGGCCGCTGAAAACCAGCGTATGTTTGCCGACAGTAATTATGTCATTATTATTCAATGCGCTTTTTGAAATCCTTTTCCCGCTTATAAAAGTGCCGTTTGTGCTGTTCATGTCCTCTATAAAAATCCTCCCGCCCTCGTTTATTATTTTTGCATGAGAGCCTGAAACAGCGGGATTGTCAATGTGGATATCGTTATCAGGATTTCTGCCAATTGTGATTACTTCCTTGTCCAGTTGTATTTCTTTCAGTACAGCCTCTTTAAACTTCAGCGTGACTTTCGGCATTTTTACCTCCCTGCAAATTTAAAAAGATTTTTTACGCTGCTGAACCATTTCTTCCTGCTGAAATGCGCAACTACTACAGTTACATTATCTTTACCGCCATTTTTGTTTGCAGTATCTATAAGCCTGCTGCATGCCTTCTCGGGTTCCTCAAGGGAACCAAGCATGGAAAGGATAGTATCGTCAGGCACCATGGTTGTCAGTCCGTCAGTGCACAGGACGACCCTGTCATCATCCATAACCTCTATTTCATCTACATCAATATCAAGAGAAAGGTCTTTACCGAGGGCCCTGGTAATGATGTTCCTGATATTGGATTCCGCCGCTTCCTCCCTGGTCAGCAAGCCCTGCCTTACCTGTTCTGATACTACAGAATGGTCATCCGTAAGCTGTACAATTGAATTGGCCCTGATAAGGTAACCCCTGCTGTCACCCACATGGGCTATGCTCAGCCTGCCTTCCGCAAACAGGGCAGCAGCCACTGTTGTTCCCATCCCGCGCCATGCGGCATTGTTTTGTGAGGCCTCGTATATTGCCTTATTCGAGAGCCTTATAGCTGATGCAAGCCTGTTTGCAGACTCGGAATGTTTTTTATTATACTCGCCAATGAACGGTTCATTTGCAGAAGCAGACCTTGTTATATAATCCCGTATCACATCAACTGCCATCTTGCTTGCAATCTCCCCTGCTGAAAAACCTCCTATCCCGTCTGCAACAGCAAGAAGGCCTAATCCTTCTTCAACACAAAAATTGTCTTCATTGTTGGTCCTTGAAATCCCGGTATCTGTCTGCCCGCATGCAAGCAATCTCAATGTCTAACCCAGCTCCTTCATACATAAATTTATATCATCCACGACCTCTCTGCCTCGCTGGTATCTCGTCTCAGCGTCCTTTGCGAGCATCTTGCCGACAATTGAAACACAGCACCCGGGGACATCCGGATAAAATTCTTCCAGCGTAAGAGGCGGGGTATTGGCTATATTGAACATAAGAGTTGCAATGCTGTCTCCCTTAAAGGGCTTCTCACCTGTAAGAAGCTCAAAAAATACAACTCCGAGGGAAAATAAATCAGACCGGCCGTCAACCTTTTTGCCGAGCACCTGCTCAGGAGACATATAGCTCGGAGTCCCCAGCACCAAACCTGTCTGCGTGCTGGAAGTCGCCATGACCCTTGCTATACCGAAATCCGTTATCTTTATTTCCCCGCTTTTTATAAGCATAATATTTGCTGGTTTTATATCCCTGTGTACAACTCCTTTGGAGTGGGCATAGTCCAGGCCATCGGCAACCGAACTTATCATCCTTAAAACTTCTTTAAGCGGCAGCTTGTTTTCCTTTGAAGAAATATCGCTGAGGTCTTTGCCCTCGAGGAGTTCCATTGCGACATACGCAACGTCATAATCCTCTCCTGCATCGTAGATAGTCACGATATTGGGATGGGAGAGAGTTCCGGCAGCCTCTGCCTCGCGGAAAAACCGTTTCTTTGTTTCGGCAAGCTGGCTTTGTTCAATCTCATCAAACCTGATGGTCTTGATGGCAACCATCCTGTTGATCTTCGGGTCTTTACCGAGATAGACAATGCCCATTGCCCCGCGCCCGAGTTCTTTCTGGACTTCATACCTGCCGAGAGTAGGCGTAGTTGTTGAGCCTTCCATCAGCACTGTGGCATCTTTTTTAGTCGCGCCGACCCCGCCTCCGAATATCATTGTCTCGCCTGCGACCTTGAGTTTCTTTATCCTCTCCTTTATGTCCTTGAAATTGCCTGCCTTTAAAATATGCTCATAAACAGCTGCGGCCTTGTTAAACATCCTTTTCCTCTCGAAATCAAGGGCCAGGTTATACATGAGTTCTTTGACAGCCTCATCATCCGCAGGGCATTTCCTGAATTTCTCAAAGGCGAGGTCAAGCATCCCCTGCCCCTGAAATGACAGCCCCAACATCTTATTTGTCTCTATGCTGTCAGTCTCGACAAGCTCTTTTTTCTTCTCTGTGACCATATACCGTTTTGACATTATTATTGTATAGCCAAGGCCCAGCAGAAGGGTCGGATGAAGCATCACAAGCCAGTATCCGTTTACAACAAAGAAATATATTGCCACCCCGTTCCATATAAGCAAAAGCACCGCTGCAATAACAGCGCTTATCCCTGCTTTGAACCTGGGGATGAAAAACGAGAGAAAACCGCCAAAAAGAACAATGATACCAATCTCGGCATATAAGGCCCATTCAGGCCGGGAAATAAAATTCCTGTTCAATATATTTTCGATAATATTAGCCTCAACCTCTATTGTCGGAAAATTAGTCTCCACAGGCGTTACTTCCAGGGTAGCAATCCCTGTTGCAGTATGACCTATCAGGACAATCTTGTCTTTGAAGGTCTCAGGCGGGACTTTACTGTTTATTACATCAAAGAATGAATAATAAGGGAATGTGCCGAACTTTCCGTTATAACTTATAAGCATCATCTGTTTCCGGTCCTGGGGAATACTGACCTTCCCTATATTTATCCTGTCGGTTATCCTTACATCAGATACGCTGTAGTTCAGGTATTTCATAACAATATGCAAGGCAAACGACGGATAAACTCGCCCCATGTACTGTATAAACAGGGGGTCCCTTCTGAGTGCCCCATCCGCATCAGCAAGAAGGTTCAGGTGCCCAAGCGCAAGTGCGCCTGAAACAAACTCAGGGATGGGTGGAGTTGCTTTTCTCGCCTGTATATACATGTCAGACGGCAGCAGCGCAGCCGCAGAATTAGCTTTAAGATACTCAGGCAGATTATTATCGGGATTGCCTGTCTGCTGTTCCCCGATGTCGAAATACAGAGGCAGTATGACATTTTTGGCTGCTGCTATCGAGGCGGAAAGCATTGCATCATTATCAAGGCGCTGCTCTGCCTGAACAAGGGCATTATAAATATTTGCCAGCTGTGCATTCCTCTGATAGTTGGGCAGCTTTTCCACTTCTCCCCTGACAGCCCTCAGCTCAGCAAGCCCTGAATTGAGGTCAGGTTCTGTGTAGAGTATATTCACGCCGATGACCTTTGCGCCGTAACCTGCCAGCTGGTCTATCATCGCAGCAATATAGCCGCGGGGCCAGGGCCAGCGCCCGATATTTGCTATGCTCATATCGTCTATCGCAACGATAACTACAGGGCTGGAAGCCTTCTGCTGCCTTAACTTTGCCCTTAAATCATAGGTCTTATACTCAAGGGTCTGTAACGGGGCCCACCCTATAAGAAGGCCGCCGAGGATAATCAGCGTTAACAGGATTCCGATAAGCCAATCAGGGAACAGGTTTACCTTGCGTTTCATAACAGTTCAATTGTAAACAATTTTTAAGCCTTATTGCAACAAAGCATGAAATTTCAATTTTAGCTTTGCAACCAGGGAAAGTTCGCAGCATGTATTTTATGACTATCTAATTCTTATAGTTTTCTATTTACCCCATTAGCAGGTTTACATTTTTCTGATTTTTAAGTATCCTCTTATTCATGGCAACAGACCTGGAAAAAGAGAAGAAAAAAAATATAAAACTTGCAATCGGAGTCGCTGCAATAGGAATTTTTTTCTCTGCCGGGCTATACGTAATTATATTTGCTCTGATGTTTTTAAGGCCTGGGCTTGTGTTCAGCTTTATGCCTTTCCCGGCGTTATCAAAGAGCATTGCAGGAATAAATAACAGGCTCTATGTCATTTCAAAAGAAATTGATTTCACCGGCCTGTCTTTTGAAAACAAAAAAGAGCCCAAAGAAAAATTCATGCTCAGCATCCTTGACGATAAAAACCCTGGCTCAAGGGAGATAAAACCTTTTCATTCCTTTACCAATGACAGCAATAAGATATATTTCTTAAGTGAAGGTTTTTTCAGAACTTTTGACGGTGTTGAATGGGCCGAGACAAAAACAGATGCGGCAGGAAAAAGGCCGGAGGGGGTGATAAGCCCTGACGGCCTGTTTGTGCTGAGCGGGATAAAAAACAACCCGGCACTCAACTTAATTAAAGACAGCGGAATATCCTCCATCCCGCTTCCCGAAGAATATCTTGAAGATAAAAACAAAAAATGTTCGACACAGATGCTGTGGTTTCAGGGCAGGCTGTACCTTTTCTGGCCTTCGGACAATGATTTTTACTGGACATCTTACGACGGCAAAGCGTGGAGCAGGACAGAATCCTTCGCACAGCACGGTCCTATAAAAGCAATTGCTGATGATAAAAGAATATATATCTTTTATGAGCAGTATTCCGAACAAATGCCTTCAATTTATTTTACAGCCTATGAAGGCGGCTCATGGAGCGAGCCCAAAGCCCTGAATATTCAGGGGCTGTTTATTGACTGGTCTCCGTTAATCCATCAGGGCAAACTTCATCTTTTTGTCAGGAGCTTTTCCTCTGAAAACCTCTATACAATTGAAAACGGGAATGCAGTAAGCCCGGTAAGAGCCGGCAGTTCTTTTTTCGGGAAAAGGTTCTTCCGTAAAATCATTGCGCTGATAATATTAAGCAGCCTTGTATTTTTATTTTTCATTTATCTGCTTTCAGTCTTTATCAGAAAGTTCAAGTTAAGGGCATGGCAGGTCAATTCCGCTGAATACGAATTCGCAAGCCTTTTCAGGCGTTTCATTGCAAAGGTCATTGACACTATAATCATCATGATTCCGCCGGCTGCGGTGACAGCCTGGTTTTTATTCAGTCAGGACTTCCTGACCAACCCTTTTAAACTCTGCGCTATCGGAATATTTGCATTCATATATTTAATCCTCGGCACTTTTCTGTATCACTCTTTACTTGAAGGGCTTTACGGAAAAACCCTAGGCAAAAAAATCTGCGGGATAGTGGTCCTTAAAGATGATTTCTCAAGGTGCGGACTGCTGGCAGGGTTTCTGAGAAATGTAATGCGGATAGCTGATAATTTTTTCTATTACCTCGTCGGGATAATTTCCATGGCAGGCACGCTCAAATGGCAGAGACTCGGGGATATTGTTGCAGAGACAGTTGTGGTGAGGGAGAAAAAGACTTAGGAAATAAAATTTACCAACTACGTATGGTCATCTATTACCAGGCACTCAATATCCTTTATCCTTTTAAAGACTCCGTCATTGCAAATGAAGCCAGTGGCGCCATGTGAAATCGCAGATGCAATCTGAATAGCATCAGGGGTTTTCAGATTATGTTCTGCTCGTAGTTTTGCTGCAAGGTCTGAAATATCCAGAGTTAGTCTAATCCATGCAAGGTGAGGATAAGTTGTCAGCAAAGAATAGAATTTAATAACAAGGTCATCCCTCTTAAGTTTGTAAGGCTGAACAAGGATTTCGAGCAAGGTAAGAGTGGATGTTGACGCCTCGATGTAGCCAGTCTCGATATTGCCAAATATTGATTCGCAGAACGTATAATAGCGCGGATGCTTTTCGACAAAGTAGATGAATGGGCTTGTATCAAGATAAACCTTGCTGTGCCTCTTAAAAAAATCCTTAAGCGGCATTACCAGGATTGGCGTTCCTTTTGAAGATAGGTCTTTTTGTAGATTCCCTTGCCTGAGCCTGAGAGTTCACTTCGGTAACTTTTAGGTTTCGGCATAATTAATGTGACATTGCCCTTAACGACAATTAAAAGTTCATCCTGCCCTTTAAGATGCATTGCCTCTCTTGCTTCCTTTGGAATTACTATCTGATTTTTGGAACTTAGTTTTACAGTCTGCATAAAAACACCTCCCTGCCTTATGCTTTACTTTTACCATAAAAAGTAAAGCAAAGTCAAGAGCAGCCTTATAGCCATGAGGATTTAAAGGTGGGTCTTCCTACAACGTATGCCCCTCAATAATCTTTCTTCTTTTAGAAATTAAATATTTTAAAATCAAAACTGATACGAATATGCCTGCCAAGCCAATTAATACACCCAGGTTTTTCCCAATAGCTTCAGATGTGTGAAATAAATTTAAAATAGAATCAATTATTATCAATATACTTGCAATAAAAATAATAAAACTTATCATAATGCCTCTAGGAACAGTAAAAATAAGACCCGCATTTTCTATCGCTTTTTCAGGTGGTATTTGCATCTTGGTTTTTTGGATACCTTTAAGGATTCTTTTGATTTTAAACGTGTAAAGGGGGCATGGAAACATTAATAAAATAATGAATAGCAATCTAAAATCGACATAAAATGGTATTAACATGCTCACAAATGGAGTTAACATAATTGCAACCAGAAAATAAATCGAGTAACCTATCCAAAAATATTTCAAAAACTGCTTAATTTCAGCTTCTTTTTCTGGGGAAGTAATATACCCATCAAATCTCCAAAACGGATAAAATACTGTTTTCCCATTGGCCATTTTATAGAAAGAGATTCCCGTATATTCAAAACAACACGAGTCCCAAAAGTTAAATGGCTTCATCTACCTCTTCCCTTTCAAAAACGCTGCAAAGAAGAATGCCGTGAGTATAAGGACGATTGTGCCGCCGGAGGATACATCAAACTGATAGGACAGGTAAAGGCCTGCTATTGTAGAAAAAAAGGCAATGAGGCAGGATATCAGCATCATAGGATAGAACCTTCTTGAAACAAGCTGGGCCACAGCGCCGGGAATAACAAGCAGGGCAGAAACAAGGATGATTCCCACAACTTTTATTGACATAACAATAGCAACTGCCATCGAGATAAGAAAGATTGACTTAATCAGCCTTGTAGGTATGCCGCTTACTATTGCAAGCTCTTCATTAAAAGTCGTAAGCAGAAGCTCTTTCATTATGACTGCCAGCGCTGCGAGAATGACAAGAGTTATGGCGATTGTAAGCCACATCTCATTTTCACTTATTGCAAGGATGCTCCCGAAGAGATAACCGAAGAGGTCAACATTGTAGCTCTTCGAGAGCCCTATAAGCACTATGCCGAGTGCCATCGAGCTTGAGAAAAACACGCCTATGGCAGTGTCTTCCGCAACCTTGCCTTTTGAACTAATCCTCTCTATTCCAAACGCGATAAGGATGGAATATATCATTGCCGTTATCATGGGATTTATCCCTGCAAAAAAACCTATTGCAACACCTCCGAATGCAGCATGGGAAATGCCTGAACCGATAAAAGAAACCCTTCTTAAGACCACAAATACAGAGATGATGCCGGTGAGAATGCTGACAACTATCCCTGTTATCAAGGCCCTCTGCATAAACCCGTATGAAAGTATTTCCATTACTTCCTCAGCCTCTCGCACTTGTCGCAAACATCAGAGTGCATTAGTATATCCACGTTCTTGCCGTATAGCCTTTCCATCACCTTTTCATCCAATGCGCCCAGGGGCGCGCCATGGTAGTAGAGGATTTTATTAAGGCAGGCAATCTCGTCAACATAAGCTGTTACCGCACCTATGTCATGCGAGACCATGATGATAGTAAGGCCAAACCTCTTCTGCAGGCCTTTCAGCAGATGATAAAAATCCTCCTGCCCGACAACATCTATGCCTGTGCTCGGCTCATCGAGAATAAGTATCTTTGGGTCGCTGACCAAGGCGCGTGCAATGGAAATCCTTTGCTGTTCCCCTCCTGACAAATCACCAAACGGCTTTTCGCCCTGGCCTGACATGCCGATAAGTTCGATATATTCCGACGCCTTTTTCTTTTCCTTTGCTGAAGGCCATCTGAACATTCCCAGCTTTCCGTACATCCCCATCGTAACAACATCAACAGCGCTTGCAGGAAAATTAATATCAAGGTTTATATGCTGCGGCAAATAACCGAATATACCATGCCTCAGGCATTCCTCCGGAGATTTATCAAATACCTTTATCCCGCCTCCGGCAGGCTTAACAAGGCCGAGTATCACTCTCAATAGAGTTGTCTTGCCGCTGCCGTTCGGCCCGACAATGCCGAGAAACTTCCCTTCAGCAAGTGAAAGGTTTATATCAGCAAGTATTTCCCTGCCGCTGAGCATTGCAGAGAGATTATTTATTTCTATTGCGTTCATATTATTTCACCCATCAAAAGAAAAACAGGATATGGCATTTGAGCGGTTTATTTTGCCGATAGTCCAACAGTAAATAGATAATAATAAGAGGCAAAATCCTCGGAGCGCAGCGAGAATGAGTGAAAATGCCATGTCCTGTTTTCCTTCCTTTCTCATTTCATCGCCCCTTCCATCACAGAAAGATTATATCTCATAAGCCCCAGATAAGTATCCCTCCCTTTGATATTTGACCCCCCGATCGGGTCAAGGAATAAAACCTTTGCTCCCGCCTCTTCTGCAATCACCTCTGCAATGGCAGGATTGAACTGCGGCTCTGCAAAAACAACTTTTGAGTTTATCCTCTTTACCTCCCGGATTATCCTTGCAATATGTTTCGGAGAAGGCTCCCTGCCAGGTGATTCTTCTATGACGCCCGCTACCCTCAGTCCGTATCTTTTAGAAAAATACTCCCATGCAGGATGAAAAGTCACATATTCTTTTACCTTAAAAGTCTTAACCTTATCTGAAATTTCATTATGAAGGATATCCAGATCCTTTTTATATTTATCAGCCCTTCCCATGTAATAGGCGCTTCCTGAAGGGTCGGCCTTTGAGAGGGCAGATGTTATTTTATCCGTGATTGCTTTTGCAAACACAGGGTCCAGCCATACATGAGGGTCTGCAATTTCTGAACAACCTTGCGGCTTATAATGCCCTGCCTCTGATTTATAAGAGTGTATATCCCTTATCAGCGGAAGCCCCGAAGATGCATCAACAACAATAAGCCCTTCATTCCCTGCTGCCCTCAGCATCTTCGCTGCCCAGAACTCAAGCCCTGCGCCTGCTTTTATAAAGACCATGGCATTCTGTAACTGCATCATCTCAGGCGGCGTAGGCTCAAATGTATGAGGAGAAACTCCGGGAGGCAGCATAATTTTTACATCAACCCTTTCCCCGCCTACCTGTTTTGCAATGTCACCGAGGGGAAATATGCTCGCAACAACCTTAAGTTTTTCGGCATAAGAGTTTTGCGCTGCAAGCAGAAGCAGAATGATTAGAACTATCTGAAATTTTTTCATATTGCCTTATCTTCTGACTTAATATCATATATGAATTGAAGATTCATGTAAAATATCATAATGAAAAACTCAGATAAATTCTCCGCGCTATATTTCAGGGACTTCCGTTTGTTCTGGTTCGGCCAGCTCATTTCCCTGTCAGGCACATGGATGCAGTCTGTTGCGCAGGGATGGCTTGTATATTCGCTGACAAAATCCCCTTTTTACCTCGGCATTGTCGCCGCTGCATCAACCCTGCCCATACTTCTCTTTACACTAATCGGCGGGATGGTTGCAGACAGGTTCAGAAAAAGAAATCTGATAATCCTGACACAGGCGCTGTCCATCATCCCTGCACTTATGCTTGGCATTTTCATAGACTTTAAAATCATAACTGTTTATCAGGTCATCGTGCTTGCATTTTTTATGGGAACAGTCAACGCCTTTGATATGCCTGCAAGGCAATCCTTTCTTGTTGAGATGGTCGGCAAAGGGCATATTCTTAATGCCATAGCGCTTAACTCAGCGGCATTTAACGGCGCCCGCATCATAGGGCCTGTCATTGCCGGCCTGACAATAGCGTATCTCGGGCTCCCGGCATGTTTTTATCTTAATGCGGCAAGTTTTGTTGCAGTGATAATCGCCCTGTCTTTAATAAAAAACAGAGGCGGGATTACTGCAACTTCAAAAGGATTTTTGAAGGATTTTTCAGAAGGCCTTCATTTTATAAAGGCCCAAAAAGATATCCTGTATATTATAATCCTCATTTTTGTATTCAGCCTGTTTGGAATACCTTTCACAAGTTTTCTGCCCATATTTGCTGAAGAGATATTCAATGCAGGCCCAAAGGGGCTTGGCCTGTTAGTCAGCGCCACAGGGCTCGGCGCATTCTCTGCCGCGGTAATAATCGCCGTAAAAGGCAACATAGAAAATAAATGGCGATATATGTCAGTTGCCGGCTTGTGCTTTTCAGCGGCGCTGCTTGTTGTTTCCATATCAAAAATTTTATGGCTCTCTCTTTTATTCCTTGTCTTCACAGGATGGGGAATATCCAGTTTCCTTGCAACGGCAAACAGCTTTATCCAGCTTTCCACTCCTGATAATTTAAGAGGAAGGGTCATAAGCGTCTATTCGCTGGTATTTCTTGGTTTTGCTCCGATAGGAAATTTTCTTATCGGAATACTATCACATTCACTGGGAACAACAAACGCAGTCTCCATCTCAGCCGTAATCTGCATTATTGCCTCAAGCCTGTTTTCCAGCGCCAGTTCCCGGCGGCTCTCTCAGAAAAACAAGGCCAATTTTCCCACGTCCAGCCTTTGACATGAAGGCAATAAATAAGGCATACTTTTCTGGCAATCAATAATGTTTGAAACCATGTTAAGAATATGAAAGCCTGCATATTGATAATAGCGCTCCTGTCTCTGCCAATCTCAGCCAGCGCTGTTGAGCAGGATGCTGCAGCAGGCAGCAATGGTTCCAACGATATTTTCCTCCCGACAGGCGACCTGTTCCGTCCCCTGATTGCCGACCCGAAGCAGCCAAGGTTCTTCGTAAGCTTAAGAAAATATAACTTTAAAGCACACAATATTAATGGCGCTGCCGTAGGATACGGAGAAAATTTTGGGATATACAAACACCAGGGGAAAGAGAATGAATCCGGTTATCAGCTGAATATTGTAGGCGGACTGTTTGCACAGTTCAATCTGGATGCGCCGTCACGCGACCTGCTGAATGCTGATTACACCATAGGCTTCCCTCTAACGTATAGAAACGGCCCTCTCTCTGCGCGCCTTAATGTTTATCACCAGAGCTCCCATCTTGGAGATGAGTACCTTCTTGAGGCAAAGCCGGAGCGGATTAATCTCTCCTATGAAGCTGTTGACCTGCTCGGCTCTTATGAATGGGAAAAATGGCGCAGTTATCTCGGCGGAGAATATCTGTTTCGCAGGGAGCCTGGAGACCTTAAGCCGGCCGGAGTCCACGGAGGAATTGAGTATTATGGGACCAAACATGTTCTGAAAATCGGCAGGCTGGTGGGAGGATTGGACCTGAAGAGCTACGAGGAACACCACTGGTCACTTGACGCTGCGCTCAATATAGGTTTTGAATTCGGCCAGCCGAATCCGGGCCAGAGGCGTTTACGCATCATGCTTGAAGGATATAAAGGTTATTCGCCACATGGCCAGTTCTACAATGACAGGATATCTTATTACGGGGTTGGATTGTACCTCGGTTTTTAGGCCGGCCCTTGAAAAAGAACCTCCGATGTATTAGCCTACATATTATTAAAATAACTTTAGCAGGAGGGGACAATCTTTTCACTCATTCTCCCCCCTTGGGAAGGGGGGACATACAGGGGTGGACTATCGGCAAAATAAAACCGGTCAAAGACAGTCCCCTCCTGCTTGTATGAAACCCGGACTATGAAAATACTCGCAATAGACACATCAACAATGCTCGGCGGAATTGCAGTCATGGATGAGCTTAATCTGATTGCAGAGACAAGGCTGAATGTCAAGTCCACACATTCGGAGAGGCTTATGACGGAAATAGAGCATTGCCTCAAACAGTCCTCCCTGAAGATATCTGATATTGATGTCTTTGCCGTAGCTATCGGGCCTGGTTCTTTTACAGGGCTGAGAATTGGGTTAAGCACTGTCAAAGGATTAGCTTATGCAACAGGGAAACCGATAGTTTCTGTCCCAACTCTTGATGCCCTTGCATTGAATTTCCCCTACAGCAGATATCCTGTATGCACAATGTTAGATGCGAGAAAAAAAGAGGTGTATGCAGCATTGTTTAAGTGGGAAGACAATGGCTTTACAAAACTCATCAGCGAGGCGTCAGTAAATCCAGAAGAATTTACACGCAATGTATTACTCAGCGCTGATTACGATAAAATCATCTTTGCCGGTGAAGGAGCAGTAATTTACAAAGATAAAATTATCGAGGTCATGGGAGAAAAGCCAGTATTTGCATCACCGGAAAAAACAGTCCCTTCACCTGCAAATGTTGCATCCCTGGGTATGAAGAAGACTCTCAGAGGAGAATTCTCAGAACCTGTCAGTCTTGCGCCGATTTATATCAGAAGATCAGAGGCCGAGGTAAAGTGGAAGGGCTCATCATAAGAGAACTGCTGGAGCATGACCTACCCGATGTAGTGGGAATCGAAAATATCTCCTTCACCACCCCCTGGTCGGAAATATTATTTTTTAATGAAATATACAAGCAGCGCTCCATTGCAAGAGTTGCACTTATAGATAAAAGAGTCATCGGATATATATGCGCAAATTATGTTGCGGATGAAGGGCATATTCTTAACCTTGCAGTCCATCCTGATTTCAGAAGGAAGGGAATTGCAAAAACCCTTGTAGAAAATATTCTTGAAGAACTAAAGGAAACTGATTGCAGATTTTTATATCTTGAGGTAAGGGCCTCCAATAATGCTGCAAGGGAACTCTATGAAGGTTTTGGATTCAGCGTAGTCGGGACCAGAAAAAAATATTATAATAAACCTGAAGAAGATGCAGTTGTCATGTCGTTGCGACTCGATTCCGAGATGCTCAGGATTTAGCCTTTTTTGTATCTCTTTGCTCTGACATTCCGGCAATGCCTTTTACCGCAATCAAGAATCCATCTTTTAACTTCTTGTTTTTTATTTTTCTGAAGAGCTTGAGAAGTTCAATCTCATCGTCACTTAGAGTGCCGTATAAACTAACAGATTCTGCTACCATCGTTTTTTCATCATCTGAAATAAATCTGTTTACAGGCATATTCAGGGCATGAGCGATCTGCGAAAGCCTTGATATGCTGATCTCGCTTGCCCCTTTTTCATATTTTTGGATCTGTTGATATGAGATACCAACCCTCTCCGCTAATTCCATCTGAGATAGGCCAACGGTTTTTCTCGCTATTCTTATGAGATTTCCAATATGTCTTTTATCTGTCTCTCTGTTCATAATACAATGCATAATTTTGCTTTTTAAACCAGGAAAAGTCTATAAACCCACAGTTGTTGGATATTGACAATTACAACTGAAAGTAGTAAATATACTACACCCGTGTGTAAAGAGTGCAGAAAAATATTAGTTGTTGATGATGACCATCTCATAAGAGATTCGCTGTATGAACTCTTAAGCATTCTCGGATATAATGTGGAATGCGCCGGCAATGGTAAAGATGCAATAGAATTAATGCAAAAAAATATTTATGATGCCCTTATAACAGACCATATTATGCCCGGGATTAACGGCATAGAACTGACAAAAAAAATTAGAAATGTAGGATTAAAGCTTCTGATCATCGGCATAAGCGGAACATGCAATGAGAAAGATTTCCTTGATGCAGGGGCAAATATTTTTATAAATAAGCCTTTTACCCTTAGAGTGCTGCAGAACGCCTTGAAATCTATTTCGAACTCCTGATCGACTTCAGAATCTTTGCGGAAGTTGTCACTGCAGTGCCTACCTCGCCCACAACAATACCTGCTGCATGATTTGCAATTATTGCTGATTCCTTCATTGTTGCGCCTGATGCATGCGCCAGGGTGAATGAAGCCACAACAGTATCACCTGCGCCAGTAACATCATATACATGCCTTGCAACAGTCGGGATGTGAATCACATTCCCTTTTTCAAAAAGGCTCATACCCTCTTCACCGCGTGTTATAAGAACCGCCTTGCACGGAAGTTTCTTCAGAAGGGTTCTGCCTGCCTTAATAAGCGATTTTTCGTCCTTTATCTCTATTCCTGAACCGTGTGACGCCTCGATAAGATTCGGCGTTATCAGCGAGACACCCTTATAACAGTGGAAATGCCCTGTTTTTGGATCAACAGCGATAAACTTATTCTTCGGCCTTGCCGCCTTCACAACCTCTAAAACAAGCTCTGAAGAGACAATGCCTTTTTTGTAATCAGATATTATTACTGCATCGTGCTCTTTTACAGCCTTCTTTATATATTCAATAAAGGACTTATACGTCTTGCCTGAAACCTTCTTTTTATCTTCTCTGTCGAATCTCACCACCTGCTGATTATGCGCTATCACCCTTGCCTTTACTGTCGTAGGCCTCTGGTCATCGAACAGGCAAGAGCCTATGCCTTTTTCATCAAGAAGATTCCTTAAGACATCTCCTGCCCTGTCCCTGCCGGCTATTCCGACAACTGTCGCATGGCCTTCGAGACTCACAATGTTATACGCAACATTGGATGCGCCTCCCAAAAGAAAATTTTCCTTTGTGACTTCAACTACCGGCACCGGCGCCTCAGGCGAGATTCTGCTGACCTTGCCCCATATATAACGGTCAAGGACAAGGTCGCCGATTACAAGTATCTTTTTATTCCTGAAATTTTTAAAAATCTTCTCAAAATCCATCTTACAGCATAAAATATCCATGCTCAAAAATCAACCGTGAGAAAGTTTATTGTTATAGCCTCCGGCATTCAGACCATCCCCTAAAAAAAGATTTTTTAAAAAAGCTTGACAAACTTGAGGCCTTCTGCTATATTGATAATAATTATCAATATTAATTTGGAGGCTTTATGGCCAGAAACAACGCAAAAGATATTTTTTTAAACTATATAAAAGAAAAGGGATTGCGTTACACCAAACAGAGAGAGGCAATTCTTGAGGCGTTTCTCGCTTCAGGCAAACATATCACCATAGATGACCTTTACAACACAGTAAAAAAGACAAATCAGGAGATAGGCTATGCCACGGTTCATCGCAATTTAAAATTAATGACTGAATGCGGCCTGGCTGATGAGATAAAGATAGGCTCTCATAAAACGAGATTTGAGCAGAAATACGGGCATGAGCATCACGATCACCTTATCTGTATGAAATGCGGTAAATTCATAGAAGTTCATGATGACAAGATTGAGAGGCTGCAGGAGAAGCTTGCCGAGGCAAATGATTTTGCTCCGCAGCGGCATAAATTGGAAATATACGGCTTGTGCAAAAAGTGTAGGTAATTTTTTTGTGCTTTAATTGATAATGAATATCAATATTAAAAGGAGGGGGAATGAAGTTTCAAGGGTTAAGGTTAAAAGGTTTAAAGGTGAGGGGTTTTTCGTTTTTCCTGCTATTCACAGTTCACTTCTCGCTATTCACTGCCTCTTACGCGGCCCATCCGTTAATCACGGATGACGCAGGCACGCAGGGAAAGGGAAAAATCCAGATGGAAGTTAACAGCGAATTCACTAAGGAAAAGGAGCAACAGTACAACACAGATGAGGCGAAATGGGAAACAAAGAAAGAAACAGGCAGTGAACTTGCAACCATATTGTCTTACGGCATAACAGATACTACAGATATTGTCCTCGGCCTGCCGTACCAATGGAAAAAGACAAGGATAGACGGGGTTGTCACAACTGATGCAACCGAGCAAGGCGACGGCATATCTGACACGTCATTGGAAGTCAAGTGGAGGTTCTTTGAAAAAGATGAGCTAAGCTTTGCGCTCAAACCCGGAATCACACTGCCGACAGGAGACGAAAATAAAGGTCTCGGCAATGGAAGGGCTTCGTATAGCCTTATGTTTATAACAACAAAGGAGATTAAGCCATGGGCATTCCACCTGAATTTAGGTGGTGCATACAACGAATACAAACTCCAGGCCGATAAAGAGGCAAACAGAAAGAATATATGGCATGCATCCCTTGCCTCGGAGGCAGAAGTCATCAAAGGCCTGAAAGCAGTCGCCAATATCGGTATAGAGAGGAATCCTGACAAGACATCTAATACCCACCCTGCATTTATACTTGGCGGACTTATTTATTCAATATCAGAAAGCATTTCTGTTGATATCGGCATTAAGGGAGGACTGAACAAACCGGCTACGGATTTAACATTCCTTGCAGGAATAGCATTTAAGTTTTAGGAGGTAATGATATGGCGCCGCTTGGGCTTTTGAGCATAGGTGAAAAGGCTGAAATTGTGGAGATAAAAGGACAAACGGGCTGCGTTCATGGAAGCAGCAGGAATCAGTTGTGCCATGCAGAGGATATGGGGCTGCGCGTAGGCAAGATGATTGAAATGTTAAACAACGAGGGCCGCGGCCCAATTCTCTTAAAAGTAGATGAATCAAGGATTGCCATCGGAAGAGGAATGGCAATGAAGATACTGGTGAGGAGGAAAAAACTATGAATTTGTCTGATTTAAAACCCGGCGAACACGGGAAGATTACAAAGATGGGCGCAATAGGCCCCTTAAAAAGGAGGCTTATGGATATGGGAGTGCTTGTGGGAGAAAAGGTAAAGGTCGAAAAGATCGCGCCTCTCGGAGACCCCATTGAAGTAACAATTAAAAACTATAACCTCTCATTAAGGAAAAAAGAAGCTGAGGGAATAGAAGTGGAGGTGATTAAATGATGCATGATACAGGATACACGATACAGGATACACAAAACGTGCATCATGCATCTGGCATCATGCATCAAAGGACTATCACTGTTGCGGTTGCCGGTAATCCCAATTCAGGCAAATCCACTCTTATAAATGCAATTGCAGGGACAAGATTGTATGTCGGCAACTGGCCCGGGGTTACTGTTGAAAAGAAAGAGGCGATGTTTGAGCATGAGGGCAGAAAGATAAAGCTGGTAGATCTCCCCGGCACATACAGCCTAAGCCCTTATACACAGGAAGAGATTATTGCGAGGGATTATCTCGTGCATGAAAAACCTGACGTGATAGTAAATGTTGTTGATGCCACAAATCTTGATACGTAATGTGTTAGAAGGAGGTTAATATGGGGTTGATAGATATTCTATTGATGGGATTAATTATTGCAGGAGCGGTATATCTTTTATACCGTTCCCTGTGGAAGAAAAAGGGGCATTGCCCCGGTTGCGATTCAGGGACATGCAATGTGAAAAAGAAATTTAATCCAAAAACCTAGTAGATACCCACGGGCAAGCCCGTGGCACTTTTTCACAGAACAAGCTTCGCTTGACCTGAATCCTGGCTTTCCTGCCATTTCACGTATTTGATTATC
>WPIF01000042.1 GCA_009773185.1 Nitrospirota bacterium | reverse complement strand
CTGATAAACGGTTCTCCACAATGCATCAGTATACCAAAATATCTCCGGACATCATTCACCCACGGGCAAGCCCGTGGAACTCTGATAACGTGTTAGAAAAAAACTTACTAGGGGGTTAAAGGTAAAGGGCCGCATTGACGCCATTAACGAGTTCCTCTATCTCTCTGCTCCACTTTTAAGTTATTTTAAAGTTTTTCTCTTGACAAAATATCTTGCTTGGATTATTATTCACATCGTGAATGATAATCATTCAAACAAAAATTTGCTTTACAAAAAGCGTTGGATTACTCCGCAGGTAAAGGCAGCCGCAGGGAAGTTCTCTGTGGTAGTGCTTACAGGTGCACGCCAGGTGGGAAAGAGTACGCTTCTCAGGCACGAATTCCCTGATTATAAATACATAAGCCTCGATGATTTCAGCGACCTTCAGCAAGCAAAGGCTGATCCATCGTCCTTGTGGATTGATGCCGACTACATCATCATAGACGAGGCACAGAAAGCACCCGAAATATTCCCTGCCATCAAGCTGACTGTTGACAAAGCAAAAAAGGCAAAAAAATTCATTCTTTCTGGTTCATCAAACCTTCTTCTCATGCAAAAAATCAGCGAGACGCTTGCAGGAAGAGCCGTCTATTTTGAGATGTTTCCCATGATTTATGCTGAGATGAATGAGACATCTGATAAGCCCATGAATTTTTTCAGCCTGTGGGAAAGAGATTTACAAGTAAAAGAAAAATTAATGGACTCCTTAGATTATTGTAGCCTTCTTTTGAAGGGGTTCATGCCCCCGCTTCTCCGCTTGAGCCAGGGACAGGACATCCTTCTCTGGTGGGAAGGATACGTAAGGACATATCTTGAAAGAGATGTGAGAGAACTCACACAAGTTGAGTCTCTGATAGATTTCAAGAAGGTGCTCGATTCCCTTGCTGTACGGACAGGAAATGTACTTAATCAGACAGAGGTCTCAAGGGATTCAGGGGTGAGTCAGCCCACAGTCCACAGATATATAAAGCTCCTTGAGGTATCGAATATCATAAACAGAGTTCCATCATACTTTCATAGCAGAACAAAGAGAATAATAAAATCGCCAAAAGTGTTCTTTATTGACCCTGCCCTTAGCATATATCTCTCAGGCTACTATGATGAGCAGTCGCTGAGAAATGCCAGGGAGCTTGGGAATTTCTTTGAGACAATGGTATACATGCACTTGAGAATAGCATCAGAACTTATGACACCTAAGGCAAAGGTATTCTACTGGAGAACAACCACAGGGAAAGAGGTTGATTTTGTTATAGAGCATGGCAAAAAGCTACTTGCCTTTGAGGTAAAACTGAGTCCTAATCCTGCATTAAGTGATGCAAAGAATCTTCTAAGCCTGATTGAGGAATACCCCCATACAGTGAGAGGCATTGTACTTCACTCGGGCAATTCCGTAAAATGGCTTCACTCAAAGATACTGTCAGCGCCATGGTGGTGGGTATTTGGTGAGCACAAAATAAATTAAACAGAACCGTTCCAGATTCCTCAATTCAGGATTCGCTGTCACTATTTTTTATTAATTAGCACCTCATAATGTCTAATCAACTCATCAATCTTTGTTATATCCAGGCCATTATGTTCGTACTGCTTTACTATTCCCTTTAAAATGCTAAAAACTGTTCCATCAGAAACATATCTGAATAGTCCCGATGCCCAAAGGATGAGGTCTTCAGCCCCTTCATTTTTGTAATAATCCCAAAATTTAACCTTAATTTTGTTGTAATCAATTTCAAATGATCTTGTTCTATCACCATATATCTTTGTCTCTTCATTATGGTCGTCTTGGACACTCTTAATATATAGACAACCTATTATCAATCTATCTTTTTCCTCTGCTTCTGGAGGTCTACTGGTTAATATTGCTAATCTGCTTACTTTTGCACTATGAATATGCCTAGGCTGAACCCTGTCCTTCGTGTGATCCCAGCCAGCTCCAAAATACATTTCTTTAAGAGCTATGCTTTCATAGCACGGATGCTTATCCAGCGTAGGCTCACCAATAAACTCTCTACACTTGCTTAACGGAGAACTGCACCATGCTCTGCCCTCGTGAATATTAAATTCATAAGCTTTCAAGCTACATGGCTCCTTATAAAACTTATCATTCCAGTTGCACTTGAAAGCAATATTCCCGCCCTCTTTTTTCCCAGCTTCTCTTTTTGATAATAACTCATCTATTTTTATGGCAAGATATTCGAGTTCGCTTGTTAATCTCGAAACAGTTGGTTCTGGTTCGTCATGTGATCTCGCAATATTCTTAAGTTCAATTAACAGATTCTTGGATTTCTCTATTTCTTCTGTAGCTTTTATAATAGATTTCTTCTCAATAAATGAACGCGCAGCTTCATTGTGTTTTTCGATTTGTTCCCTTGTATTTCCAAATCTCTCGTAAATAGACATTCTTAGATCTTCCCTTGAAATGAAATACTAAATTTAGTCATGGTAAAAAATCAAAAAAGAGCTGCTGTCACACCTTTAACGAGTATTTCTATCTCACCGTTCCTGATAGTCCTTGCATCAAGCAAAAGCGCGTCGTCCTTAATCCTTGCAACAATCGGAGGTGTGCCTTTTCTTAGCCTCTCTTCCAGTTCATTCACTGAAATGCCTTTAGGTTTTATTGCAACAGCAAAAGTCGGAAAATCCAACTCAGGGAGCGAGCCTCCCCCTGCCTTTGACTTATCAGAGACAACCTCCACTTCTGCATTTTTTACATGCCTCTTTATGCCGGATGCTATTTTCTTTGCCCGCTCTTTGATAGTTTCCGGCTTCTGAAAAAGCATATTAAGAGTCGGGATATTTTCTATCGCCTTTTCCAAATCAACATATTCCATCAATACCGCCTCGAATGCTGCAAGCGTGAGTTTGTCTATCCTCACAGCCCTTGTGAGCGGGTTCTTCTGCATCCTCTCAACCAATTCTTTTCTTCCGACAATAACCCCGCCCTGCGGCCCTCCGAGGAGCTTGTCGCCGCTGAAAGTAATAATGTCAACGCCAGACTTCATTATCTCCTGAACAGAAGGCTCGGAATACACTCCATACGGCCTCAGGTCTATCATGCATCCGCTCCCGAGGTCATACATAAGTGGTATGTTATATTTTTCAGAAAGTTTTTTAAGCTCCTCTATGGATACATCTTCTGTAAAGCCTGTTATCCTGAAATTAGACTGATGAACCTTAAGGATTAATGCGGTGTTTTCATTTATGGCATTTTTATAGTCCCTGAGATGCGTCTTGTTCGTTGCGCCGACTTCCCTTAATACCGCGCCGCTCGATGCCATTACATCAGGAACCCTGAACGAGCCTCCTATCTCAACAAGCTCGCCGCGGGAAACAATGACCTCTTTGCCCTTTGCAAGCGTGCTGAGGCTGAGAAAGACTGCTGCTGCGTTATTGTTTACGATGAGCGCTGATTCAGCGCCTGTTATCTCCCTGAGAAGCCCTGTGATATGGGCATATCTTTTTCCTCTTTTCCCTTCCTCGAGATTGTATTCGAGATTAGAATAATTTTCCGATACCTTTTTCACATTCTCAAGTATCTTTTCAGAGAGTATAGACCTTCCAAGGTTAGTATGAATAACAATGCCTGTTGCATTAATCAATGGCTGAAGGCTGAAGGCTGAAAGCTTCTGTATCTTTGCCTCTATGTCTTTTGCCATTCCTTCAATAGAGATATCAGTAGAAGAGACCTCAATTATCTCTTTTCTCCTTATCTCTATAATCTCCCTGATAGCCTTGAGGACAAACCTTCTGTGATATGCACTGCACCATTTTATCCCGTCCCGGCTCTTGAGTATCTCGTCTACAGACGGAAGTTCCTGAAGTAATTTCTGCTTTTTATTCATGACACATTTCTACCACAACTCAGGCATATTGGTCAACCGTAATACAAAGGGCCCAGGGGGTCGAGGGGCAAGTTTGTGTCAATGACATATAAACCAGTTGCCTCATAATAAAATGTTACCGAAGGCTCGTTGACTCAACGTGTTTTTTATAATACAGAGAGAAGATTTTTTTCAGCTTCTCTTCCATGCCC
>WPIF01000030.1 GCA_009773185.1 Nitrospirota bacterium | reverse complement strand
GAAATAACCTCCTCATTCCGTCTATCCGAAAAATATGCTTTCACTTCCTGATTGCAAACTCAAAAAATGCGTCCTCCCTCGCTTATCAGGGAATCAAGGTTTCTTTTTTGATAACGCTTCATTTTCTTGTGTTATTATATCAGCGTGCCGGCAGAAAAAGGAGAAAGGATGTTTGAAGGCAGGAAATTTCATCTTCTTGCATGTTTACTGATTGTGGCATCAATATTTCTGGTGTATTCAAATACATTTCGTGCCACTTTTCACTTTGACGATATCGGAAGCATACTTGAAGACTATGGAATAAGGAACTTAGATAATCTGCCCGAGATACTTAAAGGCAGTCGCGGCATAGCAAGAGCTACGTTTGCCCTAAACTATGCCTTAGGCGGGCTCGATGTTGCCGGCTACCATATCGTAAACCTGGCTATACATATAACAAATGCCATATTGGTCTATTTTCTGGTTTTCCTGACTCTCAACAGGATAGAGATTCTCAGGGAAAGGGCAAAGAGGATAGCTCTCTATACTGCCCTTCTTTTTGCGGTTCACCCTATTCAGACACAGGCCGTAACATATATTGTCCAGAGGGCGGAAATACTTGCTTCCATGTTCATGCTAATCGGCCTTTTACTGTTTATAAAAGGCTCGGAGTCTGCAAAGGTTTACACAAGGGTATTATTTTACGGAGCAGTGGCTGTCTCGTATCTGCTCGGTTTCTACTCAAAGGAGATGGCAATAACACTTCCTGCAATTGTATTTCTCTATGACTGGTGTTTTCTGGCAAAGGGGACTATGAAGAAAATGGCTGTAAGGCTGCCGCTATATCTTGTTCTCATTGCTATGCTGACCTTTTTTGTAACAAGGTCGCTTCCTGGACTTCAGGAGGTTCCGGGCGGCTCAACAGTCGGTTTTGGCGTTCAGGGCAGAGAGCTGATTACAAGTGGGCTGCAGCAGGCAGGCTCAACCGATCTTGGTTTTCAGAGCATATCACCAAAGGAATATTCCTTCACCCAACTCAATGTGCTTATATATTATATTACACTTCTCTTTGCGCCGATAAATCAGAACCTTGATTATGATTTCCCCGTATCAAAAGGGCTTTTTGAGATTCCCCTTGTAAAGGAAGGAACAGTATTAAATTTTCCTATCCCGCCTCCCATCGTATCCCTTGTCATCTTACTGGCCCTTATCGGATTTGCCGTTTATCTTTTGACGCACGCATCACGCATCACGCATCACGGTCGTTTAATCGCCTTTTTCATCTTATGGTTTTTTATTATCCTGTCTCCCACATCCGGCTTTATTCCTATAATAGACGTTATCTTTGAACACAGGCTCTATCTGGCCTCTGTTGGTTTTTTTGTTATATTCAGCTTTGCATTTGACAGTGTCTTTGAATATCTGGAGCGCCGCAGGCGGCTCATGACAGAAGACAGGCAAAGGTGACGGAATTTGTCACTTTATTTTTTTGCATTGCTACATAAGCATAGTATATTCATTTGATTTTATTATGTTTTTTATGGTATTAAATATGGCATGAGAACTGCTCCTATAAATGCTGGATTATGCGGGTATTGTTTGACTCGCAAAGGCATTAAACTGAGGAGGTGAAGCGAAAGGCAGTAAGAGAAGGCTTAGGTTAAGGCTAAGAATAAAGCGGTCATTCACCGCTAACACTCAAAAAGGAGGAAATTATGTTTAAGGCTATTCATAAGATGAAGGGCAGGAAAGACAGAGGTTTTACCCTTGTCGAGCTCCTTATCGTTGTGGCGATTATCGGCATATTGGCAGCCATCGCAATACCGCAGTTCGGAGCGTATAGAAGAAGGGGTTACAATGCCTCTGCACTTTCTGATTCAAGAAATATAAGGACCACAGAAGAGGCCATGCAGGCAGACTTCACAGAGTATGGCGCTACAGCAGCGGCGACCGGTGGAGCGGGAGCGGCTTCAGCAGCAGGAGCTACTATAAACTTGGTTGGTGGCAGAACTACAACCACTACTCAGACTGTCGCATTGTCTCCTGGCGTCATTGCTGGTATAGAGAGTGAAGTCAATACTGCGGGTGTTTCTAGGACTGACTATCTGGCTATAACTGCCCATCAGAGCGGCGACAATTATTACGGAATTGACAATTTTTCTACGAGAACTTACAGAAGGAGCTTTGCTGTTGGTGAGACCGTTGCTAACCTTCAACTTGGTGTTGTTAACGAGGCACCAACGTCTGCTGCTGACGAGCTTGGGGCTGATGTCACATGGATTACGCTACAGTAGTAAGTAAGTATATTGGATTTATAGTGGAAAAATAGGAAAAATAGGGGCAGAGACCATTTAAGCAGGCCGGGGGAAACCCGGCCTTTTTTTCCCCGTGGAGGGAAATGAGGTATGATGAACACAATAACGATCAGAGGATGGGTATTTGCTGGTATCCTGGTTGTTCTGACATTGGCGGCCTACGAAAGAAATCGTGTCTGGAAGAACGAATACACACTCTGGAGGGATGTGGTTCATAAATCACCCAACAAGGCCATGCCGCATGTTAACATCGGGAATGCCTTCGTAAGACGGGGAATGCTTGAACTTGCAGAGCGGGAATTTAAACTTGCATTAAATTCAAATCCGAGGGACACAAGGGCTATAAACGGCCTGGCAGTTATTTATTTAAAACAAAAAAACTATGACGAGGCGATAAGGGTTTTTGAGATATTGGCTTCTGACAAACCAAATGAGGCGCCTTTTCAGAGCAATCTCGGTGCGGCATATATGGAAAAAGGCTTATTGGACAAAGCCATAGAGAAGTTTAACACGGCCCTCAAGGTTGCCCCTGATTTCCCTGACGCTCACAACAACCTCGGCCTTGCCTATATGAAGAAAGGCATGCTAACAAAGGCAAAAGAAGAATTTGAAAAGACCCTGCAATTAAACCCTGAACATATATATACTAAAAGAAATCTTAATGAAGTAATACAGTTGATGCAGGACAAAAATACAGCCGATGAACTAAAAAGGGGAAAATAATGTATAAGGCTGTTCACAAGCTGAAGAATCGGAAAGGTTTCACATTGGTCGAACTTCTCATTGTTGTGGCGATTATCGGCATATTGGCAGCCATTGCAATCCCACAGTTCAACGCATATAGAAGAAGGGCTTATAATGCATCGGCAAATTCTGATCTAAGGAATACAAGGACTACAGAAGAGGTTATGATGGCAGAATACCAGGACTATGGCAGCACCGTTGTTAACACTTCGAGCATCACCCTTGTTGGAGCTACCAGCGCTAGTCAGACTGTACCGCTTAGCTCCAATGTTTATGTAGGAGCCAAGGTATTTCCGTCAGACGGCAGAAATGTCAGTTATACTGCTGCGGCAAAACATACAAACGGAGATTCCGGATTTGGCACTGAGGCCGAGGTGCAAGGTCTCTATAGAAAACCCATAGCCGCAGAAGTCAATCTTCTGGATGCAGATATTCCCGCTGCAACGCAGGGGATAGATTTTGCGAGCCCGTGGGACGCAATAAATTGAACGACAATGAATTTGGAAAAAATCGGTGATGGCCATTATATCTTTCGATAGCATAATCAAGGATTACAAAACCGGGTTCAGGAAGAAAAAGACCGCGCTGAAGGATTTTTCCCTGGGCATCCATGAGGGTGAGGTTTTTGGTTTTCTGGGGCCGAACGGGGCGGGAAAATCAACTGCCATAAAGATTCTTTTAAATCTCATATTTCCAACACACGGGAGAGCGGAGATATTAGGAAAAGGCGTCGGGGATAAAGGGATAAGAAGGTTTATCGGTTATCTTCCTGAAAACCCATATTTTTATGACTACCTTAATCCTTTGGAGCTTCTTAAGTTTGCCGGAAAAACATCCGGCGTGGATTCAATGAAAATTCAGGAAAGAACAGAGGAGCTTTTAAATACAGTCGGTTTATGGAATGAAAGAAAAAGGGCTATAAGGAATTATTCCAAGGGGATGGTCCAGAGGACAGGCCTTGCGCTGGCGCTGATACATGACCCGAAGATTGTAATCCTGGATGAACCGATGACAGGGCTGGATCCCATAGGCCGTAGACATGTTATTGACATGATTCTGAAATTAAAATCAGAAGGCAAGACCATATTTTTTAGTTCCCATATACTTCAGGACATAGAAAGGGTTTGTGACAGGATAGGAATCTTGGTAAACGGCGTTCTTGTCAGAGTAATAGACATAAAATCCGAACCCCTTGGCAAACCATTGGAGGATATATTTATAGAAGAAACAGAGAAGGCAGGGAGGGCTAAAGAGTGATTGCTATCTGGTCTGTGGCGTCAATTACATTTAAAGAGGGGATTAAAAACAGGGTTATCTTCGGTATATTTATAATTGCCTTGTTGCTCTTTGCCGCGACAACGGTGGTTACAACGCTATTCATGCGCGACATAGTCAAGGTTGCGGTTGACTTAAGCCTTTCTACTGTCTCTTTTTCAGGTCTTTTAACCCTTTTATTCGTGGGGGTCAATCTTTTCGGCAAAGACCTCGATAAAAGGACCATTTATATGGTCATATCAAGGCCTATATCACGCTCGGAATATCTCATAGGAAAATTTTTCGGCCTTGTGATGCTGTCGCTGACAGTTGTGGTTTTTCTCGGCATTCTATCTGCACTGCCTGTAATTATCAGCAAAAACTTTTATTATTATTCTGAGGCCAGGTTTAATTGGTTGATATTTTTTCTCGCAGTTGTTTATATATTTGTAAAACTTGCTGTTGTATCTTCTGTCATCACTCTCTTTGCATCACTTACCTCGAATTCATTTATTGCCCTTGTATTGTCTCTGGTTACCTATATCATAGGCCAGTCAACCGAGAGCGTAAGGCTTCTTCTGGCGTCACAGGTTGAAAAGATAGAGGTCAGCCCGGTAGTCTCATATATGGTTGATGCCGCATACTATATCTTTCCAAATTTCTCTGCATTTGACCTTAAAACTCAGGCAGCCCACGGCCTGTCAATAAGCCCATCTTATATTCTCTGGACAGGGCTTTATGCAGTATTTTATATAACAGTTGCTGTTGCTATAGGCACGCTCGCCTTTAGAAGAAGAGAGTTCCCGTGATGCGGTCTTTGGTTATCTCCATACTTCTTATATCCTTTGCTGTTATTGGAAACGTATTCGCATTAAATGCGGTATCTCTCGAAAGGGAAAAACTGCGTAAGGAGGAAGGAATCAGCCTTGTTATGCCTTCTGCGGTGGCTCGCATTGCCGCACTGGAATTTAAAGGGATATTTGCAGACATAATATTTTCAAGGGCCATGACATACTATGGGGGAAAACTTATAAGAAAAGAGGAAATGACTGGTGAGGAATGGGACTGGATATATAAAAATATGGCTCTGGCAACAGATCTTGATAATTATTTTTTGGACCCTTACTATTTTGGGGCAATGAATCTTTCGTGGGGGGCGAATAAGGTTAAAGAGGCAAATGCCTTGCTCGAAAAGGCGGTTAAGTACAGGGATTGGGATTGGACCATCCCGTTTTATCTTGGGTTTAATCATTTCTACTTCCTTCAGGATAATGAAAAGGCATCCTTCTACCTGATGGAATCTGCAAAAAGAGAAATCTCAGGCTCGCTTATAGCGACCCTTGCCGCCCGTCTGGCCTATCAGGGGAGGAGAACCGAGAATGCCGTTATCTTCTTAGAGGAGATATTAAAAAAGACGGATGACAATACAATTAGAAACTCCTACGAGATGCGGTTGAATACATTAAAAGGCATATTTTTTCTCGAAAAGGCTGTTGCAGTTTATCAGGACAGATTCAAAAAACAGACTGAAGGGCTCGATGAGTTGGTTGCGAAAGGTATTATAACCGCAATTCCAAAAGATCCGTACGGCGGGAAATTTTATATTGATAAGGATGGTTCAATAAAGACCACGAGTGAAATGAGATAATATTACAGAGTATAAATGGCTTGTTGACAGGTGGTGTAGTTGCTGCTTGTCGGGATAATAAGATATAATTATCAAATTTAAGGAAGGTTATGAAAGGTCTTATAAACAAGAGAATACTCGTTACAGGCGGCGCAGGATTTCTTGGCTCCCATTTATGCGAGCGGCTTTTAAATGAGGGCAATGAAATAGTCTGTGTAGATAATTTTTATACAGGGCGCCGCGGGAATATAGCCCATTTAGTAAGCAACCCTTATTTTGAAGTAATGAGGCATGACATCTGTTTCCCATTGTATGTAGAGGTTGATGAAATCTATAATCTGGCCTGTCCTGCCTCTCCCATTCATTATCAGTTTGACCCTGTGCAGACAACCAAGACGTCGGTTCACGGAAGCATTAACATGCTCGGTCTTGCCAAGAGAGTAAAGGCAAAGATTTTGCAGGCCTCGACAAGCGAGGTATACGGCGATCCCAAGGTTCATCCCCAACCCGAGGCATATTGGGGTAATGTAAATCCCATTGGCCCAAGGTCCTGTTATGACGAGGGAAAGAGATGCGCAGAAACGCTTTTTTTTGATTATTACCGTCAGCATAAACTGAAGATAAAAGTGGCGAGGATATTCAATACATACGGCCCGAGAATGCATCCCAATGACGGCCGTGTTGTAAGCAATTTTATAGTGCAGGCATTGAGGGGAGAAGATATTACTGTTTATGGTGATGGCAAGCAGACGAGGAGTTTTTGTTATGTTGAGGACCTTGTAGACGGTCTCATTAAACTTATGAACAGCCCTGATAATTTTACAGGGCCTGTAAATCTGGGCAATCCTAATGAATTTTCAATGCTCGAACTCGCAGAAAAGGTGATTAAATTAACCGGCTCAAAGTCGAAGATTGTCTTTAACCCTTTACCTCAGGACGATCCGATGCAAAGAAAACCCGATATAAGCCTTGCAACGAAATCACTCGGATGGGAACCGAAAGTACCTCTGGAAAAAGGGCTCAAAAAGGCGATAGCGTATTTTAAGGGGCTGTTGCAGGTTTAGCCTCTACCACTTGAGCTTGTTCAGAAAGTCCCTGTTTTTCAGATACCAGTCAACTGTGTTTCTAAGGCCGTCTTCTATTGAGAGGGTTGGCTTCCAGTTGAGTGTCTGCTTTGATTTTTCTATATTTGCCCATGTGGCCCGGACATCTGCCGGATGCAGTGGAAGCCATTCTATTTCTGCTTTTTTGCCAAGATGCTGCTCTATCAGGTTTATGACATACATTAATTCTACGGAATTATCATTTCCGAAGTTAAAAATCTCATATCCGGCAGGCTGGAGGCATTTTATCGTCCCGTCTGCTATGTCATCAATATAAGTGAAATCCCTTTTCTGTCTGCCGTCTCCAAAGACAGGGATTGGTTTGTTGTTATAAATGTTTTTCAGGAACCTGAAAATACTCATGTCAGGCCTTCCGGCAGGGCCGTAAACAGTGAAATATCTCGGTATGCTTACGTCAATGCCGCACAGGTAATGATAGCTGAAACACAAGGCCTCTGCGCCTTTCTTTGTAGCAGAGTACGGAGCGAGTGGCTGGTCTGTGTTGTCTGTCTCCCTGAACGGCATTTCATTAAGCCCGTACAGGCTTGAGGTTGACGCAAGGACAAATTTCTTTGTGCCGGAGTCTTTGCAGCATTCTAGAAGGTTCAGAGTTCCTTTGACGTTTGTGTCGAGATATATCCACGGATTTTCAACAGAAGCCCTTACTCCTGCCCTTGCAGCGAGGTTAATGACAGCATCTATCTTGTTTGAGGAGAATATCTCTTTAATCTTTTCATAGTCTGTAATATCGTATCTATAAAATTTAAAATTCTCTTTTGCTGAAATGCTGCTTAGCCGCCATTCTTTCAGCTTTGGGTCATAGTAGTCATTCATATTATCAATGCCGATAACCGAATAATCATTTTCAAGGAGTTTTTCAGCAACCTTCCAGCCAATAAACCCGGCACAACCTGTCACTACAACGGTCTTCATTCTTCCTCCAGAATTGTTATTTTTCTGATATAATACAACAATTTCTTGAAAAATACTTGAGGTGAAATGAAGGCGTTAATCTTAAGCGGCGGGAAGGGAACAAGGTTGAGGCCATTGACCTATACAACCGCAAAGCAGCTTGTTCCTGTGGCAAATAAGCCGATACTCGGTTACGTCCTTGGACATATAAAGGATGCCGGCATAAAGGATGTGGGTGTAATTATTTCTCCTGAGACAGGCAATGAGGTAAGAAGTTATATAGGGAGCGGTAAACAATGGGGGATTAAAGTGACATATATTCTCCAGTCCGAGCCTGCGGGCCTTGCCCATGCAGTTAAGACCGCAAGAGATTTTCTCGGGGATGACGACTTTATCATGTATCTCGGTGATAATCTCCTGCATCACGGCGTCAAAGACGCAATTAAGGAATTTAACAGGCAGTCCCCCGATGCATTGATATTTCTGAAGGAAGTAGATAATCCGCAGCAGTTTGGCGTGGCAAAACTTGACAGGAAAGGAAATGTAGTTAAGCTGATAGAGAAGCCTGCAAAACCTCCTTCAAACTTTGCCCTTGTCGGTGTTTATATATTTACGGCAAGGATACATGATGCTATTGCCGGGATAAAGCCATCGTTCAGGGGAGAGCTTGAGATTACGGATGCAATACAGAAGCTTATAAGCATGGGATGCAAGGTGAAGAGTGAAATCCTCAGCGGCTGGTGGCTTGATACAGGCAAGAAAGATGACCTTCTTCAGGCAAATACAATTGTACTTGACGAATATATAAAAAGGCAGATTAAGGGCAGTGTGGACAGCAGGAGCCAGGTAAATGGAAGGGTGACAGTTGAGAAGGGGGCTTCTGTGATAAACAGTATTGTCAGGGGCCCTGTTATTATTGGCAAGGGTTCCAGGATTAAGGATTCATTCATAGGTCCCTTTACCAGCATTGGCGATAATGTCACGCTCCTTGGTTCTTCCGTAGAACATTCTGTGATTTTAAACAATGCATTTTTATCAGGTGTTGAGAGGCTTGAGGACAGTATTGTAGGCAAGAATACAAGGGTTATAAAAAACAGTATCCGGCACAAGGCGCTCCGGCTGATGCTGGGAGATGATTCAACGGTAGAAGTTTAATAGTTGAAGAAGGTTAAAAAGTTCAAAATGTTTAACGATGGCGATATAGAAGGCGTGGTTATAAAAAAATTAAAGTCCTATACTGATGATAGGGGCTGGTTAATGGAGTTATTCAGGCAAGATGAGTCTCGTGATTTTGAGCCGGCAATGAGTTACATTTCTGTTACACATCCTGCTGCTGCAAGGGGGCCTCATGAACATAAAGACCAGGCTGACTACTTCTGTTTTCTTGGGAAATTTACCCTGTATCTGTGGGATAACAGGAAAAAATCACCAACATATAATAATAAGCAGGTAATAGAAAATGCAGACAGGCTTGCCGTAATTGTGCCGCCCGGAGTTGTGCATGGATACAAAAATATTGGCGAGGAAGATGCAATGGTCATAAATTTTCCTGACAGGCTTTATGCAGGCCGGGACAGGAAGGAAAAGGTTGATGAGATCAGGTACGAAAATGACTCTGAGACACCATTTAAAATTGAATAGTTCGGACAATCTCCTGTCCTTAATAGGAGAGAGGTGAGGGAAGATGAAACTCCTTGTTACAGGCGGCTGCGGATTTATAGGTTCAAATTTTATCAGGCATATCCTTAAAAAATATCCTGACTATGAGATTACAAACCTTGATGCATTGACATATTCAGGAAACCTTGAGAACCAGAGGGACATAAAGAAAGATAAGAGGTATCGCTTTGCACATGGAAGGATTGATGATGTAGACCTTGTTATGGATGTTCTTGGCAAGGTGGATTATGTTGTAAATTTTGCTGCAGAGACCCATGTCGACAGGTCAATTCATGATGCCCAGCCCTTTATACTCACCAATATTTTAGGCACCCATATCCTTCTTGAGGGTGCAAGGACTTCTTCCATCAAAAAATTTATTCATATATCAACTGATGAGGTTTACGGGACACTGGAAGAAAAGGGAAAATTCACAGAGGAAACGCTTCTCAGCCCAAATTCTCCCTACGCGGCGTCCAAGGCATCCGGGGACATGTTAGCCCATGCCTACCATAAGACTTATGGCCTGCCTGTGGTAATTGTAAGGCCATCGAATAATTACGGCTATTACCAGTTCCCTGAAAAGTTTATCCCTTTGATGATTACAAATCTTCTGCTGGATAAACAGGTCCCTGTTTACGGGAAGGGCGAAAATATCAGGGACTGGCTTTTTGTAGAGGATAGTTGTTCTGCAATTGACATAGTTATGCATAATGGCAGGGCCGGTGAGATCTATAATGCAGGCGGGGATTGCGAAGTTAAAAATATAGAAATTGCAAGGAAGGTTCTGGGGATAATGGGAAAGGGCGAAGAGCATATTAAATTTGTTAAGGACAGGCCCGGGCATGATTACAGGTATGCGCTTGATAATTCTAAAATAGAACGTGAGTTGCAGTGGAGGCCCTCTGTAAAGATAGATGAAGGCCTCGAAAAGACTGTTCAGTGGTATAAGGATAACGAGTCGTGGTGGAAACCGCTAAAAGAAAGGCTTTGCGCTGAAAGTAAAGGGTTCTGGGAGGAGAAAAACAGCTGATAGCTGTCAGCTTATAGATGCTTATGAAAATCCTTATCACAGGTTCAAAGGGCATGCTTGCACAGGATTTAATCCCTTTGCTTAAGGAGGGGCATGAGGTCATGCCATTTTCAAGGCAGGAAATGGATATAACCCAAAAAGATGTTGTGTTAAAAAATATGAAGAGCGCTGCGCCTGAGATAGTCATAAATTGCGCTGCTTATGCAAATGTGGATAAGGCAGAGGCGGCAGGCGAAAGGGACAGGGTTTTTATGGCTAACGCTATTGGTGTTCAGAATCTTGCTATGGCCTGTGCAGAGACGAATATCCCCTTATGCCATATAAGCACAGACTATGTTTTTGACGGCAGGAAAGGCAGGCCTTATACGCCGTTTGACAATACGAATCCGTTGAGTGTTTACGGCGAGTCAAAGCTTGCAGGGGAAAAATATATCCAGTGGATATTGGATAAATTCTATATTGTCAGAACCAGCGGACTTTATGGCAGAGGCGGCAATAATTTCGTTTCAACTATTCTTAAACTTGCAAGGGAGCACTCTGTGATTAAGGTAGTAACAGACCAGATTGGTTCCCCAACATCTACCGTGAGTTTGTCAGCGGGAATAAAAAAACTTATTGAGAGCGGTAAGTTCGGGATATATCACATTGCCGATGATTCAGGCAATGGCATAAGCTGGTTTGATTACGCCAGGGAGATTATTTCGACTGCAGGCATAAAAGCAGAGATAATCCCGGTAACCTCTGATGAGTTTCCACGTCCTGCAAGGCGTCCGGCATATTCTGTGCTCGATACAGAGATTATGAGGCTTGCTACCGGCTATATTCCTGAAAAGCGTGAGGTTGCCCTGAAGAAATTTCTTGCGGGCAGTATTTAACAGAGTTTTGTTATACAATTAAGCGCGCATCAGAAATTATATGGATAATAGATGGCAGTGAAAAAGGCATTGAATAACAGATTAAAAACAATAGTAGAGTTTGTGTCTCTTTCCGGTATGGATATACTCTCTATACTGGGAATATTCCGGCTTTCGACCATTATAAGGACTGATTTGCTGCCCCGCATATATGCGGGTTTTCCTCCCGAGCCTCCTTTCAGAAACCTTATCAGCGCCTGGTGGATATTTTTTTTATGGGTCTTCCTGTTTTACTATGAGGGGCTTTATACCAAAAGATTTTCTTTCTGGGATGAGATAAAGGCCCTATGGAAGACTTCGTTTTTTTCGACAGTAGGCATATTTACGATAATCTCCATAGGCAAGCTCAGCGATGATATATCAAGGACCGTCATTATCCTTTCTGGAGTGCTTGCAATCCTGCTTCTCCCTTTGATACGTATAGCCTCAAAAAAAGTTCTTAGAAGGCTGGGTTTTTTGAGCAGGCGGGTCTTGATTCTTGGCGCAGGCGACACAGGAAGGCTTATCGCAAGGGCGCTCCGGAAAGAGCCTAATTATGGCTATGAGGTCATAGGTTTTCTTGACGATGACCCTGAAAAGGTTGGAGAGGAAGTGGACGGGATAAAGGTCCACAGGGGCGTAGATAAGGCGTCCAGCTATATAAAGAGCTGCGGCATCTCGGACATTTTTATTGCTATGCCAAGTGCAGGAAAAGAAAGGCTTCAGGGGCTTATAAACAACCTTCAGCATAAAGTGGAACGTATCCTCTTTGTGCCTGATATGTTCGGCGTTGCAGTTTTGGGGACAAGCCTTCAGCATTTTTTCCATGAGCAGGCCTTTGCGCTTGAGGTAAAGAATAATCTGGAAAGGCCCTTTAATGTTTTCATAAAGAAATGTTTTGAGTTGTTTTTTAGTGTTTTATTTGTGCTGTTTATGTTTATTCCGATGGCGCTTATTGCTATTCTTATAAAGCTTGATTCAAAGGGGCCTGTCATGTTTTTCCAGGACAGGGTCGGTAAAAAGGGAAAGGGCTTCAAATGCTATAAGTTCAGGACAATGTATAGAGATGCAGGGGAAAGGCTGCAGGAGCTTCTTGAGCGTAATGAGGAGGCAAGAACGGAATGGGGAAAATTCTGGAAGCTCAGGGATGACCCTCGTATTACAAGGGTCGGGCGCTTTTTGAGAAGAACATCTCTTGATGAACTTCCGCAGATATTTAATGTTCTGAAAGGCGATATGAGCCTTGTCGGCCCAAGGCCGGTTACCCAGGATGAGATAGATAAATATTATAAAGATACAGCTGAGCTGTGTTTCAGTGTCACTCCCGGAATTACAGGCCTGTGGCAGGTTTCCGGAAGAAGCAATACAAGCTATGAATACAGAATTGCCCTTGATTCATGGTATGTGCGAAACTGGAACTTATGGCTGGATATTATTATCCTGTTTAAAACAGTAAACGTGGTTCTAAGGGGAGATGGAGCGCGCTGAGCTTTGTCGTTGCGACTCGCAACCGGGCTGGTATGCCATTCATGTGAGGTCCAGGCATGAATTTCAGGTCGTGGAAAGATTGACAAAGGTTGGGATAGAAGCATTCCTGCCAATAGTTGAAAGGGTTAACAGGTGGAAGGACAGAAAGAAACTGGTAGTCCTGCCGCTTTTCCCGGGCTATCTCTTTGTTCACATCAGTAAAACCTACCATAATATGCTGGCTGTTCTGAAAATCAGGGGTGTTGTGAGATTCCTTGAAATGATTCCCGGTGAGCCGGAACCTGTGCCGGAAGACCAGGTAATTTTTTTAAAGAGGCTTGTTGAAAATAAAGAATCCCTTGATCCTTATCCGTATCTGAAGGAAGGGCAGATGGTCAGGATAAAAAGAGGGCCATTGGCCGGTGTGGAGGGAATCCTTGCTGAAAGGACCGGGCAGCATATTCTTGTGCTTTCAGTTGATATACTCCGGCAGGGAGTGTCTCTAAAGATAGACGCATCAGAGGTAGAACTTGTATAATATATAAATTTCTTAAGAAATACCTTAGGTTGCAACTCCTGCGAATCGGGATATGTAACTGAAAGGGCGGAGCGTTGCAAAAACAAGGGGAAAAACAGTTGATAGGCATGGCTAAGATGTTAGATGACAGGATATTTAAGGAATATGACATAAGAGGAGTTGTAGGGAGGGATATTGACAGGGATGTTGCCGTTTCCATTGGGAAGGCATTTAGCTGTTTGCTGAAGAAAACAAATTCTGAGGCAAAGAGTGTAAGTATTGGAAGAGATGTCAGGCTTAGTTCGGAGGAACTGGCATCAGGCATAATTGAAGGAATAATCTCTTCAGGTCTTGATGTGTATGATTTAGGGGTTTGTCCTACTCCTTTGCAATATTTTTCAATCTTCCATCTTAATCTGGATGGAGGCATTATGGTTACAGGCAGTCATAATCCGCCGGAATATAATGGGTTTAAACTGAGCATCGGCAAGTCAACCATTTTTGGCAATGGCATACAAAGGCTCAGAGAAATAATAATAAAAGAGGAATGGATACTTTCCGGCAGAAAAGGGCAGCTCAGGGGCTATAACATAGTTGATGCCTATAAGAAATATATGCTGAACGAATTTTCGTATCTGAATGATGCCGGATTCAAAAGATACAAAGTTGTTATAGATGCAGGCAATGGAACAGCAGGCATTGTTGTTCCTGAAATCCTGAGCAACATCGGCTGTGATATGATACCGCTTTACTGTGAACCTGATGGTAATTTCCCTAATCATCATCCTGACCCGACTGTTATTGAAAATATGCAGGATTTAATTGCTGAAACTATAATGACTGAGGCTGATATCGGAGTTGGATATGACGGAGATGCAGACAGGATAGGGGTTGTGGACAGGAATGGTAAAATTGTGTGGGGTGACCAGTTGATGATAGTCCTTGGCCGTGAGTTATTGAAGCAAAACCATGGCGCAAAGATAATAGGCGATGTAAAGTGTTCCCAGATAATGTTTGACGACATAAGGGAACATGGGGGCATACCTGTAATGTGGAAGACCGGCCACTCACTGATAAAACAGAAGATGGGGGAAGATGGAGCGCTCCTTGCCGGCGAGTTCAGCGGGCATATATTTATAGGAGACAGATATTTTGGCTATGATGATGCCATTTATACTACACTAAGACTGATTGAGATAATGAAAAAAACAGAGATGGATATAAAAGGGCTTCTTGCAGATGTTCCCAAGGTGTTTTACACTCCTGAGATAAGGATTGAATGTCCTGAAGATATAAAAAGGGATGTGGTTAAAAGGGTTGTATCCCGTTTTTTTGATTATAAGGCGAGCGGGGGAGCGCCTTACAGAGTAGTTGACGTGAATAGCATGGATGGCGTGAGGGTCCTATTTGAGAAAGGATGGGGTTTGGTGAGGGCAAGTAATACGCAGCCTGTTGTAGTCATGAGGGTGGAGGCAGCAGATGAAGTCAGCCTGAGCAATTACAGGGCCTTTATGGAAAGGGAATTTAAGAAAGCGATGGAGGCAGAGGCTCAATGAAGGCATTAATCCTTGCCGGAGGCAGCGGCACAAGGCTCTGGCCTCTGAGCAGAAGGAATTATCCAAAACAGTTTTTGAAATTAAACGGTGATAAATCATTGCTGCAGCAGACTGCAGAGAGGCTTTTAAGGGTCGTCTCTCCCGATGATATCATTGTTATGACAAACAGCGATTATAAATTTCATGTTTTGTCTGACCTGAACTCTTTGTCTGCAGCGCCTATTACTAACATAATCCTTGAACCGGCAAGCAGGAATACAGCGCCGGCAATAGCCCTTGGAATAAAATACTGCATTGATAAGCTCGGGTGCAAGGAAGACGATGTTTTGTTTGTTTCGCCATCAGACCATATAATAAAGCCTCCCGAGAAATTTGCTGAATATCTAAGTCTTTCTGAGGAGGTTGCTAAAGAAGGGTATGTAGTAACATTCGGGATAAAGCCTACCAGGCCGGAGACAGGTTATGGATATATAAAGGCAGGTAAAGGTATAGGCAAAGGCAAGGGCACAGAAAGTTATAAAGTAGAAAGGTTTGCCGAAAAACCCGATGCAGGGACTGCAAAACGTTATCTGAAACAGGGCAATTACTACTGGAACTCAGGGATGTTTGCTTTCACCATAGGCACAATGACGGAAGAATTATGCAGGTATGCTCCTAAGATAGGCAAAATGCTCGATATGAGTTTTGACGGGATGTTGTCCAACTTCGAAAAAATGCCTAATATATCCATAGACTATGCAGTCATGGAAAAATCAAAAAAGGTGGTGACACAGCCCCTTGCTTTATACTGGAATGATATAGGCTCGTGGGATTCATTGGCCGGGGTGTTCCCGAAAGACAAAAAAGGCAATATAAAAAGCGGTGATTTTATTGATATAGACACCAGGGATACAATGATAATCGGCAATAAGAGACTAATAACCACAATAGGTTTAGAGGACTGCATGGTGGTTGAAACAGATGATGCAATATTGGTAGCCAGGAGGGGGCATTCACAGAAGGTTAAGGATATTGTAGGTAAACTTAAATCTGCTCATCGCAAAGAGGCATTAGACCATGTGACCACATTCAGGCCGTGGGGGAGCTTTACAGTGCTTGAAGACGGCGAGAGATATAAGATAAAGCGTATAGTTGTGAATCCTAATGAAAAGTTGAGCCTTCAGATGCACTATCACCGTTCCGAGCACTGGGTAGTAATAAAAGGAAGTGCAAAGGTGACAATAGGCGGCAAAGAGATGTTTGTGCATGAGAATGAATCGGCATATGTTCCGAAATCAACCCTTCACAGGCTTGAAAATCCCGGCAAGGTGCCTCTGGAAATAATCGAGGTCCAGAACGGAGAGTATGTCGGAGAGGATGATATAGTGAGGATAGATGATAAATATGAGAGGTAATAATTTTGGCAGAGCGTAATGAAAAATATGAAAAGAGAGAAATAAAACAATGAAGATCTCTATTATCGGAACAGGCTATGTGGGGCTTGTTACCGGAGCCTGTATGTCCCAGATGGGAAATACTGTTATTTGTGTTGATGTGGATGAGAAAAAGATAGAAGGCCTTAAGCAGGGTAAAATCCCTATATATGAGCCCGGGCTTGAGACAATGGTAGCCGAGAATTTCAAGCTGGGCACCTTAAGGTTTACTACTGATATAAAAGATGCGCTGGACCACAGCGATATATGCTGTATAGCTGTCGGCACTCCCATGGGAGAAGACGGGAGCGCTGATTTGCAGTATGTTTTGCAGGCAGCAGGGGATATAGGCAAACATATGTCCCACTATATGATAATTGTGGATAAATCCACAGTTCCTGTGGGCACTGCTGACAAGGTCAGAGGCGTTATTCAGCAGGAGCTGAGCAGGCGCAAGGTTGAAATTCCATTTGATGTTGTCTCCAACCCTGAATTTTTAAAGGAAGGCGCAGCCATTGAAGATTTTATGCGGCCTGACAGGGTTGTTGTAGGTGCGGATAATCCAAAGGCGCTTGAGAAGATAAAAGAACTTTTTGCGCCCTTTACGAGGAGTCACGAAAGGTTTATTGCGATGGATGTAAGGAGCGCTGAGATGACAAAATATGCCGCAAATGCAATGCTTGCGACAAAAATATCATTTATGAATGAGATATCAAATATTTGTGAGAAGGTAGGAGCGGATGTTAACAAGGTAAGGGTCGGTCTGGGCAGTGACAGCAGGATTGGATACAGCTTTATCTATCCCGGGTGCGGATATGGAGGGAGCTGTTTTCCGAAGGATGTGAGGGCATTAGAGAGGCTGGCAATAGAAAACGGATATGCGCCAAGGATACTTAAAGCAATTCAGGAAGTGAATGACTCTCAAAAACTTGTGCTGGCACAAAAGGTTATAAAGAGATTTGGCGAAGATTTAAGCAAATATACCTTTGCTGTCTGGGGATTGTCCTTTAAACCTGAGACAGACGATACAAGAGAGGCATCGAGCATAACTATAATAGCTGAGCTTACAAAGCACGGGGCAAGGATAAGGGCATATGACCCAAAGGCCATGGGGATAGCAAAAAACTACTACCTGAAAGATTACAAAAATATTCAATATACGGATTCAAAATATACTGCGCTGACAGATGCGAATGCCCTGGTTCTTATTACAGAGTGGAAAGAATTCAGGAGCCCTGATTTTGATGAGATAGCAAAGAGGCTTAAGAATAAAATTATATTTGACGGAAGGAACCAGTATAATAAAGAAAAATTAAATGAATTGGGATTTGAGTATTATCAGATTGGGGTTGGCAACTGAAAAGATTTATTGCAATAATACCTGCACGCGGAGGGTCCAAGGGGATAAAAAATAAGAACATACAGCCTTTGCTCGGCAAACCCCTGTTGAGTTTTTCCATAGAGTCTGCGCTGGAATCTTCTTATATTGAAGATGTTATTGTTTCTACTGATTCTCACGAGATTGCAAATGTCGCAAAGAAATATGACAAGGTCAGGATTATAAACAGGCCTCAGGAACTGGCCCTGGACACGGCCCCGACAGAACCTGTATTAATACATGCGCTTGACTCAATAAAAAAAGACCATGAAATACTCCCTGACTATGTTGTGCTCTTACAGCCAACTTCCCCATACAGAAAGAAAGGCACAATTGACAGGTGTATAGAAAAGGTTTTGGAAACAGGAGCAGATTCCCTTTTGACAGTATGTGAAAACCATAGTTTTTTCTGGAAGGATAAAGGCGGCATTGCAACTGCACTTTATGATTATAAGAACCGTCCGAGAAGGCAGGACATAAAGCCGGAGGATAAAGTGTACAGGGAGAACGGCTCAGTTTATATAACCAGGACAAAATTATTATTGGAAGAGAAGAACCGGCTTGGCGGCAGGATAGCGATGTATGCCATGAGCGAAGAAGAATCCATAGAGATAGATATGCCTTATGAGCTTTCTTTGCTTGATATGATAATGAAACAAGAAGGATATAGAAATGAAAACAATTAGGATTGGCAGCAGGATTATCGGGGAAGGGAAGCCCTGTTTCATAATTGCCGAGATAGGGGTAAACCATAACGGCAGCATGAAGATTGCCAAAAAACTTATAGACATGGCAGTCGAGGCAGGCGCTGATTGCGTTAAATTTCAGATGAGAAATTTAAATGCGCTTTATAAAAAAGATGCACTCGAGAATACATTAAGAGAGGACCTTTCAGTCCAGTATACTATTTCTCTTCTGAAGAAATTTCATTTATCTGCCGGGCAGATGAAGGAGCTTGCAGAGTATTCTGCACAAAAAGGGATAATGTTTATGTGTACCCCATGGGATAAACCAAGCGTTGATGAACTTGAAAAAATAGGTGTTCCTGCATACAAGTTAGCCTCTGCGGATATGACTAATATGGACCTCCTCGATTACGTTTCTAAGACAGGCAAGCCGATAATTATTTCAACCGGCATGTCAACAGTCGGTGAAATTGAAAAGGCAGTGAATTTTTTGAGGGAGAGGAAGGCAGAATTTGTTATCCTTCATTGCAACAGCACTTATCCGGCCCCTTACAAGGATATAAATTTAAGGTTTATGCTTGAACTTAAAAAATACGGGGTGCCTGTTGGTTATTCCGGGCATGAGAGGGGCATCTCTGTCTCGGAGGCCGCAGTTTCCATGGGGGCATGCGTAATTGAAAGGCATTTTACCCTGGACCGCACAATGGAAGGCCCTGACCATGCGGCAAGCCTTGAATTTACAGGCCTGCAAAAACTTGTGAGGGACATAAGAAATATCGAGCTTGCGATGGGCTCAAATCACAGGTGGCTTACCCAGGGGGAAAGATTAAACAGGGAGAATCTCTCAAAGAGCCTTGTTGCTGCTGCTGACATAAAAAAGGGTGAGGTTATTACCCGCGAAATGGTCACTGTAAAGAGTCCGGGGAAAGGGGTTTCTCCTCAAAGGATTAACGAGCTGACAGGCAAGAAGTCCAACAGAAATATAAAAAAGGACGACTATTTTGTAGAGTCTGACCTGGGAGATAGCGCAGGAAGTTTCCATAAGTACAGTTTTAAAAGAAAATGGGGGCTTATAGTAAGGTATCATGATATTGAAGAGGTCATCAGAAAAAGTTCTCCTGATTTTCTGGAGTTCCATCTGAGTTATGATGACGTGGACCATGATTTTAAAACAAAGGATTACAAGCAGGGGCTTGTTGTCCATGCCCCGGAGCTTTTCAGGAATGACAATCTTCTTGACCTGTGTTCTCCTGACGGCGCAAAGAGAAAATTTTCAGTTGAAAATCTGCAAAAAGTTATAGATGTAACACAAAAACTCAAGAAACATTTCGATGTTAAAAATAAAGTTTACATAATTGCCCATGTCGGCGGTTTTAGTATAGATGAACCCATATCCGGCAAAGAAAAACTTTATGAAAATCTGGAGATGTCCCTTAAGGAACTTAATGAGGGCGGCTCAGAGGTTATTATTGAAAATATGCCTCCCTTCCCATGGCTTTTTGGAGGGCAGAGGTATCATAATGTCTTTGTTTCCCCTGATGAGATTTCCTCCTTTTGCAAAAAGACCGGAAGGAAGATATGCTTTGACACCTCGCATGCCATACTGGCGTGTAATCATCTTAAACTGTCATTTTCCGAATATACCAAAAAGATTAAGCCTTACATAGCTCATCTTCATATAGCCGACGGCGCAGGCGTAGATGGAGAGGGCCTGCAGATAGGCGAGGGCGAGATAGACTTTGCAGAGCTTTTCAGGATTCTGCATGGATGCGATGCCCCGTTTGTGCCGGAGACATGGCAGGGGCACAAGTTTGGCGGAGAGGGCTTCTGGATTGCACTTGAGAGATTATCAAAATATAAGATATGAAGTGTAAATGATTTTGTTTGATACTACAAAACTAAAAATCCAATCCCTAAAAGACAGGACGCATGACCTTGATATGGGTGTTGTCAGGCCCGTTAAGGGCGTGGAATCATATCCTGAAGCAATGGATAAAGTTGCGCAGTGCATTGTAACAGCAAAGGGTAAAGGCAAGCAGATAGTCTTGATGGCAGGCGGGCATGTTATCCGCGCAGGGGTCCAGAACTTTTTAATAGACCTGATGGAGAGGGGCTATCTGTCGTGCATTGCCATGAACGGCTCTGTCATGATTCATGATTTTGAATTCGCGCTTATCGGCGCAACAACGGAGAGCGTTGCAAGATATATTAAAGAAGGGCAGTTTGGTTTGTGGAAGGAAACAGGACAGATAAACGACATTATCAATAAGGGCTATAAGAATGGTTTAGGTATGGGGGAAGCTGTTGGAGAGGCGATATTTAAAGGCGATTTCACCCATAAGAATATAAGTTTGCTGGCTGCAGGGTACAGGCTTAAAATTCCTGTTACTGTCCATGTTGGTATAGGCTACGATATCATACATGAACACCCGAACTGCAGCGGCGCTGCAACAGGAGAAACATCCTATAGTGATTTCCTGCGTTTTGCAAAAATTTTGGAGGGGCTTGAAGACGGCGTAGTGATGAATTTTGGAAGCGCTGTAATGGCCCCTGAAGTTTTTTTAAAGGCTCTGAGCATGGCAAGAAATCTTGCGCGCCAGCGCGGAGAATCTATCAGGCATTTTACTACGCTTGTCTGTGATCTTCATGACCTGCCGGATGACTTTAGCGTTGAGCCGGATAAAAACAACCCTGCCTATTATTTCAGGCCGTGGAAGACCATGCTTGTCAGGACAGTAGCTGACGGAGGGAAGAGTTTTTATGTTAAAGGTAAGCATTCTGATATAATCCCTGCTCTCTGGTCGGCAATAAATAAGGCTGAAAAAGGCGTTTGAGTGTTGATAATACTCAGAAATTCGTGATATTATACAACGGGTTATGAAAATAAAAGTTCTTGAAGAACTTTCTCAGATAATAAAAAAACTGAAGTCTGAAGGAAAAAAGGTAGTCCTTTGCCACGGTTGTTTTGATCTTATGCATCCAGGACATATCAAGTATTTTCAGGCAGCCAGGAATATGGGAGATATTCTTGTCGTAACTCTTACTCCTGATATTTATATTGATAAGGGGCCGGGCAGGCCTGTATTTAATCAGGATTTGAGGGCAGAATCCATAGCAGCGCTTGAATGTGTGGATTACGTGGCTGTTAACAAATGGCCGACTGCCGAGGAAACATTACGGCTATTGAGACCTGACATCTATGTTAAGGGGCAGGAGTTCGAAAACCTTGAAGACAAGACAGGCAAGATACAGAAGGAATATGAAGTTTTGAAGGAAATAGGCGCTGAAATGAGATTTACACATGAAATAGTTTTTTCCTCGACTAAATTATTGAACCAATATTTTAAATGAGCAGCCAGATGGAGCATAAACTGAAAAATAAGATTCTGCTTTTGGACGATTTGGCCAAAAAGGTTGAAGCCCTGAAACAGGAGGGCAAGGCCGTTGTCCAGAGCCACGGAGTTTTTGACCTCATTCATCCGGGTGTGATAAAGCATCTTAATGCCGCAAAAAAGCAGGGGGATATCCTTATTGTTACTGTTATAAAAGATGAAGACGTGCGGAGAGGGCCCGGAAGGCCTATTTTTTCCGAGAAGCTGAGGGCTGAGAATGTTGCTTCCCTCAGCCAGGTGGACTACGTCTGTATCGTTGACGATGATATTCCATTTGATTGTGTAAGGATAATAAATCCGGATGTATTTGCAAAAGGCCAGTCGCAAAAAGAACGCCATGAAAAAATTCATAAAAAGATATTTGAGGAAGAAAAAGATCTTTATTTCGGAAAGAGCAAAATTTATGAAACAGATGGGTTCTCATTCAGCGCGTCTTATATAATAAATAATTTTCTGGATATTTACCCCGAAGAAACCAAGGGCTATCTGAAAAGTTTCTCGAAACAATATAGCTTCAATGATATTGCGGAAAGATTAAACAAACTAAAAGACTTAAAGGTCCTGCTCATTGGAGACGGGATAATTGATGAATATCATTACTGCACTGCATTGGGCAAGTCTGCAAAGTCTCATCTTGTAGTGAGTAAATATATAACCCATGAGGTATTTGCAGGAGGGGCTTTTGCCATCGCAAACCATCTTGCGGGTTTATGTGACAGCGTAAAACTTGTTACATTGCTCGGCAGTCAAAGCTGGGGAGAGGATTTTGTTCTAAAAAGCCTTAAACAGAATATTGACGCAAAATTTTTTTACAGGGATGACGGCCCTACAATTGTAAAGAAACGGTATGTTGACCAATACCTGAATCAAAAGATTTTTGAGGTTAATTATTTGAACAATAGCTATATTGATGGTGAGCGTGAAGAAGATATTATCAAGTATTTAAAATCTGAAATAGCCGGCTATGACCTTGTCCTTGTATCGGATTTCGGGCATGGACTCATTACCAATAAGATTAAAAAGATAATAGAGGGATCTTCAAAAAGATATGCTGTCAACACGCAAACAAATGCCGCCAATGCAGGATATAATATGATTACTAAATATAGCAGCCCTTACTTTGTTTGTCTGGATGAACCTGAGATCAGGCTGGCGGCCCAGGATAGATATGAAAATATTGAAAATATTGCAAAGAAAATCAAGAACGACATGGGCGCTGAATATCTGATCGTAACTTTGGGGAAAAAGGGTTCGATAGGCATCAATAAGGAAAACGAAATAAACAGGACGCCAATATTTTCTACAAAGGTGATTGATACAATAGGGGCCGGCGATGCCTTTTTTGCCTTTACAGCGCCATGTTTTGCCTCCGGTTTGCCGTTGGATATGGTTTCTTTTATAGGAAATGCCGTTGGCGCGCTGGCAGTTCAGATTGTCGGCAATAAAAAGCCTGTAGAAAAGCATGAGCTTTTAGAATTCATACATGCTATCTTGAAATAAGTCGTTGCGACTCGCAACTCGGTACGAGTCGAGTACGACCGAGAGGAAAAAGAAAATGCGTAAATTTGCAGAAAGTTATTACAGTAACCTTTTTGGTTTTGCTAACTCTATCAGGGTTACTGACAGAAGCGGCAAGAAATTGACATTCCCTCAGGGTATAGAGAGGGCAGGCAATCTTATTAAGGCTCAGGCAGCATCCGGCCAAAAAATAATATTTATAGGTAATGGCGGCAGTGCAGCCATATCGAGCCATATGGCAGTAGATTTCTGGAAGAACGGCGGCATGAAGGCAATTTCCTTTAACGATGGGCCGCAGTTAACGTGCATCGGCAATGATTACGGTTATAAGCATGTATTTGAGAAGCCGATTGAGATGTTTGCTGATTCCGGCGATATCCTTATTGCCATAAGCAGTTCAGGGCGCTCGGAAAATATACTGCTTGGTGTTAAGGCAGCGGGATTGAAAGGATGCAGTACAATAACGCTTTCAGGTTTTGATGAAAATAATCCTCTTTCCTCTCTGGGGGAATTTAATTTTTACGTTCCTTCCAAGTCGTATGGGCCTGTCGAAGTAATTCACCATTCTATATGCCATTGTATTATTGATACGATAATGAAGGGTAAAAGTGGATAGCCACAGGCTGCCTGATTGCCGCGGATAATACCTTTAATACTTGCGTTTGTTACAGAATTTTGTAAAAATATAAGGCTAAAAATATTTAAGGAGGATCTTTGATGGAAGGTATAAAGAGAGTATTTATAACAGGAGGCGCCGGGTATGTCGGTTGCAATCTGGTCCCCAAGCTTCTTAAGAAGGGGTATCACGTTAAGATTCTGGACCTATATCTCTTCGGGGAAGATGTCCTTGATGAATTTAAGGGTCACCCAAACCTCGTCCAGATAAAAGGCGATATCCGCGATACTAAACTTCTGGAAAAAGAAATACCAGGCACAGATGCAGTGATACATCTTGCATGCATATCTAATGACCCTAGCTTTGAATTAGACCCGACTCTGGGCAAGTCCATAAACTACGACGCCTTTATTCCGTTGGTGCAGATTTCAAAAAAGAATAAGGCAAAGCTTTTTGTCTATGCGTCAAGCTCCAGCGTCTACGGGATAAAAGATGAGGAGAACGTAACAGAAGACCTTCCTTTGCTGCCATTGACTGATTACTCAAAGTTCAAGATGATGTGCGAGGATGTTCTGCTTCAGGAACAGTCCCCTGAGTTTACGACACTGGTTATCAGGCCCTCGACAGTCTGCGGATATTCTCCAAGGCTAAGGCTTGACCTTTCAGTGAATATACTTACAAACCATGCAATAAATAACGGGAAAATAACAGTCTTTGGCGGTGCGCAGAAACGTCCTAATCTCCATATTGAAGATATGACAGACCTTTATGTGTACATTCTTGGGCTGCCCAGGGAGAAGATTGCAGGCAAGATATACAATGCCGGATATGAAAACTTCACTATAATGCAGATTGCAGAGAAAGTGCGGAATGTGATAGGCAAAAATATTGAGATAGTAACTACTCCGTCAAATGACAACAGGTCATATCATGTGTCTTCTGCCAAGATAAAAAGAGAACTCGGGTTTGAGGCAAAACATACGATAGAAGAAGCAGTGAAAGACCTTCAGGACGCATTTAAGGCAGGGAAGATACCTAATCCCATGGATGATATAAGGTACTACAATATCAAGACGATGAAGGCGATTAAACTTAAATAAGATTGAGCCGATAAAGGAGAAAACAGGATGAGCGCAAAGAAGATGAAAGTTGATTACTCATATCTTAAACAGCAATTTGCTGATTCCGGCCCGATACTCAAGGCGATGAAGGATCAGTTAAAAAGATGCCAGTTTACATTCGGGCCTGAGATGATAGAATTTGAAAAAAGATTCGGAAAGCTTATCGGCACCAGGCATGCAGTAGGCGTGGGAACAGGGACTGACGCGCTTTTTCTGCCTATGAAGGCATTGGGAATAGGGCTAGGAGATGAAGTTATCAGCGCGCCAAACAGTTTCATAGCAACAACAGGCGCAATAGTTGCGACAGGCGCAAGGCCTGTTTATGTTGATGTGCTGGATGACTTTACTCTAAATCCTGATTTGATAGAGGCCGCTATTACAAAGCGCACAAAGGCGTTGCTCCCTGTGCATTATACAGGAGCTCCTGCTGATATGCCGAAGATAATGAAGATTGCAAAAAAATATAACCTTCCGGTTGTAGAGGACGCGTGCCAGTCTATAGGCGCGGCAATCAACGGGAAACTGGCAGGGACGTTCGGGATTGCCGGAGGGTTCAGCCTTCACCCGTTAAAGAATCTTAATGTCTGGGGCGACGGCGGGGTCACAGTAACAAATTCAGCACAGATGAGGGATAAACTCCTTTTACTGAGGAATCATGGCCTTCATGGAAGAGACGAGGTTAATATCTTCGGATATAACAGCAGGCTTGACACTATCCAGGCAATAGTCGGGAATTATCTCATAAAACAGGCAAACTGGATTACCAACCAGAGGATTAAAAATGCAAATAAACTCGACAAGGCATTATCGGAACTGTCTGGTTACATAACCTTGCCTGCGAGAAAAAAAGGTTTCAAACATGTCTATCACCTCTATATGTTCTATGCAAAGAAAAGGAACCAGCTGCTTTCCTACCTGCTGAAAAACGGAATAGATGCAAAGGTACATTATCCGATTCCCCTGCACCTTCAAAAAGCTGCACGCTATCTGGGTTATAAGAAAGGAGATTTCCCTGTGACAGAGGCGCAGTGCAAGGCGATTATTACACTCCCGGTTCATCAGCATCTGACTGACAGCCAGGTTAATTACATGATAGATAAAATAAAAGCCTTCTACAAAAAATAAGGAAGATGCAATGCAAGTAAAATATCTAAACCTGCCTGCACAGTTTGATATTGAGGCCATACTCGGCGATATCCGGGAGGAGCTGAAGTCATGCAGGTTTATACTCGGGCCTCAGGTCCGGGAGTTTGAGTCTGATTTTGCGAAACTCTGCAAGACCAGCTATGCCCTTGGGCTTAATTCAGGGACTGATGCGCTTTTTCTCGCCCTTAAGGCAGTGGATATCGGGCCCGGTGATGAGGTCATAACAGTTCCCAATAGTTTTATTGCAACGGCAGCAGTTATTGCAGCAGCCGGAGCAAAACCGGTTTTTGTGGATGTGGACGAAGAATATAATATGGATGCTAAGCTTATTGAGCGGGCAATAACCCCGCGCACAAAGGCAATACTTCCGGTGCATCTTACAGGGAATCCTGCTGACATGCCAAAAATAATGGCTATAGCAAAAACGCATAAACTCTTTGTAATAGAGGATGCCTGCCAGTCTGTAGGCGCTACTATTGATAACAAACCAACAGGTTCATTCGGTGATTTCGGATGTTTCAGCCTGCATCCGTTAAAGAACCTGAATGTATGGGGGGACGGCGGAGTAATTACCACAAATTCAAAAGAGTTTTATGAAAAATTAATATTGCTGAGAAACCACGGGCTCAAAAACAGGAATGAGGTGGAGTTTTTGGCGTTTAACAGCCGTCTCGATACGATTCAGGCGATAGTTGCAAAACACGTGATGAAAAAACTTGATTCTGTTACAGAGAAGCGTATAGAAAATGCGCGTAAGTATAATGAAAGGCTGGCCGGTATTTCTGAATTTGTTTCAACTCCAACAAAGAAAAAGAATGTAAACCATGTTTTTCATGTTTATGTAATAAGGGCGAAGAAAAGGGATGAGCTTGCCGGTTTTCTTGAGAAAAACGGAATAGAAACAAAGATTCATTACCCTATACCGATACATCTTCAGAAGGGATGCCAATATCTCGGATACAAGTTTGGGGATTTCCCTGTATGCGAGGCCCAGTCGAAAGAGATTATGAGCCTCCCTGTTCATCAGCTTCTGACTGATAACGAAATAAATTATGTGGTGGAAAAAATTAAGGAATTTTATGGTAAAAAATAAGAAGCTTATAAAAACTGCTGTAAAAAAATCGGTACGACTCGTCCGCACCCAGGCGGACTCGCCGAGGAGAGCAACCAAGAAGGGGATAAACAGTATTCCTGCAAAAACATTGAAAGGACTTTATGAGACCATACTCAGAATCCGAAGATTTGAAGAGAAGATTATCGAGGTTTATCCTGCGCAGGATATGAAGACTCCAGTACATCTCTGCATAGGGGAGGAGGCCATTGCAGCCGCTGTCTGCATACACCTCAGAAAAGATGACTACATATTCTCAACCCACAGGAGTCATGGGCACAGCATAGCCAAGGGCAGCGACATGAAACGGATGATGGCTGAATTCTACGGAAGAAAAACAGGATGCTCCAAAGGCAAGGGCGGCTCCATGCATCTGTGTGACCCTGAAAACGGCATTTTGGGGTCAACTGCCATTGTCGGAGGAGGAATACCTATTGCCGTAGGCGCTGGGCTTGCTTCTCTCATGAAGGGTACGGATACCGTGTCTGTAGCGTTTTTTGGCGACGGCGCCATGGATGAAGGCACATTTCATGAGAGCATGAATTTTGCCTCCCTTAAAAAACTGCCTGTTATTTTTCTGTGCGAGAATAATTTTTATGCAACAAATTCTCCTCAGTCCGCAAGACAGCCCCATGACAATATTGCAATGAGGGCAGCGGGCTATGGGATGCCGGGAGTGCAGGTGGACGGCAATGATGTGGTCGCAGTCTATGAAGCGGCAAAAGAGGCTGTTGACAGGGCAAGGGCAGGCGGAGGCCCATCCCTGGTAGAATGCAGGACATACAGGTGGAAGGGGCATGTCGGGCCTGACTGTGATGTTGAAAAGGGCTGCAGGCCGAGGGATGAGCATGAAATGTGGCTAAAGAAATGCCCTGTAGAAAGGACGAGAAAATTGCTTCTTGAAAATAAGATTATGAGTGAAAAAGAGATGGAGAAACTTTTGGATAATATAAATAAAGAAATGGACGAGGCAGTAGAGTTTGGCAGGAGCAGCCCTTTCCCTGATGCAAGCGAGCTGTTTGATGATGTTTACTATAAAGGATAATCATGGAAATACAGGCAGGATATAATATTCTCGCTCATTCTCGCTGCGCTCCGAGGTTTTTGCCTCTTGTTTATTCGTATTTTATGCTGTCTGAATATCGGCAAAAAAAACCGCTCAAATACTATATCCTGCCTGTTCTAAATTTAAATTTTGTAATGGAAGGGAAATAGCCATGCCGTGGACTAAGGTATATGTAGATAAATCAGAGTTTGAAAAAGCTGCCCAGCTTCAAAAGGAAGGCCTCCGCGGCCTTACATTCAGAGAGGCATTAAAAGAGGCGACGGCCCAGATGATGGAAAAGGACGACAGGGTCTTTGTAATGGGTGAGGGTGTTGATGACCCTGGAGGGATATTCGGAAGCACGCAGGGACTTCATAAGAAATTCGGAAAAGAGAGGGTAATGGACCTCCCTATTGCTGAAAACGGCATGACAGGAGTTGCCATAGGTGCGGCCATGGCAGGGATGAGGCCGATATTTGTGCATATGAGAATGGATTTCCTGCCTATGTGCATGGACCAGATAGTAAACCATGCTGCCAAATGGTGTTACATGACAGGTGGCAGGACGAATGTGCCTTTGGTAATAAGGAGCATCATCGGCAAAGGATGGGGTTCAGCAGCGCAGCATTCTCAGGCGCTTCAGGCGCTCTTCATGCATATTCCCGGGCTTAAGGTTGTAATGCCGAGCACACCTTATGATGTTAAAGGGTTAATGGTATCAAGCATACAGGATGGGAACCCTGTAATGTTTATAGAGCACAGATGGCTTTATGAGCAGATAGGGCATGTGCCTGAGGAAATATATACAGTGCCGATAGGCAAGGGCATTGTGAGGAAGCAGGGAAAGGATGTAACTGTTGTGGCTGTTTCCAATATGGTTTATGAGGCAATGAAGGCAGTTCAGCCTCTTGAGGCAGAAGGAATAGATGTTGAGGTGATAGACCCGAGGACAATAAAACCACTCGATGAAGATCTCATTATAGAATCAGTCAAAAAGACAGGAAGGCTTGTGATAGTGGATATAGGCTGGAAGACGTGCGGAGTGTCAGCAGAGATAGCTGCGGTAGTTGCAGAAAAGGCATTTAAATACCTCAAGGCGCCTGTGAAAAGGGTAACACTCCCCGATGTGCCGACACCAAACAGCCCGGTCCTTGAAGACGCATATTATTTTGACTATAAAAGAATTGTTAGCTCTGTTAAAGAAATGTTCAGGGAAGTATAGATGAAGGACGTATTTGTATCTATTGTAATGCCTGCCCTTAACGAGGAAAAAAATATTCTTGCGGCCATGAATAATACCTTAAGATCACTTGATGACTATGGGATTCAAGGGGAAATCATAGTTATAAACGACGGCAGCAGGGATAAAACAAGAGACCTGGTAGATGAGGTTATGAAGAAGGACAACCGCGTGAGGCTGATAAATCACGATACCCCTCAGGGTATCGGCGCATCGTTCTGGGACGGAGTTGATAACGCATATGGCGACATGGTAACGATGCTTCCGGGAGACAATGAAAACGATCCATGGGAGATATTAAGGTACAGCAAGCTGCTTGAGCATGTAGATATTATTATACCGTTTGTTTTTAATAAGAGAATACGCTTGTTCTTCAGAAATGCGCTTTCATTTATTTACAGGTTTATTATCAATACCACTTTCATGGTCAATTTTAATTATACAAACGGTACAGTCCTTTACCGGAAGTCAATTTTAAAAGAGCTTAATTACCGCAGCATGGGGTTTTTCTTTCAGACCGATATCCTTATAAGGACGGTGAAGAGGGGATATCTTTTTGCTGAAGTCCCTTACAGGCTTGCATCGAGGAATTCAGGGGTGTCAAAGGCAGTTTCATTCCCTTCGCTTATGAAGGTCATGAAGGGCTATATCCGGCTCGTAAATGACATTTATTTAAGTAAAGGCACAAATATCAAGAAGGATTTTGTTAAGGACTCCCTTACAGCAAGGCGGCATAACGAAATTGAATAGGTCAACACGGATATCCCCTGAACATATAATAAAAGGAGCTTGATATAAGACGATGGAAAAGTTAATACTGGACGGCCATAAACTGGCATGGCATAAAGAAAGGGTAGATGCCTGGCTGAGAGGCGAACGTATTGCGCCTATTACCATTGACTGCGCTTTGACAAGACGGTGCTCATACAGGTGTGTTTATTGTTACGGCATGCTCCAGTCAAACGATGAAAAGAAGATGACCAGGGATGTCATTTTCAGATTTTTGGACGACGCAGCAGAGATAGGCGTAAAGGCCGTCAGTTTTGTAAGCGACGGAGAAAGTACATGCTCTCCCCACCTTTACGACGCTATATTGAGGGGCAGGCAAAACGGCCTGGACATAGCGTTGGGCACTAACGGTTGTTTACTGAAAGACGACAGGCTGGAAGAAATACTGCCTGCACTTACGTATTTGAGGTTTAATATATCTGCAGGGGACGCTGACAGATATGCCTCGATACATGGCTGTAAAACAGAGCATTTTCTCAAGGTTATAAATACGATTAAGGAAGCAGTAAGGATTAAAAAGAAAAATAAACTTGATGTAACCCTTGGCCTTCAGATGGTGCTTCTGCCGGAATTTGCAGACCAGATTATCCCGTTGACAAAACTTGGGAAAGAGCTTGGCGTAGACTACCTTGTCATAAAACATTGCAGCGATGATGAGAAGGGAAGCCTTGGTGTTGATTATTCTAAATATCATGATATGGTTGAAATTTTAAAGAAGGCTGAAGCGTATTCTGATGACACTTATCTGGTCAGGGCCAAGTGGTCCAAGATTTTGAGCGGGGGAAAACGCGTCTACAGCCAGTGTTACGGGCCTCCTTTTATCATGCAGTTTTCAGGCTCCGGTCTTGTGGCGCCATGCGGGATGCTCTTTAATTCCAAATACAAGAAATATCATATCGGCAATATTGCAGATAAATCGTTTAAGGAGATATGGCAGAGCGAGCGCTACTGGGAGGTTATCAGGCTGATAGGTTCAGAAAAGTTTGATGCAAGGACCATGTGCGGCTCTTTGTGTTTGCAGCATAAAGTTAATGAATTCTTATGGGATTTAAAAACAAAAAAGGCTGCCTTTAAAAAGGGCGAAGGCAAACCGCCCATGCATATCAACTTTATCTAACACGTTATCAGAGTTCCACGGGCTTGCCCGTGGGTGAATGATGTCCGGAGATATTTTGGTATACTGATGCATTGTGGAGAACCGTTTATCA
>WPIF01000029.1 GCA_009773185.1 Nitrospirota bacterium | reverse complement strand
GGAAGTCTCACCTACTTTAACACTGAGATATTGAGCGCCCTTTTCGGAGGAGTTGTAGTAGCCTTCGCTTGTAATGGTTAACCATTCGCCATCCTCAAACCCGATAAGAATTGCCACTTCCTGTCCTGTTTTAGCATCGTAAATTCTTACAGAAGCATCATTCGAATTTAACAGAATATGTCTTCCATTGGGATGATACTGTGCCCATCCCATATTTCTGCCTGCCACATACATCCCTTTCCCCTGCCATGCGCGTGGAAAGTCAATTAATCCCTTTCCAGTATTAATATCAAATGTCTTTGACGGCAAACCATAGATAAACACTTGTTTGCCATCCGGAGAAAAAGAGACCGTTTGGGGCGAGAAGTACCAGCCAAGTATGCCTTCAAAATCCGAAAAAACTCTGGCCTCAACACCTTTCTCAATATCCCAAAGTATTACATTGCTGTCCTGAATAGAATTTGTCACGGCATACTTGCCGTTCGGAGAAAATTCGATTGAACATATTCCGCCATACATCGAACCGGCTTTATGCCCATGAAATTGTTTAATTTCCCTGCCACTTTCAATGTCCAGCAAACGGACTATGCCATCAGGGCCTCCAGAAAGGACATATTTATTATTGGGAGAGAAAGTCGCAACCAAACTCTTATAGGGGGCCATAACAGGTGGGCTATAACCTTCAAGGGTCAAGGTCTTGATAAGATTCCATGTCTTAGCATCAAAGATATAAATATTAGTCCAGTCAGCAGCAAGGAAATACCTCCCATCCTGAGAAAAGCTGATGCTATTGAATTCATCCCCCCTGAAGCCTTTAAAGGTCTTGTATGCCTTGAGTAGCTGTCCTTTAGTGATATCCCATATGTTTAGCGGATGGGATCCTATTTGGCCGAAGCTGCTGAAGACATATCCGCCTGTCACGGCATATTTATTATCGGGTGAAATTGCCACTGACATTATTTTCCCGGAATACTTCTTGTCATATTTGAGCTTAAAAATTTGCAATCCCTGTGTCAGGTCCCATAGCCTTAGCGCTGGTTCTCCAGAATCAAACCTTACCGAACCTCCATTATCACTCGTCAGGAGATATTGTCCGTCACTGGAAATAGTAAGTCCCTCGATACCAAAGGCCTCTTGTTTCAACTCCATTTTTATATCACTTTGATTCAAAGAAATTTCCGGGATTACAGTCGCCGCACACGAGGCAAGAAAAATTAATAGAAAACCTAATGCTAATTTCTTCATAAACACCTCCCTTTTGAAAAGAGAGTAAGGAATCACTTTATGAAAAGGAAAAAACCATTCGCAAAATATACCATCCCGAAAACCCCAAGAACCATCCCCAGTATCCACACAATCTTTTTCTTCATGAGCGCTGCAATGGATGAAAGCAATATCGTTATCTGGAGGAATATCACGGCCATTCCGAATGCCTGAGAATGCTTCTGAGCCTCATCACGTATGCCTTCGAGTTTCCTTGCCTCTTGTTCTATCCTGGATTTTTCTTCCTCGTATTTTTTAATCTTCTGCGAATACGTGTCTATCTTTTTCTGATAATCCCCTGAGAGGGAACGGGAAGTATTCGCTTTTTGCGACTTGAGTTCTACCTCAAATTTCTCCTTCTGCAGCTCATAAAGGTATCCCTTAATGCTTTTGGACTGAAAATAGGCCCACTGGTCAGAAGCCTGTGACTGAGACAGCACCGAGCGTGTTGAATAACCTCCGCCCTTAAATGTAGAAAGCGTCGCGCACACAGCAAATATTACTGTGGTGAGCGCAAGATAGTTCAGCCATCTTTCCTTTTTTTCTTCTGCCATAAAACTCCTACTTGCCTATTCTCTCAAGAAGGAACTTTACCTGCCTGTCTTCCGGGCTCAGCCTCATTACTTCCTCGAATGCCTTTTTCGCTTCGGCCTCCTTGCCGCCCTGGTAATACATCATGCCGAGCGATTTTTGCAAAGTCGAATCCCTGGGAAACTTCTCAGCGCCTTCTTTTAAGTATTTCAATGCCGTATCATCTTCCTTCATCTCCTGATAACAGATAGCGAGGTAATAATAAATGTCCGCAGTCGGATATGCCTTCAATGCCTCTTCAAGAAGCACTACTGCCTTGCCGTAATTCCTCTGCCTGAAATAATTGCCTGCCTCAATTAAAATTTCAGATGCCTTTTTCTGGCGGTCTTCCTGGCCCAGGTTTGTGTAAGGATTTGAAACAGCGTCAACAATCTTGCCGTCAGGCAATTTATTGTCATAAACCTTTGTTAAGCTGACTCCGCTGATTTTCATTTCATCCGTATTTATTGTGCCAAAATAGTTAGCGCCAAGCTTTACGCCGGCTTCAGAAGATGCATTTTTCTCATTATCAAAGATATTATTGTCCTTAATCTCTCCGGAAAAACCCTTAATTACAATACCGTTAGCATTCTGGAAGATGCTGCTCATGATAATCCTTGCATCTGTCTTTTGCAGTTCAATGCCTGCTTTGTTTCTTGAAATTGTTGAATTTTTTACTGTAACAGATGGAGTGCCGGATATTGAGATGCCTGTATTGCTTTCTGTTATTACGCCATTCTCTACTGTGCCTTCTGTGTTTTGCAGAAACATTGCAGTAAGCGCACCGCTAGCACGAAAACCATTTAAGGCAATAGTGCCGCCGTCAACAGATACACCTTTCCACTTTTTATCGCCCGAAGGAGTGAACTCAACAGGGGAATCCTTTGCATTTATTACCATCTTACCGTAAACAAGCAAGGATGCATTCTCGTCAAACATCATCCTTGTTTCAGGCTCTAAAGTAAGCGATAGACCTTTCGGCACAACCAGATCTCCCTTGACCAGAAATACCCCGGAAAGAACCGTGTCCTTTCTGAGTTCGCCTGAAATCATCACCGGGTCTTTTGAGACCAGGGATGCTCTGAGGGGGTCTTGCAGCCCTGATTCGTTGCCGGCCTGGTCATAAGCCACAACCCTGTAATAATAAATAATGTCAGGCTTTGCCATTTTATCTTCAAACAGATTGAGTTCAACCTTTGCCAGTTCAACATATCCGCTTAAAGGCTGTTCACTTCTTAAAATTGAATATCCCTTGAGGTCAGGGGTGTTTTTTACAGTATCCCATGAAACTTCTATCCTGTCCTGAAATCCCTTGGCCCTTAAACTTTTTACCGGAGGAGGAGGAGTTGTGTCAATTGTCATAAAACCACTCACATCAATCCACTGGCTCTCAAGCCCTCCCGGCCTTTTCAGATATGCGACAACAGGCATATCATTCGCATTGTCTCCGGACATCACAAGATATTCCCCCATATAAATACCGGGTTTTGTCTCTTTCATCAGAACACCTTTTTTAAAGCTTCCGATATCAAACACTGCGACTGCGCCGGGTTCGCCATCCAGCCCTACCCTTACGATTTTTCCTTTTCCCAACGGACTTTCTTTTGCATTGGTTAAAACTTCCTTGATCAATGGCCTGTCCTCTGTTGTCATTCCTTTTGGAGACTGGATCTTCTCATTGAATTTATATGCCAGCTCATTCACCATTCTGACCTGTTGAATCTCTCTGAGATTTATTGCAGTTGATACGGCAGTCATTACAGCTCCCAATGGAGACGTTGGAACACTGCCCTCATGGTATCTTACAGAATCTTTCATCCTGAAGACCTCTTTGCCTGTTTTTGTATTTATCATCCAGACCTCAGCCTCTACTCCAAGCTGGGAATAAACTGCAGCATATACTTTTTTAAAATCAGTGATCCTGCCATAAACTATTCCGTCACAGCCGATGGACTGGCATATCTCATCTGGCTTTAATTCAAGGATGGTCTTGCCGCTGGATTTCTCGATCTGAATTGTTTTTTCATCAACAATATAAGGCTCTACGTCCCTGTACGGTTTAGGGCTGAAATGATTGTAGAAAGCCTTTCTTACCTGATTTGCTATGCCCCTTTCATCTGTCTCATTCTGAAAAGGCATGATTGCAACCATTCTTGGAAGTTCTTCGTCAGAGACTTCCGGCGCCCCAGGCTTACCTTTTGTCATTTCCTCTATTGATGCGCATGAAGCAATTAACAGCAATACAAATAGGGACAACAGTAACCTTTTCATAAATCTTCTCCTTTATAAGGGAAAAACATTATAGAATTAATGGCCATTGTTATTTGCCTTCCTGTTTTTTCTTTGTCTGGACTTCGGTAGGTATCCATGTCTCTATATAGCTTCCGTCCTCATCTATCTTGTTCAGATAACGTTTAACTGAGCCGGTTTTGGTATCAAGCAGAAATACTCCGTTTGAGGTAACGCTCTGGCCGTTTTTAAGGTCAAATGTCGTATAAGTTCCCTGAAAAAGCTGGTATCTCCCAATATCATATAATGTGTCCTTTGGAACAGGATTTTCTGCGCAGACAATGGTGCCCGTTAAAAGAATAAAACATATAATATTTATGAAATACTTTGCCATAATTGCCACTCCTCCTTTCTATGCCGCAAGCTATTTCGTTTCTGCTAAAACAATTGTCTCAGATGCCTCGCTTTCAAGGTCTGTTTCATCCTGGGCAGTGACAAACAACTCCGTTTTCCCTCTCAGTTCACCCACCTCCCAGTAATTATCCTGAACTGAACCTACTTTCTGTGAGATGCCAAGAAAACCCTTCTTGTACACATTATATTTTTTTATGTCTTTTTCAGGATTTGCATCCCATGATATCCTTTTTTTGCCGTCCTGGGCAGCTATCTTTAATCCTGAAGGTCTTTGAGGCAGAGGCTTTGTTTTTGCGGCAACAGGAGAAGACACAGGGCTAAAAAGATTATCGCTATCAACAGCCTGAACAGCAAACTCATATTCAACGCCGTCCCTGAGCCTGGAATCAGCGTAAGAAGCTTCCTTCGTGCTTTTTATCCTGTCAAAGTCTTTTTCATCCTTCGTTTTCCTGTAAATCACATACGCCTTTATATCCGGTTCCGGATTTTTGTCCCAGCTGAGTGCTACTTTTTTTACATCGCCTGATACAGCCTTAAGCCCGCCAGGCACTTGCGGCAGGGCCTTTGTGGTAGCAGACACGGATTCTGTCTGCTGGCTCTCAGCGCCTGCGGAGTTAAATGAGCTTATCCTGTAGTAATAAACGGTGTTATCTTTAAGCGGAGTGTTATTATCTGAAAATTGATCCTTTCCCGCGTCAACCTCTGCTACTTTATTATATTCGCCCTTTTCTTCTGCTGCCCTGTAAATCTTGTATCCCCTTATCTCATCCTCAGGGCTTTTTATGGGTTCCCATTTAAGAGAAACCTTTCTCGCCTCTCCGCTTTTAGCAGCAAGGCCGGCAGGCATGGAAGGTTTAGTCCTGGTTGTTGCAGAAACAGGTTCCGACATATCTGTCTCAACATTATTCTTATTGCAGGCAGTTACCCTGTACCAGTATGTTTTGTTATCTTCCAGTCCAATGTCGATATACGATATGGAATGTCGGTCCGGAGTCTGAGCTATCTTTTTATATTCATCGTTTTCTCCCTGCGCCCTGTAAACCCGGTATCCTTCAACAACATCATTAATACTGACATCCCATCTTAAAGGCACCCGCCTTATTTTCCCGCTTTCTACCTTTAAGCCCGATACTCCCTGAGGCGTAGTGACCTCAAGGATTGCAGAAAAATCGCTCTCGGTATTGAGAGCATTAAAGGCTGTCAGGGTATAGGCGTATGCAGTATTGTCTTTGAGCCCATGGTCCGTATAAGTAGTGTTATCTGCAGGGACAACTGCAACTTCTTTAAATTCCTTCTCCGTCTGGGCTTTTCTGAAGACCTTGTATCCTGCTTCGACATTGTCGGATTCCTTTCCGCTCTGAGGGCGGGAACGCCACTGGAGGTATGCTCCCTTGACATTGTCCTGTATGTTCAGGAATATGGGAGGCTGAGGGGCTATTGATGTCTTGCCTACAACAGACAATGAAAATTCGCTGTCTGTTCCCTTTTTGTCTATTGCTTTAACCCTATAGTAAAAAGTCTCGTTCAGCTTCAGGTTTTCATCTATATAGAAATTCTCTATTGTAGTTGCAATCTGTGTAAAGGGGCCATCTCCATTATTTGACCTGAATATTTTAAAACCTATCAGATTGGACATCTCCTGATGCGTCCAGTTTATTCTTATGCTCTTTGATGTCCCGCTTATCTTGATATTCTCAGGAACCGTCAGTGGCCTCTGAACAGGCATTGCCATAGAATCAGGAGAAAGACATTTCTGAGCGCTCTTTACTATATCCCGCGCTGTATTGTACAGATTGCTTGCAAGTTCTCCTTCGGAAGTCCGTATAGTATCTCTGGCGCAGACTTTATTTTCCCTTACGCTAAAAAGCTGTATCTCTATCGCCACGGTTCTGCCAACCCTTGTTGCAGTGCCGCACAGGAGAAAATCAATGTTGTTTCTGGCGCCTATCTTTAAAATGTCTTCTTTTGACAGGCTCTCAAGCCTGAGGCCTTCCAGCTCTATGATATTTTCTATTTTTTTTCTCTCCAGAATCTCAAAATAACCTGCCCGGTCAATACTATTTAAAAGGAGAGAAGAAAGGCTTTCGGTAAGCGTCATTGCTTCCATATTTTTTGCAACAAACGGAAAAACAGCCAGCTTATGCTTCAGTCCGGCATCCACCGGGCCCGCAGCTATAACAATTAAAAAGAGCAATACAAATAAAAAGAGCAATACAAACGATATTATCAATGCTTCCTTAAGTCTTTTTTGCATTGCTGCCACCTATATTGAAAGTGCTATCAACATCTGTTCTATTTCTTTTCTTGCGTTTTCGGAAACAGGACTGGAGATATTTTTCAGCTCTTCCACATGAATTGCGTCTACATATTTTTCTATGGCACGCAACAATTCACCCTTCTTTTTAAGTATTTCAGCGCTGTTTGAGTATAAGACCTGAAGGTTCTGAAAACGGGAGAGGACTTCATACCCAAGCTCAGCCACGCTTGATTCAACAACCTGGTCGAGGAGTTCTGTATCTGATGGCAGCTTGAGCGCCTTATATGCGATGTTCGCAAAGTCAACACCTTCGGAGTAGGTATCTTCAGCTTCTTTCTTGTTCTTTAGGGTTTTTGTTATTACTACTTCCCCCTCTTCCACATCAATGACACGAAAAGAAACATTCACGCTGGCTGTCTTTTTATGGTTTGCAACCTTATATTTGATTGTTTCACGGATTTCCTCGTCAATATACTGAGGTGGTGCAGTTTTCAGTTCTGTTGCATCAGGTTGCGGGTGTGAAGAAACCCAGTCCTGATAGAGAGGGTTTGGGTGGGTTTTCTTTCCTACGACAGCGCTGACAACCTTATATCCCTCATCAACATTTTTTTCAACATTGTACTGGAGAACGCTCCCGAAGATGAACACATCTGTCCCCTTTAGCTTGCCTGCTTTTTTGGCGCTTTCGATATCATATAGTCCGGCCTGCCCCAGCTCTATTTCTTTCAATAATGCCCCAAGGACGTCTCTTGCAAGTATCTTAACATCGCCTGAAGAATTCTTTGTCAAATATGAAAGCAGGCTGTCTGTCATAACACGGCCTGCATCAGGGCTATTGCTGGGAGAGGTGAAATCCATAATCGCAATCTTTCTTACAACTTTCTGCTTTATAATGTCTTTAAGCGCCTGTGTTTTTAATAAAATTTCCCGGCGCCCTGAGGAGAGCTTCATGGCTTTTTCATACCATACAAATGCATTACCAAGCTGCCCGCCGGCCTCATAAGGCTCTGCTACGGCTATTATGGCATTAAGCATCTGTTCAATGAGCTCGGATATTTTCGGGTCTTTCCTTATCTCGGGCCTGAGATTCAGGGCAGATTGTAAATTTACATACGCAGCGTAGAGGCGCTTCCCTGAAAAGTTTTCTTCAGCCCTGTTTATAAAAAATGCCGATGCCTGCAGTTTTAACTGTTCAGTCTTCCTGGTTGTTTCACTGCTTAAAGGAAAAACCTTCACTTTGTTAATACAGTTCATTACATTTTCCCAGTCATTATTTTTTGCCGCCGCATCAGCCATGGAAAGATAATACTCAGGCGTATGTTTTCCCTGTGCCTCCTTCGCGCGGGTTTCAAGTTCAGCGTTATCCGGCTGTATCTTCCTGGCTAAAGCAAGCATCTTTATAACGCCTCCCCAGTCTTCTGATGTTTTGCACTTCTCAGCCTCTTTCACGTAATACTCCACACTGCCATTTTCAGCAAGGCTCAGCTTCACGGCCAGGTCAAGGTAAGCAGGATAAAACGTTTTGATTTCCCTGAGCTTCTCTATGGCAGCAATCCAGTCGTTAGTTTCAATCGCCTTTGTCGCGGAAGAATAGAGTAATTCTGCCTTTTTTGTTAACGCGTCCATCTCAGTTTTTATGCCGGCTGACAGCTTGGTGGCGTCTTCGTTATCAGGGGATATTTTTAATGATTTATCTGCCATATTCTGCGCATTTCGCAGAATATCAAAGGTAAGAGGCCTTGTGTCCATAAAAGACTTTGCCTTGTCCAGATGTTTTTTGGCCAGAAGTTCCCTGGCCTGCTTCAGGATGTCACTATATTCCTGATTATCCGGTTCCTGACGGACAGCATCTTCATAAAGCGAGACCGCCTCTTCCAGCCGGTTAATTTTTGCAAGCTCCTGCCCTTGTTCAAATGTCTGCTTGCCGCTTGATGCGCATCCATATATAAAAAGTGCAGAAACAAAAAATAAAACCAACCCTCTTTTCATAATAAGCCTCCCCGCAAATTTATTCATTTATTTACTTGTCTGTCCTCCGTTAACCTTAGACCTAAAGCAACGGACAGGTTTATCTCTGCTTTAGTTTTAATTCAATCACGTTGCTGGTAAATGACGTTACTTCCAGCAATCCATTATTAAACCTTTTGCCGCTTAATTCCTCGGCCATCTCCTTGGTGCTGCCGCTTATTTCTACATCCATTCTGGCAATCCCGTCTTTATAACTGCGGTCATAAATCTCTTCTACATTTTCAATCTTATCCTTAAGGAATTCCCTGAAGGCTTTCATACTGTCAAATTTCACGCCTGACACGGAAAGCTTTACCGAATGCGCTCCGTTTACCCTTTTTTTCCACTTTGCAAGGATTTGAGACATCAGCTTGTCCGATATCTCAGTAGATGCCTTTTTCAGTGCTTCGGAACCGCCTGTGACAGGGTCCACATGAGCAACCGTAGCGCTGGCAGAGGAAGTTGCAAGAGGTTCGCCGCTGTCTGCATTCAGCACACGTACAGAAACAGTTGCCTGGCAGGAACGGATGGACGTATTCATAAGCATGGGGCCTGCCTTTGCTACTGCCTGCCCTATTATCACGACCTCGGCCTCTCCCAGTGATGCAAGTTTCAGGGCTGTCTCATTGCTCAAGCCGGGAGGCGCCGAAAAAACAGGGGCTTTTATGTCCTCTTTCATTCCGGCAAGCACAACCTGTCTATCCACAAAAATAAATCCTTTTCCCATAAATTTTTCCATAAGAGTGTTTTCAGCAACTCCAATACTTACACTACTGCCGGACCCCCACCAATAGCTTGGTTTATCTGCAGCTATATTCTGCTCCGAGATTAAAAGCATAAGCCTTGGTTTGCCGGCCTTTTTTATCAAAAGCCCTATCTCGTCCAGATCCTTTTCCAGCCGTACCTTTGAGACCATTGCATTTATCCTGATTCTGAATGTATCGCCTTCGATTTTCTCTCCTGTAATTGAATATTTCTTAACATAACCGGCGCTCCTGGAATAAACTCTGTCATTCAGCAGCTCAAAATTCCTGACCATTGTTTCCGATTCAACCAGCACGCCAATAGCCTGCTCCACAGCCCTGCGGAAGGCATTATTCAGTGCGCTCTCCCTTGCAATATCTTTTCTGTCGCCTGAAATTACCGCATAACCTTCAGCCTCAATATATTCCGCCTTGCTTGCATATAAAAGGCCGGAGAAAATAAAAATACACCCCACCAAAACAGCGCAGAATGTAACGCGTTTTAACAGAATTGTCCTGAATTGTAATTTATCCATTTTTAATCCATCATTATAGCCTAAGAGCGCCTTAAAATTCACTCACCATAAAGGTGCAACAGGCAGTTTTATTTTTTTACTGTTTTTGCCTTTTTAAGGATTCCTGTATAGGTTGTAATAATTTTGCCTTTATCTGCTGATACAACCTTTATATCGAGTTTCCATTTTCCGCCATCTTTAAACGGGACCAGGGTTCCTGCCACAATGGCTTCAGCGCCGGCCTCTACAACCATGAATTTTTTATCGCCTAGCGCTGCAAGCTGCCTTGAAAATTCTCTGGCCATCCTTGTTCCTGTTACCGAGGGCCTTTTGTAAAAATCTGTAAAATCCTCCACAGTCACGCTTTTTACAGGCCTTCTTTGCAGCTCAGCTGCAATAAATGAGGCTATCCTCTTTAATTTCCTGACATGTTCTTGTGGCAAAGCGGGTTGTCTTTCAAGGCTTTTGTCATCTGCCAGGGCAGGGATGGAAGATAAAAATAATATAAATATCAGGACAAAACAGCCCCTGAATATCTTCATTGCACCCTGCCCCTGACCTTGAATACAAAATCATAATTTAACAGGTCTTCCCATTTGTACCCCTTCAGCGTTGACCTTGTATCATCGCTGTCACCGTATGGATTGCCAGGAATATAAAACCAGTTAACTATTGCCTCTCCTGAATGCCTCATTATTATCCAATATTTTCCCGGGCCAAGAACAGGCAATGGCTCTTTTTCTTTCGCAAACACAAAATCTATCCAGTAATAACCGGGACGGAACTTTATACTGCCCAATGAAACAAGCAAGGACCTCTCTCCTGATAAGCCCGGCTTGCCATTCTCATCTTTCACGACATCAATATATAGCGTACCGTCACCGCCGAATTTGTGCATGGCAAGCGAGATGCCCTGCAAGGTCATTGCACTTTCAATGGTGAATGCCTGAGCGTATACATAACGGGATGTCACATGTTCAGCGGTCTCCTTATCAAATACCCTGGTAGCCGCATTGCCGATAATCTGGTATACATCAACAAGAGTTGGAAATTCCGTATTACCGAATTCAACAGTACCTTTTTTTGGCGGAGGCACCGGCCTGAGAGGAGGAGTTATCACAGGCGCGGGTTTAGGAGCCGGTGGCGCCGGCTTTACTGATGGAGGCAATATTTTTTCAGGAGCAGCAGCCTTTGCCGTAAGGTTATTGCTCATTATATATGATACCGGCGCGTCCTTTGAGGCCCTCAGTTTTATGTTGACATCATCATTATTAAAAACCGCCTCTATATCTTCGCTATACCTTGGCAGATACGGTGATGCTGACCACGAGTCATTAATATCTTTTGAATCCAGCCCATGTGTCTGTTTGATATGCCTGGTTGATGTAAACTGCCTGGACTGCTGTGGGTCGTAAGAAAGCCAGCCCAGGTCAGAAAATAATATCTCCATCCATGCATGCCCGCCCTGCCCCATGTCCTGCACAAGATATCCGTTTTCAACAGGAACCTTCCACTGCCGCTTAAGGCTGATACCGCCGACTATCCTGGCCGGGATGCCTGCTGCCCTGAGCAAGGCCATCGATAGATGCGCAAAGTTCTGGCAATTCCCCTTTCCTGTTTTAAGTGTATACAATGCATCATACTGCGGAGGGTTGTAGGTATATTTTACATTGTCAGAAACCCAATTTAATATTGCATTCACAGCATCATTTTCTGTCTTTGCATCCTCTGTGAGCTTTCGTGAAAGGGACACGATATCTCCGCTGTCGCTTTGAACCATGGATGTCGGCTTAAGAAACACCGCGTCATCTTTTTGAATATCCCTGAGAGGGAATGATGATACACTTTCCATTGCAAGCAGCTCGGCTTTTATTACAGTGTTATACGATATTGTGACGCTGATATTCTGTTTCAGGTTCTCCCATCTTACCTTTTTAAATCTGTTGCCGAATTTGTCCATATCATCCACTACAGATGCAGGCTCCGGAGAAAATCTGATATCCAATCCGCTTAAGTCCTGAGAGGTTATCTTATTGGAAAATGTGGTCGGGACTGCAAACCTGAAGGTCAGCGACCTTACATCCTGTTGGACATCGAAATTGATGCGCTGGGTTGTTTTTATCCTGCTCTCCAACCCTCCGTCAAGGATAAGGGTCTTGGCCAAACACGGTAGCGGCGATAACATAATAATTATGGATATGAATATAAATAAAACAAGGGTTCTTATTTCCGGCTTGTTGCAATTTTTCATGGGATATTTCATTCTAATTTAAAATCTGTTCTTTTAGCTTTTTCTGCTCCTGTATCCGCTTTTGAACCCTTGCAAGCGCCGCATTCACCTTATCATCAGGCTTCATAAGCATCCTGTCCGCCTTCCTGTATAATTCCAGTGCCTGTTCAAACTCCCCTGTAACCTCAGAACATATACCCAGATTATAAAGAACAGATAACGCATCTGGCGCAAGAATTCTTGCTTCTCCCCAGAGTTCACAGGCCCTGTCAAGCCTGCTGTTTTTTGCAAAATCTATCCCCTGGGCTAATTTCGCTTTAGCCGTGTCAGAGATAATGCCGTCGTCTGAATCCATAAGCTCAATTTCTACTGTCACATAATAAGGCGCTATATCCGTCCTGAAAATCTCTTTTCCGTACTGCTTTGCCTGTTCTATAAGCTCTCGCTCACCGGGAAGCGGTTTTTGGCTGTCAGAACAAACTGACCTCTCAACGCTTTTCCCTATATTACTGGAATAGACAACCATCCCTGTTTCTACTTCAACCAGCCTTGGGGTAAAGGCAAAGACCGCAGTCCTTTTTGTGCAGTGGACCGCATATTTTTCATACTTCGCACACTCTTCGTATGCCCTTCCTTTTTTGTCATGTTTTGTGACTGTCTGAGCGCAGCGCGTACGCTCCTCACGGTAAGCCGAATCGCTGACATCTGATGCAGTTATAATGCCGGTATAAATACCTTTGGCGCCAACAAGCCTGCCGACCCTGGCAGCAGTATTTGAATCAACAAGCGCACTCTGTGAAAGTTTCATCTCGCTTATAAGCTTTTCAAGCCTTACCCTGTCAACGAGATTAAAATACTGCTTGTCTCCTATGTTTATGCCTGCAATAGTTCCTTCTATCTCTGCAGCAAACTCTTGCCCGCCCTTGCCGTCAAAGGGCAGGACCGCAACTTCTCTCAGCCTTGACGCCTCGTGATGCCTGGCAGGTACAAGCATGGTTGTTTTTACAGCAGGCGGTGCGCAGGATGCAGCAAGAACAACAAAGCTTAACAAAAATAACCTGACAGTGCGCACCCCTATCCCCCCTGGATAATATTTTTAAGGATAAGTGACGGGCAATTCATGGGTTGCCCGTCACTCGTTGATAAATCTATTTCAGCACAAAAGCTACTTTTGCAGCTGCAAGAAAGCCAGCCTTTTGATTTGCAGAAAATATTTTTACTGCATCATCATCCGAGATTTGAAGGTCTGAAGGGTTTACAGAACCAGAGGCTTTTATAATCAATGGATTCTTTGCGCCTCTCTGATCAAGGGCTGCCTTTGCCTTATCAACACTGTTTGTATATTCCCCGCAGCCCTGTTCAACAAGGACTTTCTGGCTTATCTTTGACGGGTCATAGAGCACTTCGCCCTTTTGTGTAAATATCCTGTTTATCAGGGCAGGCCTGAAACTCTGCTCTGTGGCATCAATAACAAGGCCGTCATATTTTTCATCGAGCGGCACAGGTTTATGCTTGTACTGAGGTGTTGGCTGCGCAGGCTCTATTAATTCTTTTTTTACATCGGGTTTTAATATCTTTGCATAAAGGGCATCCGCAAAGCTGCCAGGGCCTGTCATGCCTATCTTCATTATAACAAGGGCTATTTCATCTTCCTTGCTGTATTCCTTATGGACTACCCTTGCGCCTTTCACAAAACCGGCCACAGCTACCCTGACAAGGTCATACTGAAGCGCGGCATCCTTTACCAGCGAGTCTCCGGCAACAGCTACCCCGTCCAAAAATTCAGCCAGCTTCCTGTAGGCCAACACCTCGGCGGCCCTCTCTGCAGTCAGCCTCTTTTGGCCCGGGCTGATTGCATCAGCTTTTGGAAGCCCTTCAGCAGCAACAAGGATATAGCCGTTTACAAAGGCATCCGAGGAAGACTGCGTAACAGCAAGGTGCTGCTGGCTCAGGTATTCGTTTGCCTTTTTAAATTTCTCATCAACCTGGGAATCAGAAGCCGGCGCTGCCATCGAAGGCTGCGTCGCTGCAGGCTGGTCCTCACCAATCGCAGCTGCTGCTGCAAAAAAACTCAGCAATACAACTAACACAAATACTTTTTTCATAACATTACCTCCTTTTAAATAAATTTCAAAAGTTTAAGCAGTGCAAAAAGGTTAAAAGGCTTTGAAACTTTTTACCCTATTTGGCCTGTTTAGTCTATTATTAATATATATTCATTTTCTGTCTTAATACCCTGATTGCAAGAATGGCCTCTGCGCCGTCAACAACAGAATCCACCCTGAAATCTCCGGAAATCTCTCCTTCCATTATGCCTTTTGTCGTCACATTCATAACCGCATTATAAAACGGAGAGGTCTTCCTTACATCAGGAAATGGAGATTGTTCATGCCCAAAAAATGCAGTTGCTATCTTTTCATCGCCTGTTATTTTTATGAGCACATCTTCAATAATCAATGCCATCTCGCCCCTCAGCACAGTCTCTGATGGTTTAAAGAGATATGCCTTTGTAGCCTCATCATATTTTGGTTCAAGCCCCCTTACCTTCCATTTCATGATTGTAAGCACTTCTTCCCTAAATTGATGATTAAGCATATCCGCAGGCGTGAACTCAGCCTTCATCTTGTCTGCCTGTGACTGGCCAGCCAGGCGGCCTGCAAAAAGCTTATCCAGTTTAAGTTCATCAACAAGCAGCGCTGCAAGGTCAGCCCTTGTAACAGAATTTTTGACTGCTATCTGTTTGCCGACATCACCTACTGTTAAACCAGCCATGGCGCGAACTATCTTGTCTACGCGTTTCCATGCCCTGTCAGCCTTTTCATTCCATTTTCCTTCTCTCTTCATGTTCAGCACATCAGCAAACTTGTCCCTTGCCTTTTGAAATTCCCTGGCATCCAGATATGCAAGGCCCAGAAAATAATTGGCAGCCTCTGTCCCCTGATAGTAAATCAGCTTCTTTTCATCCGCCTTGAGTTTTCTTGCCTCACCAAATGCGTTTTCTGCGTTTTCAAGCCAGTCTTTGGGCTGCAGCAGCGTATTGACTCTTATAACAGCAACATAATAATCAAACTTCTGTTCCTCGCTCTCGGATAATTTATCAGCCTTCTTCAGGTGGTCAAAGGCCCTTCCGGCTTCTACACTTCTGAAAGCTGCATCCGTAAGTGTCTTTGCCTTTCCAGCCGTAGTAATTGCAAGCCCGCTGTAAGCAATGGCGAACTTCGCATCGCAAAACAAGGCCCTTTCAAATTTCTCTTTTGCAACATCCAGATTACCTTTCTCCAGCGCCTCCATGCCCATTAAGTAATGGTGCTGCGGATTATCTTCTGGAGAGGTACACTTTGCCTGCTGTGTTGCGCAGGCAGCAACAAACATAAAAATAAAAACCACAAACAAAAACCTGATACAATTTTTCATATATACCTCCTTTGTTATTTCATTTCTTTAAAGAGACGGGGCAGAACTTACATTGTCCCCTATCTTTACATTATTTATGTTTCCTTTTACAATTGTAGCAGTTGCGGATTTATTGTCAACCTCGGTCACCTTCAGCTCTGCTGCTGTCTCTACCACTCTTTTTATAACCTCTCCTGTTTCAGGGTCCTTTATCTCTTTCTTTACCTTAACAACATACAGAGTCTGGCCGACTGTTATGCCTTCACCGCTGCCCGCGGCTATATAAACTGTCCCGGACCCGGCATCAGTATCTGCCACTTTTGTTTTTATTGCTCCTCCGGCGCTTCCTCCTGTGCCGGTTGTTTTCCCTGAAAGCTGCTTTACTACGTCTCCCACACACTTGCGCGTGGCCTGACCGAGTATGGTCTCGTCAAATCCCGAACCGCCTATTGCTACATGGCCATATCCCTGGTAACGATCACTTGCGGAGACTTTCACGTTGCTTTTGCTTTCCGAAGCCTTGCCCTCTGCTACAGCAACTATCTCGGCAGTTGTAGTGTCAATCATCCTTGCATCAATATATACAGTGGCAACAGCAGTTGATACGCCCACGTCTGCCCCAAGGCCCAGCATCCTGCCGAAGCCGCCGGTATCAATGTTTTTAGTGTCAATGCCGAACTGGGTAATGCTGCCCATAATCACATATTTAACACCGAGAATTTTACCTATCTGGGCCGCAGTTGAAGCGTCAACGAGGCCGCTGGCCCCGAGTCTTTGCTCGCTGATTACTTTTTCAAGCTGTTTTCTCTCTATCACTGAAAAAGTGCCGTCCTTTACAAGCTGCGTCACCATCATATCTGTTATGCCCTTGCCTATATCCCAGTCTCCGGGCCACCACCGGTCCCTTATTGTGCCGTAGTCAAAGTCCAAAACCGCTACTTTTTTCTTCGCCGCCTCGGATGTAAAAGCACCAACTAATATAGCGGCAACAACCAGAAAGCTTGCGAATACTTTTCTCATATAATTCCCCCTTAATTAAATCAGGCCTTTAAGTTTATGAATTACCTGTATTCCATAGTCACAGAGTAATTAGTAAAGTTCGTGAGCCTGAATCCTTTCTGGACAAGGCTGTTTATAAGATAAACTATATTTTCAGGATAACCAACCAAAAATTCCCCGAGTTTCTTTTCCTCGACCGAGGTGACCCACGCAGTGTTCTGCAATATCTCCTTTATCTGGAAGTTTGTGCTTATATCTGATACGTCCTTTGCTGTAAATGATATTTTCTTTGAAGCGCCAGCTATGTGCTTTGACAGGGCTTCTAATACAATCGGCGTAATCTTTCCCTGAAGCGCCTGCAAGCCCTTTTCGGTTGCGTCCTCCACGCTCATCGCCAGTCCCTTTGCCTCTTCTGCGCCTGCCTGAAGAATAATATTCTTGCCTGACGACTTATCTCTGGTAATCAGCCTGTAAGTAAGCCTGACAGTGACATTATGAAACGGCATGGAAATGCCATAACCGACATCCTCTCCTTTTTTAGTAGAGATGGCGTAGTCAATCTTTCCGATTAACAGGACATTTGAAAGAAACTTATACATCAAAGACCTTACCGTCATATTATTCCCTGACTTGACTGCCCTTTCAATATCAGCGGCGTCCATTGCATGGGTCGGAGCCACATCAACAACCTGATAACCCTGTTCTATAAGTTTTCCTATTAATTTTTCTGACAGTACGTTTGTCTCGTCATATTCATCGGTTGTCTGCAGGGAAGTGCCATGCTTGCCGGTATGCTCGCTTACGACCTTTGGTTTTCTTGCAGGAATAAAGACTGCCAGTGAATTATTTAAGGCCAGCGACATCAGGGCATCCTGCGCCTTTGTCGGTTCAATACATGCGTTTATCCTGACCCAGAACGTATCCTTCCGGTTATCCTCAAGGATAAGTTTATAGCCTGTCACAAGACCCCTGATGTTTTTGCTTATCGCATCATCAACAACGGCAAAGTTCTGGACTACGGTCTGGGCCTTGACCTCGACCCCGACACTCTGCTCGATTGCAGACCATTTCGCCCTTGCTATTGCCTCAGCTTTAGAAGACGGAACATCATTGTTCACTATGACAGCCTCGCCCTCTGCATCAATACACTTTACACCTGCCTCTGAAATAAAAGGCATTGCCAAACTGACCAGAAGGGATACGCCCCAAAAAGCACTCTTGAATTTTACGCTATATTTTTCCACTTAAAATATCTCCAATCTGTCATGATGACAAAATTTAATCTATCCCTTTTTCATAAAAAATCCAAGGGTTACAGACATTTTCTTATAGTTAAAGAAATACCAGAAGAAGCAAGTAATGTCAAGTTTTTTCAGGAAACAATCGCTTGAAATTACTACAAGGATTCATCTGCCTTTTTCAGTCTGTGGGCAAATTCTTTTAAAAACAATACAGCCACTCTCGGTTCTTCTCTCAGGAGCGTCTCAAAATTCTCCGGTGTTATGTCAATGACAACCGTGTTGTCCTCTTCTGCCTGCGCGCTTGTGGTCCTCGGGGTCCCGATTAATAATGCCATCTCCCCGAAGTATTCGCCCTTTTGCATAATTCCCAGCACCTGCCCTTTTTTTGCAAGCCTTACGCTGCCTGACATAATATAAAACATATCATTGCCCTTTTCTTCTTCTTTGAATATAAATTCTCCGGCATTGTAATTTTTCCCGAATCTGCTCTTGAGTTTTCTCGAAGCCCTGTCAGTGCGCACTTCATAAAACAGCCCCCGAAGTATAAGGACATCCTTCCTCCTCAGGTTGGCAATCACCTCTGCGCCGAAAAGGAGCACAATGAAAGAGTAATAAATCCATATAATAATTATAAAAAGAGCTTTTAATGAGCCAAAGGTAAGGCCGTACTGCGGATTGTAGGAAAGGAAAAGGCCGAATACAGGCCTGATTATGCTCCACAAGAAAGTCGTAACAACAGAGCCCGCAAGTATATAAAACAACGAAACCCTTGCAGGCGCAAAAACAAGATAGAACAGGAACATTATTACAGCAGTAAGGCAATATGATGTAATGTCATAAAGAACGGCACTGCCCTGAAGGATAAGGAATTTTTTAAATGTAACATTGGAAAAACTGACGCCAACAAGCAGGGATAATGTCAGAAGTATTATGCTCATATCCAAAAGTTTGGTTTTCAAAAAAGACGGCCTTTCTTCTACCTTGAAGATATCAAAAAAAGCAGTCCGTAAAGTTCCCATCAGCGGCATAGACGCCCATAAAAGCGCTAACATGCTTAGCAGTCCCCATATGCCCTTATGCCTTGCCAGCGCATAAACCTCTTTCAGTATCGTATCGCTGTAGTAGGGGATAAACTGGGATATGAGCAGGGTAAGCCTGTTCATAACCGCCCTTGACGAGGTTATAAAAAAGCTCAGGGTAAAAAACAGCAAAAGAAGCAAAGGGACTAATGCAAAAAGAGAATAATAGGCAAGAGATGCCGCAACAGATGAATTATTGTTCTTTGCAAATGATTTTATGGACTGCCAGAGCACAGTAAAAGCCTGGCTAAGCCTATCTTTAATGTTAAACCTCATCTTATCCTCAAAATTTTATATTATTTTTAAATAAATGTCTTGCAAAATCAATAGAATAAAAGTATAAAATACATCCTATGATGAAAAACAAATCCAATGCAGGCATCCCGAAAGGCTTTCTTTTTTCCGTTGCAGAGGCTGCAATTAAAAAACCAGGGAGAAAAGACATTGCCCTGATATATTCCGCAGTCGAGGCAAATATGGCAGGCGCTTTTACCTCAAACAGGGTAAAGGCTGCGCCGGTAAGGCTTGACATTGAAAAAATCAGCTCCGGCAAAGGACAGGCAATCATCATTAACAGCGGAAATGCTAATGCGTGCACAGGCAAAAAAGGGATGGAAGACGCCGGTGAGACAGCCTTGCTTGTTGCCAGAAATCTGGAAATTAAGCCTTCCCTTGTTTATGTCTGCTCAACAGGAGTTATCGGAACGCCAATGCCTATGGAAAGGATAAGGCCCGTGGTTGCCAATCTCCCGGCAAATTTAGGCAAATCAAACCTTGATAAGGTTGCGGCTGCGATAATGACCACGGATACATTTCCAAAGATTGTAAAGAAAAAAGTAAAGATTAAAAATAAAACAGGCATAATAGCCGGGATATGCAAAGGAGCAGGCATGATATGCCCGAATATGGCAACAATGCTCTGCTTTATAATCACAGATATAGCAGTTAATAAAGCGACTCTTAACAGGGCCATCAGGGATTCCGTTAAAAAATCATTCAACAGGATAACAATAGACGGGGACATGTCCACAAACGATACGACATTGATAATGGCAAATGGAATGCTTGGCAACCATGAACTGAAAGAAAGTTCAGCCTCGTATAAAACCTTCAAGAAGGCCCTGGATGAGATTACCTGCGAGTTAGCAATGCTGGTTGTTAAGGATGGGGAGGGAGCTACAAAATTAATCGAGATAGAGGTTAAAGGCGCAGCCAGCGAGAAAGCAGCAGAAAAGGCTGCTTTTGCAGTTGCAAATTCAAGCCTGGTAAAAACAGCCATCTACGGGAATGATGCAAACTGGGGGCGTATTATGGCTGCACTCGGATATTCAGGAATAGATTTTTTTGAAAATAAGGCCGCTATTCAGCTTGGCAGTATCAGGGTAACTGAAAGAGGCACAGGAACAGGAAAAGATATTGAGGCAAGCAAATATCTTAAAAACAATAAGGAAATTAAAATTCTCATAAACCTTAACAGCGGCAAGGCCTCTGCAAAGGTCCTGACATGCGACCTGTCAGAGGAATATGTCAGGGTTAATGCAGACTACAGGACATAGTCTTTCTGTTACCCTAACCAAAATCTAAGGGGCTGCTGTCTTATATCCTGCTTTTTTAATGGCAGTTTCAATATCCTGCCTGCTGAGCTTTGTCTCGTCGAATTTAACCGAAGCGCTTCCGACCTCAACATTTGCCTCTGAAACGCCTGCAAGTGCGCCAAGCGCCTGTTTCACCCTTCCGACACAGTGCATGCAGCTCATGCCTTCTATTTTTATCTTAATTTCAGTCATGATTTGATTTTAGTTAATGCTATGTAAAAATGCAACTATTTGAATATAAATGCATGTTCACCGGGACATCCACTCTATCCTACGGTTAGTCTGCACACAATCACACGCACATTGTCGCGACAACATATCCATCACCTCGGGTAGAAATAAAAGTTCTATTTCCTTTAAAGGCATCTTAGCATCCCTAACTTTCTATTAAAACTATTTTTAAAAAAAGTAGCGTCTTTGAAAATTTTTGATTCCCCTTTAACAGAACACTGGATTACATCCTATACAACTCAAGCAGGATATGGTCGCATTGGCTATACAGTCACCGATATAAGATTTTTTTTGGAATCGAGCATTTTTTTATTATATGATAGTTTTCAGGTAAGTCTTTGACGAATACCACAGAATTAGAATCCGAAAACACCAGTATCCAGTCTTTGTCCTTCATTAATTCATTAACGAGTGGAATTGCATGCCCAGAAATCCAGAAAGGACTGGTTATAATGTACCGGATATCATAACTTTTAAGTAATGCTTTCCACCTTGGTACCCCTGCATCTTCTTTTGCATCAGCCATATTAATAGCCAATGATTGCCAATAGATATTATCATTAAGAGATCTTCCATCAGCAAATACCTTTCTTTCAGGGCTAAGCCGCCATATGAGATATCCCCCCCAATCAAAGTGGTTATACATATTCCCTTTTATGTCATTAGCAATAATAAATTCTGCCGCATCTACAGGGAACAGACGTTTATCAATCCATCTGCCCGTATATATGTTCTCTATATTAGGGATTTCATTCAACATAAAAAACAAAATAGCAATAAGTACTATAAGGATAACTAAAGCCTTTCCCCACTTCTTGATATCTTCTTTAGAATAGCACCTGCTCATTACAGGAAGAGCAGCAATCAGAAAAAAAGCAACATATCTTACCTGTATAAAAGAAAAAAATCCAGTCCCTGCAAGGAGCATAATCTGTGTTATATCTGCTCTTTTTAAACTGATAATGATACCTATGAATGTAAAAATCATAATAAACCAGTATAAAATGATGCTCTGCGCATTGAATCTTCTAAAAAACTCTAAGGTTGATTCGTACTCCACGTTAGCGTATGAGTGATATGCAGGCATAGTTATTACCATTTCTAATGCATGATATGTATTGGGATTTATGAGAGAAAAAACAATGCCTGAAAATCCTGTAACCAGCAGCCTTTTATATCCCGCCTTTTTCATCGGTCTTAATGACGGATGTGTAAACTTAATTCCTTCCAGCAGTACATAGAGAACTATAGTTACTTGTCCGATAAGATAGCCGCCATGGGAATTTGCCCAGACAAGCATCAATAAAGGGATTGTGTAGCGCCCAACCTTATCCTCAACCTTTTCCAAAAGAAAGAGGAGTATTGCAAAGTAAAGAAAAGAAAATGCCTGTGGCCTCTCTATAGGATATATTTCCAGAAGAGAGATAATAAATATTATAAGAAGACCATAATATAGCATGCTATCTCCATGCTGCCGTTTTATCATAAAGTAAACAATTGCAGCTACAATGATAAATCTCAAAAACACTATACCATCTATTCCAATAGATAGATAAAAAAAATTGTAGATTAACTGACTAAGCCAATATTCCGTCAATGTAAAATATTCTCTTATAGCAAGTAATGGTGGTGGTGTGTATGAAAAAAGGGCTTCTGATGGTAGCTTCTTATATTGCCAAATCCATTCGCCAGTCTTAAGATGCCAGAAGAAATCAGGGTCGTTTATGGGTCTTAGGAGATAAAGTGATGAGACAATAATGATAACTGCTATTAGGATAGACATTGAAAATCTGTATATCAAAGTTTTTTTCATTTGTAGATACAGCTATGGTGAAGATATGAGATTATAAATCAAAGATATATTTATTATACCATCCCCAGTGCTTCTTTTGTTATCCTCTCCGCTGTCTCGAAAACAGCCTTTTTGCCCTGCTCTGTCCTTGCCTCGATATAAAATCTGACCTTCGGCTCTGTGCCGGAAGGCCTTATCATCAGCCATGAACCATCGTCAAAAACAAGCTTTGTGCCGTCAACAGTGATTACATTTTTTACAGTCCTTTTATTTGCTCCAATAATCACTTCAGTCCCTGCCTTATACTGAGAGCTGATAACTGACAGCTTTTTTATCAGAGGTTCACCTGCCAGCGAGCGGCCAACTGCTATCCCCGAGCGGTCAGGGTAATAAAGTCCAAACTCATCCATTATATCCCCGATATATTCGCTCAGATTTTTACCTGTGACTGCCACCATTTCTATGGCCAGCAACAGGCCGAAAATAGCATCCTTCTCGAGCGTATGGTTATATCCTGTTATGCCGTCTGATTCTTCAAAGGCAACCACTGCCCTTTCTTTGGCTGTTTTTAAAAGATACGGCCTGAAATTCTTAAATCCTACCCTGGTTTCCTTTACCGGTATTTCTAATTTTCCTGCTATGGCATTCAGGAGGTTGCTTGTGCCGACAGATTTTACCCCTATCCCCTGAATCCCTTTATGAACATGCAGAAAATGAAATGCCATAGCGCCAAAGTAATTCATGGGTATCTGCATCTTTGCATCAGCAAACCTTATGCGGTCACCGTCAGGGTCCATGATAACACCGAGACGAAATCCCGCCCTGCTTTCCTTTAAGGCTTTTTCGACGCCCTGCATGTTTTTTTCAGAAGGTTCAGGAGCTACGCCGCCAAAGAGGAAATCATCCTCTGTTCTCAGATATGTGATCTTATCGCTATTGCCAAGAATCCTCTGTATTTTCCCTCTTGTTGCACCATGGACATTGTCAATACAGATAATGCAGTCCTCCTTGTTTATAAAATCCTTTATCCTTTCGATGTCCAGTGTCTTACGCTCTTTTATATATTTTATGTAGAGTTCTGTTAAATCTATCTTTTCAAGAACTACCTTTGACCCTTGACCCTTGACCTTTAACCCTTCTTTTATCCCGGCTTCGGGTCGCAACGACATCCTGTTAGCGATCTCTTCAATCTTGGCCGTTATCTCTGCTCCTGCAGGGCCACCGTCTGCCGGGTTGAATTTAAAACCTGCGTAATTTGCAGGATTATGTGAAGGCGTAAGGTTTATCGAACATGCAGCATCCAGCATCTCTATGCCGGCTGAAAACTCCGGCGTGACTGCCTCGCCTGCATACCATGTCCTTATCCCGTTTTTCTGAAGCAGCCCTATTACTTCCGCCGCAAATTCAGGGCCGAGAAATCTGTTGTCATGCCCCACAATGATGCCGCGTCTTTTTACCTCTTCGACCCCCGATACTCCCATTGCCTGCATCACAGGCTTGTCATTGCTCCTGAGCATCTCGATTATGGCTGAGGTAACAATACGAAGGTTGTTGAATGTAAAGTCAGTGCCAATCTCTCCCCTCCAGCCTGATGTCCCGAATACAATTTTTGCAGGGGACATATTCTCCCTTGCAAACTTTTCTATAACTGATAAAAGTCCTTTGTTTTTTGAAACATCAGACATTATCTCTTTCCAGCAGGAAGCAGCGTCTTTAAATTCGCGTTCCATTAATCCTCCTAAAGGTAGTATAAGCAGGGCTGGCTTGAGCGGCATCAGAGATTTTTCGGTAACAGTTCTTAGCGAATTGGAGCGTCCACAGCCTCGACTGTCTGAGCCCGAAGGGCGAGTTTCGAGGATGTAGCGTAAAGAGCTTTAGAACTGTCGAAAAATCTCGCAGCAAGCGAAAGCCAGTCCTGCTTATTACGCACGAAAATACTATATTCTGCTCCACCTATTTAATTAATTTATTAATTCCCGCACTTTTTTAATAATTGCACTTCTTGATATTTCCTCGTAATCAAGAAGCTCTCCCGGCTTTCCGCTTCTGGGCATTTTTTGCACTGAGAGCGAATGGACAGGCACATCAACATCAGCCATCAGGCTCCTTACTGCTTCTCCTATGCCGCCTTCCGCAAAATGGTCTTCAACGGTGATTATCGCCTGAGTAATATTTGCCGCCTTCCTGAGATTAGTCATATCGGCAGGCTTAATGCTGTAAAGATCAATTATGCGGATGAAAATTCCTTCTTTCTTTAGCTCCCCGTATGCGCCCAATGCCTCATGAACTGTTATGCCTGCTCCAACAACTGTGATAACGTCCTTATCGCTCTGTCTTAATACCTTGCTCCCGCCAATCGGGAATTCCTCGTTTGTCTTATAGATAATCGGCGTAGCATTCCTTGTGGTGCGAACGTATACCATTCCCTTATGCCTGGCTGCCTCTTCAACCAGCTTTTCCGCTGACACTGCATCAGAGGGATACAAAACAACACTGTCCAGTATCGTCCTGAACATGGCTATGTCTTCAAGCCCCATCTGTGACGCGCCGTCCTCACCTATTGATACTCCTGCATGAGAGCCTATGAATTTTATGTTGGCATCTGAATACCGGCTCATCCTTATCTGGTCAAAGGCACGCGTGAAAAATGCAGCAAAGGTCGAAATGAACGGGATTTTGTTGCGCTGTGATAACCCAAGGGCAGCGCCGACCATATTCTGTTCTGCGATATACATCTCAAAAAAACGCTCGGGATATTTCTCCCTGAATATATCGGCATGCGTTGAATTGCTTACCTCTGCATCCAGGGCTACGATGTCCGGATATTTGGGAAAGATTCTTGCAATTGCATTTCCATAAGCCTTTCGGGTTGCAACAGGCGTATCAGCAAGATAGAGAATTTTTTGGGTTGCCTGAGGAGTGCGTGTTTCAGGTTTCAGGTCTTCGGGTTTTGCCATATCTCCGCGCACTGATTTATCTATCTCTCCCATTTCTTTAAGCGCCTGCCCAAGCTGTTCCCTGTTAAGCGCCTTGCCGTGCCAGCCATTTTTATCTTCGATAAATGAAACCCCTTTCCCCTTAATGGTCTTAGCGATAATCATCACGGGCCTGTCATTAACATGAGATACTTTTTCATAAGCGCCAATAATCTCGTCAATATTGTGGCCGTCTATCACGATTGTTTCCCATCCAAAAGAGGAAATACGTTTTTCATAGGCATTTATATCATGCCCGTACATAGTCTCTCCTCTCTGTCCCAGACGGTTCACATCAACAATTCCAACAAGATTGTTAAGCTTATAGTGCGCCGCTATCTGCATTGCCTCCCATTGGGAACCCTCCGACATCTCGCTGTCTCCCAGAAGCACATAAGTTATGTAAGGCAGTTTATCAACATACTTTGCATTCAAGGCCATCCCAAGGCCTATGGAAAGCCCTTGTCCCAGAGAGCCGGTGGATACTTCGGCATATTTAAAGGCTGTAGTTGCATGGCCTTCCAAATGACTTCCGAATTTTCTCAGAGTCAGCAATTCCTCTTCAGTAATCTTTCCTCCTGCCGCCCACAATGCATAAAGCAGCGGCGAGGCATGCCCCTTGGAAAAAATAATGCGGTCATTATTGGGGTGGCCCGGCTGTTCAGTATTAAACCTGAAAATCCCGCTGAACATCAGGCCTGTCATCAAGTCAGCTGCTGAAAGGGAAGATGTCGGATGTCCTGAACCTGCTTCTGTAGTTGAAACAAGAATAAAGTATCTGGTAAGTTTTGCTATTTTTTCCAGCTTTACTTTGTCGTTCATATTTAAGTTCACCTTTCGATTTTAATATATAGAATAATATCAAAAAAAAAAATTATTGTCAGGATAAAAGATTTTTTAAGCAATGAGCATTGAATAATATGAAATCATAAAGAATAAGGAGTGTTTGACAGAACATCGCTTTTTTGTAGTATAATATTAGCTCCAAAATGAGAAATTTCCCGGGTAGCTCAGCCGGCAGAGCAGGTGGCTGTTAACCACCCTGTCGGGGGTTCGAATCCCTCCCCGGGAGCCAAATCTTTCAAGCGCCTTGCCGAACAGGGGTTGTCTGACTATCGGCAAAATAAGCCGAATACTATTCCCTGCTTACGTTTCTGTCCTACCCTTTTCTTTCAAATGCCTTTCCCCCCATAAGAACAAAAACAACAGACATAGCAATTATAACCCCTATATCAATGAACACATTGAAATCAGGGCCCATAGGCCCGGTTGCCAGTGGAGATATAGCATGTTTCAGGGCATCCACGCCGTAAGTGAGAGGATTTAGCTTTGCAATAAACTTCAAAATCTCAGGCAGGAGTTTCACAGGGTACATCGCGCCGGAAAGGAAAAACATCGGCATAATTATAAAGTTCATTATTACGCTGAAACTCTCATAGCTCTCATAAAAAGTTGCAAGCACAATCCCGAATGCAGATATTGAAAAAGATACGGTAGTGCATATCAGAATAACGCCTATGATATTTAATATACCCAGCTTCAGCCCCAGGAAAGGAAAAAGCGCAAGTACAATAACAGCCTGAATAGTTGAAATGATTGTCCCGCTTAATGCCTTTCCCATTACTATCGAAGTCCGGGATACCGGCGCAACAAGAATCTCCTTCATGAAACCGAACTCCTTGTCCCAGATAATTGAGATGGATGAAAACATCGAGCTGAAAAGAATTGTCATGCCCAGAATACCGGGAAATATGAACTGCATATATGAGACCCCGCCCACAGGGGCCACAAGCCTTGACATGCCTGCTCCGACAAGGAAAAGCCAGACCAACGGCCTTGCTATTGCCGAGATAAGCCTCGATTTTTCCCTTACAAACTTTTTGAATTCCCTTGCAACAATCACATATATAGCATTAAATTCCATAGGTTCTAACCCTCATTTGATACGTGAAAGGCAGGGCATGATATTTGAGCGGTTTTATCATCACAAGATTCTCATAATTTAAAAATAAAGAGTGATGATACCTCGGAGCGGAGCGAGAATGAGCGAAAATGTTATGCACTGCCCCTACGCTTGTGATCACGACTGATGCCTCCTTCTGTACGCCCTGACTTCCTCTTTTATTGTATCCGCACCGGAACTCTCATCTTCCCTTATCGCCTTGCCCGTAAGTTTCAAAAAAACATCATTCAGGGTCGGCCTCTGAAGCCTGACTGACAAAACACTATCGCCCAGTGTACGTATAATATCAGGAATGCATGCATCTCCTTTTATCGTAGATATAAAAATCTCTCCGTCTTTCACCGAGGCATCAACATTCAAGGCTTTTTTAACCTCATCCACTGCCTTTAGATTGTCCTTTGTCTTCAGATATATGACATCACCGCCAATTATTTTTTTAAGTTCTGCGGGGCTGCCGCCTGCGATAATCTTTCCATTGTCTATGATAGCTATATCGTTACAGACCTCTGCCTCTTCCATATAATGGGTTGTCATAAAAATTGTTACATTGTGTTTTTTAGGAAGCTCTGTTATAAATTCCCACAGGTTTGTCCTGCTTTGAGGGTCAAGCCCCAAGGTAGGCTCATCAAGAAAAAGTACTTTAGGCCTGTGTATCAAACCCCTTGCAACCTCAAGCTTTCGTTTCATGCCTCCTGAGAATTTCTTTACAAGGTCATCTTTCCTGCCAAACAGATCAACAAATTTCAGTGCATCATCAACCCTTTTTTGACGTTCGCTCTTTTCAACATTATAAAGATATGCATGGAATATCAGGTTCTCCTCTGCCGTGAGGTCTTTGTCCAGTGTTGTGTCCTGAAAGACTATACCGATGGATTTCCTCACCAACGCTGATTCTTTTGCGCAGTCATGCCCGTCTATAGATGCCTTTCCTGAAGTCGGCGAAAGCAGGGCGCAGAGGATGTTTATCGTTGTTGTCTTTCCCGCTCCATTGGGCCCGAGAAAACCGAATATCGTGCCCTCTTCAACGTTAAAGGATACGTCATTTACAGCTGTGACATTTCCAAACTTCTTTACAAGATTTTCAACTTTAATTATCGGCATTTGTAACCCTTTGTGATTTTATAATACTCATGCAAATTAAAAAGCACAAGCCAATGTTTTCCCAAGCAAAGAAGATATTGCAAAAATCCTCTAATCAGTTGATAATATCAAGCATCGGGCAATTTTAATGATTGCTTATTCTTCAGGATTGAGAGTAAGTGAGGTTGTAAAAATGAAAATATCCTCACTATGTGCTGATGTGAACAAGTTAGGCGAAAGGGCACAACAGTTTGGGTCTAAGGAGGCCACGGATGATTAGCAAACATGGCGATAAAATGACTGGTGCAAAGATAGTCGATTTACTTTCACGTTACTGGCATCAAACAAAGTTGATTGCATTTCGTATAGCCCTCATAGGAATCTTCATATCAGCACTTATCCCTGGTGCGAGGGCTTTTATTTTTGGAGTCCCGTCTATTGCGTTGCCATTGATAGTGGCATTGGGATTTCTTGCGTTTGAAATATTATTTTCTGCGACCAAAAGTTCTAGGGACTTGCGTGCAACCGGTTTAGTTCTTGAACATCCTCAAGAAATGGTTTCTCAACTAGAACCTGCATTTTCTTCTCAGCGAGTCATTCTTGATATCTGCGCATATTCTTCGGAAACTTTTCATGGTATTCTTGCACCTTTCTTTAAACGTATCCTAAATAGGCAGCTCAATATTAAGCAACTCCACATTTGTTTGCTAGTCAGAGACTATAGACGCCCTTTTATAGTACCATGTGATGGAAATATCAAGGAAGACGAGGCCTACCGCGAGGCAACCGTGAGCCGAAATAAGAAGTTTATTGATGACTTCAAAGCCGATATAAATCAAATAAAAGATAATTGTCCACACATAGATATCGAATTTGAGGTGCGATTACATCCGTTTGAGCCTCTTTTTAAGGGTGTGGTAATAAATGGAAGCAGAGCTTTCTGGAATATATATTCGATTATGAATGCCCGTCGTCTTATAAGAGGAGAGGAAAAAATAATATGGGATTACTACGGTGAACGTACTCATCTCATCCAGCTTGAACCGAACGGACCTATTGCAGAGAGAGAAATCTTTTCCTCATTTGTTAACTGGTTTACGACTGTTTGGGATTATTTTGCAGCCCCTCTTGAGGAGGTACATTATGGCGAGCTTCAGCGAAAGTTATAAGAAAACTTTATCTAGGCTCCAATCTGTTCTTGCTGAGATTAATGAAAATGAAATCAACGAGATGCTGTTCCAAATGCTTTCAGCAAAACGCATTTTTTTCTTGGGCCTTGGTCGTAGTAGTTTGGTTTTGAAGTGCTTTGCTATGAGATTATCACATATGAAATTGCCTGTATGGGTTGTTGGGGAAACAACGGTTCCTTCCGCAAATAAAGGAGACGTTTTAGTTGTTTCCTCCGCATCTGGTGAAACAGAGAGCACGTTATCCGTAACCAGACGTGCACATAAAGAGGGAGTTAAAGTATTGCTGTTTTCAGCTACACGTGAATCATCAATAAGCCAACTTGCCTCAACTATGGTTTATATTCCAGCGAAAGATTTCACAAATAACTTATATGATCATGGAACGTTATTCGAAGATACTGTATTTATGCTGTGCGAATCATTCGTGCTTTTACTTATGGAGAAAATACACATTACATATGAAACAATGTTAAGTAATCATGCGAATCTTGAGTATTGGTGATAATTTTGAGGGAAAAAGTTTGGTCAATAAAATGGGTAATGCCCCTTCGCCTAACAATGGATTGGCGTTGACATCCTTCTGGAAATCGGCAGGCTTTATTTGTCATATTTCTAAAGAAAAAAGCCAGCCGACTTCGCCAATCCAAAACGTTATCGGGAATAGTAGGCATTCCTGGAAAATCATTATCAGTGGAAGGAGAGTCAAATGGTACAACATCGAAAGATGATCAAATGTTTTATGAATGGAAAGAGTTGCATCTACGAAAGAATAATCGATGAAAGAATTGCCAAAATCAAAGCGGGGAAAGGTGAAAAGAAGGCATTTGTGCTTATGCCATTCGCACCTTATATGGATGCACTGTATCAATGGCAGCTTGTTCCATTTTTGCAAAAGGGTGGCAAGAGAGAGGAAACTGATTTTATTTGCGTTCCTGAAAGGGCGGATGATGTTAGACAGATAGGTTACATAATTTGTGAAAAAATATGCAGAAAGATCCAGGAAGCTAATTTAATTGCCGCTGATTTGTCGTATAATAATCCTAATGTCTTTTATGAGTTGGGCATTAGTATTGCCTTGCGGAAGCCAATCCTTCCATTATGTATCGATCATAACAAAAGTCAAAGAGATAACGATCTAAAGCAGTATTTTAATATTAATAAAACACTAGCGTGTCCAAGTTTCGGGTTCCTAGAAGGCGAAATTTCTACAAATTTAATCGATTATTCTCTATTTAGTGATTTTGATTTGCTAGGCAAATCGCTGCTTGTTTTACATGATGGAAAAGAAATAGAAGCAGATTATAAATTCAAGCAGGACCTCAAATACAGTTTTGCATCATTATGCAAATCTGCAGCTGGTACAGCGATTGACCAAATTTTTAGCGATAGTAATCTTAAGCAACATCCCGAATTGAGAAGATATTCCGATATTAACCCATATAAAAATATAATTGATATAAACCTAAGGACATCTGATTTTGACAAGATTGTGACTACACTAAAAGAATCTTTTTGTGTGCTGATTGATACGAGTTCAGACTTTCCGGCAGCATATTTTTGGTTGGGCTATATACATGCAATTGGAGGCTTTGCAATTCCAATTAATATCACTGATAAAACTGATAAGAAAGAAACTGATGAACGACGGCTTGCTTTTGACATTAGAGCACTATGGCATATTTATTTTAATAAAGATAATCCCAGCGAGTTAGTATCATCCTTAAAAGATATATTGGAGTTTGTATTTATTGAGAAATCAAAATATTTGAATCGTGATGACTTTTGGAAAAAAATACTTAAGCATAATAAAGTTTCAATTTTCCTAGGTTCTGTTAACATTCCAGAACTTGGAAGGAATACTATTGGTGATTGGGATTACAGAACTGCAGCAGAGCTAACAAGCTTTCTATCTAGTGCTAAGGAGACAATGGAAGTCACGCTTGAAAGTCCAATCCAGAAGGTTCAAAAAGTTCCAAGCGCAGATCATAGAGAGTGGCTAGAAAAGCAGTTGGAAAATAAGAACTGCATCATTGTCGCTAGCTCAGATGTTAATGATCTTACAGAGATTGCTCTTGCTGCTTTATGGGGCAAAGAACCTTTTAAATCACTTGATGATAATGATGCCAATTTCAATGACTTTATTGCTTTTAAGAGTTATAAGAAGGATGTTAAGCCTATGCCGCCATCTGCCTTTTTCAGGTATGAAACCAATCCTGCACCCCAGCGGGGCTTTTTACTAAGACAAGGGAATAGAAAAAATGAACAACAAATTGTTGAAGATCATTTTTTCCCTGATGAAATTGTTGCAGAAGGCGTACATATTCTATTAGGCCAATTAATTGTTGCGAAAAATCCCTTTCCTCGCCCACATGGCAGTGATAACTGGATAATAGTCATAAGCGGCATAAGCGGACCCGCTACATTAGGTATTGCACAAATGTTAACTGGTTGCGTCTATTCCGAATTTACTGTTAATAGCCTTAAAACAAAATCTGAACAAGAGTTTAATACCATAGTTAAATGGTTGGAAGATTCCAAGAATAGAACTACTTTAGGAATTTCTGACAATACAGTTGCGATACCTAATATTGCGTATGATGCTATGTCAGAACAACGCTTGGAGGTTTTAAATTTAAAAATCAAAAATCGAGTTTGCGCTCTTATTTCAGTGGGAGTATATTATCCGCAAATGAGACAATCACATGACGAACGAAAGATTGTCGCTTGGAATTTTACGAACATAAAAGAAAAGATAGGGGCAAACAGAGAGAATCCTTTAGGAATGTAGATACCCACGGGCAAGCCCGTGGCACTTTTTCACAGAACAAGCTTCGCTTGACCTGAATCCTGGCTTTCCTGCCATTTCACGTATTTGATTAT
>WPIF01000028.1 GCA_009773185.1 Nitrospirota bacterium | reverse complement strand
CAGGGTGAAATGTCGTTTCCGTCAGAAACTTAGACATTATAACTCGACAGGTGCCTTCTCTTTTACTGTTTATCAGACTGCTTATCAGGAAATATAGGCTTAAATATCCCCTGCTTTTCTGTTTTATGCTAAAATTTGAAAGCTGTAAGTATTATTAAAACGGAGGGGCCATGATACCTAACTTAAAATTTAACGAAAAGGGGTTGATTCCGGCTATTATACAAGACTCTGAAAGCAATGAAGTACTTATGATGGCGTGGATGGACAAGGTTGCCATTGAAAAGACTATTGCAACAGGATTCACGCATTTCTGGTCGCGTTCAAGGCAGAAATACTGGATGAAGGGAGAGACATCAGGCCATGTTCAGGAGGTCATGGAAATCCTTTATGACTGTGACGAAGATACCCTGCTTGTAAAAGTAAAGCAGCATGGTTCAGGAGCCTGCCACACAGGAAACAGGACATGTTTCTTCAGGAGTATTACCTCAAAAGCTGCTAAAAAAGAGGCCAGGAAGAAAAAATGAGACTTGTAACCCGGGGAGACCTTGACGGTGTAACATCAGCAGTGCTTCTTACGACAATGGAGAAGATTTATTCCATTGAGCTTGTCCATCCTCAGGACATCACTGATAAAAAATTTGAAATCACGGAAAATGATATTATGGCAAACCTGCCATACCATCCCGGGTGTGCAATGTGGTTTGACCACCATGAACTCACTGAAAGCAATGAAAAACCTCCTGAAAGTTTTAAAGGGAGGCATACCATAGCGCCAAGCGTTTCACGGGTAATCTACGATTATTATTCTTCGGACAAACTTGCTCAATACGAATACCTTGTTGCAGAAACAGACCGTCTTGACTCCGCACAGATTAATATAGAGGAAGTTATTAACCCAAGCGGGATAATCCTCCTCGGGTTCACCATAGATTCCCGCTCAGGTATTGGAAGGTTTAATAAGTATTTTGTAGACCTGGTTGCATGGCTGAAAACAATGCCAATAGAAAAAGTACTTAACCAGCCTGAAGTGCTGGAAAGGGTAAAGGTTCTCAGGGAGAATAATAAAGCCTTTCTCGATATACTGAAAAAGGCCTCAAGGCAGGAAGGCAATGTTGTGATAACAGACCTTCGCCAAATAAAAAAGGTGCCGGCAGGAAACAGGTTCCTGATATATACTCTTTTCCCTAAGGCTAATGTTTCTATGCGCCTTCAGTGGGGGCCTGATATGAAATTTGTTGCAGTAACATTGGGACACAATATTTTTAACAGGACAAGCCGCTCCGACTGCGGCCGGATATGCAGTGATTTTGGCGGCGGCGGCCACAAGGGAGCCGGCGCCTGCCCCCTGAAGCCTGAAAAAGCAAAACAGCAGATTGCAGAGATAATTGAGAGGTTAAAAAAAGAAGGCTGAAATATCTTTCGATATCCATCACCCTATTGCATTGCCCATAAACTATACGTATAATACACGTATGGAGGTGAGTGATGGCAAAGGCGGCGCTCAAAAAAGAGAAATGGACGCTTTCTTTTGATTCTTCATTAAAAAGAGCTGTAATTAATGAAGCAGGCAAAAAAGGTGTTTATCCTGTCAATTTCCTCGAAGAAATGGTCAGGGAGAAGCTGAATCCCTACGGCTACACCGATGTAAAAGACAGTGTGGCTCATGTCAAAGCAATAAGGAAAAAATCAAAAGAGGTCTCTGTAAAGGCATTTCTCGATGAGATTAAGAAATGGCAAAAATCAGGCTCTTAGTAGATACCGACATATTCATAGATTTTTTTAATAGCGGCTATTTTGAAGCTATTCTTGAAGGCAAAGATTTTGATATATATTATTCTGCGGTAACTAAGAAAGAACTGCTTGCAAAGCAGGGGCTAAAAGATTCAGAAAAACAGGCAATCCTTTATGTGCTGAAGAAATACAGAATAATCCCTATCACGCAAAACATAGCCGAAAGATTTTCAGATGTGCTTTATAAATACCCGGAAATGTCAAAGGAAGACGCTTTAATAGCAGCAACAGCGCTTGATAGAAAATTACCGTTGATTACAAGGAACTGGAAGCATTACAGAAAAATTAAAGGGTTAGTTCTGTTTGGCTCACAAATCCGTTGCTGATTTTTCACTTCGGCACCCAGACTTTGCCTTTATCTATTATGTGCTCAACAAGCCACCCTCTTTTATGAAGCTCTCTTGCAATCCACCTCCGATGACATTTCCATGGGAATCTCTCAGCGCAGATGATTACACTGTTATTTTCTGATGCAACATTTTCAAGCTCGTCAATCCCTATTTTAAAATCTTCGGTTGAAGTGTATGCCTCGTAGCCGCCCTTTCTGAAACCGCCGAGTTCTTTGCCGAGGAAGATATAGGCGATATTTTCTTTCCTTAAGAGATTCTCAAGGTTCTCCCGCGTAAATATCTGGATTTTGCTTTTTGGATAACTTCTGACATCAATCAGGGTTCTGATGTCATAATTAAGGAGAATTTCAACAAAATCCTCCTCGCTCCGCCTGCTTGTTCCGAGGGTATAGATTTTTTTCATCTTTGTTTTAGTGTAGCACGTTAATGAGTTTGATGCCTTGCTCTTTTTATTCAGACATTCAGCTTGATATTAAACTCATTGTAAATAAAGGGCTATTTGGCGGTTAGGTGTAAATAGTGCGCTTATTTGTAGAAATAATAGATTTTTTCTTGACAATAATTCAGAAAATATGATATTATTTCCTATAATTTATAAGGAGCATGCATGAGTCCGGTATTGAAGCTAAGCGAGCATGATGAAAAAAAAGAGATTCTTTTCGAGCTCAAGTATCAGTTGTCCTTAACAACCCGCCAGAGATTTGCAATGATGATGAAAAAATCAAAAGAAATAAAAGAGTTACTGGAGAAAAGTGGACACAGAGAGCCTTTTGAGATTATTAAAAGAAAATAAGGTTGATTTTGTGGTAATCGGCGCTACTGCATTCCCTGTGCACGGCTATGCACGCACAACCCTTGATATTGATATTTTTGTCAAACCGGCACAGGAGAATGCGGAAAGGGTATGGAAGGCATTAAAAAAATTCGGTTATGACATGACAGATATCACGATAGAGGATCTGCTAACAAAAAAATTATTAATCCGGCAGTATGCTGTTGAAACTGATATCCATCCTCATGTGAAGGGAATCAGCTTTGATGAGGCATGGAGGAATAAAGTAAGGGAGAAATTTGGAAAAACATTTGTTTATTTCGCTAGCCTTAATGATCTGATAAAGATGAAAAAGGCAGCCGGTAGGGCTAAAGACCTTGAGGATTTAAAAATGCTGCAGGAAATCAAGAAGATGAAAAAAAAGGAAAGAAAGAAGTAAATGACTGACGAGACAAGAAATGAGCGCTTTAAAAGAATAGCCGCAAAACGTACCAACGACATCCTAGAAAAAATCAGAATCCTCGGCAACTGCTCTAACAAGAGTTCTTATGAATATTCAGAGGAAGAGGTTAATAAGGTTCTCTCTGAGATTGATAAGCAGTTAAAGCTGATTAAGGCAAAGTTTCTGGCAGGGAAGAGGGAGAGGTTTAGGCTGTGAAGAATGCAGCGGTGGTCGCAAATTGCGACAACCTTGTTTTTAGAGAATAAATTAAAACTCTGATTTTTACTAAGGCAATTGAAACAAGCATGTTCGAAAAAGCAATAGTCGCATACATTGATATTCTGGGATACAAAGACCTTGTTGAACGGGTAGCCAAGAAACCGGAACTCGTTAAAAGAATGGAAGACCTGTTTTATGAGATGTCGGTGAATGCGGTACGGAAATTGCGCGAAATATTCTTGGAAAGCGTAGACGATAAATCCGATGTGGAAACTCAGGATTATTTGAAAAAAATTGCTGATTCAATTGGGGTGAGATGCATTGCTGACAGCTTCATATTCACCCTGCCCCTTTCCAATATCAATTTTAGGTGTAAAACATGGGATGAGCAAACTACGGTAGGAAACCGTATTGAAACCTATTTCTCAGTGATGACCTTCTTCGCTACTCTTTTCATTTCCAAGATGGGCTACCTACTAAGAGGCGGTATTTCGATAGGCAACCACTACGAGAGTGAAAGGGAGAAGCAACTATTTGTTTTCAGCGAGGCACATAACATGGCTGTTACATTGGAAAATAAAAAGGCGGAATACCCGCGAATTGTACTTGATGAACCCTTGCGTAAATATCTCGAAGAAATTTCTTACCCCAACATCGAGAGTTTTTTCTACAAAGATGAAGATGGATATTACTGCCTTGATATCTATTCCGCTCTGCGCAATTGGGGTGACAATAAAGAGAAAAAATTGGCAGAGATCAAAGAGGGCATTACATTCAACTTGGAAAGCAACTTCAACAATGCGAGGGAACTGGGGAAATTGCTATATTTCGTTAGTTACCATAACAGAAAAGTCACCAGTACTGAAGTGAACCTTACGCATCAAGCGTTTGATATTAGCAAATATGAAAAACAACTCAGATATCTAACTCGCAACAGAATTACGCCTGCTCTGGAATATCATAAAGCACTCGGTAACTGGGTGCTTGAACGCATAGGCGGAAAAAATATTTCGGCAAGCCCCCGCATTGCTCTACCCGCTGGTTGTTTCGATGTGGCAATTGAGCATCATAACGGAATTGTTGTGCTCTGCGAAAACGGCCACTTTGGGACTGCATGCGCATTGATTAGGGTCATTTTCGAGGCATGTGTGCGAGGCATATGGTTGCATAACTGTGCCACTGAAGATGAATTAATTCAATACAGGAATGACAATCTTCGCAAGGGGTTTAATAATGTTCTTCAAGAGGTTGAGCAATTGGAAAGCTTCAAAGAAGGAGTTCTCAGTAGCATCAAGGAAGAATACTGGGGTCCCATGAACAGTTTTGCACACACTGGTTACTTTCAGGTGAGCCGTCGCTTATCCGCAGATTCCTTGGGACCTAACTATGCCGATGAGGAGGCAATTAAAGTTTTGACCTTCTCTGGCAGCATGTGCTTACTTGCTGCCCTGCAAATAGCTTTACTAATTGGAGATTCTAATTTGTCGAATGAGATACTTGGGAAGATAAAGGAGTTTGGAACTGCTAAGTTCTGACGCAAGCAAAAATGGCCAAATGCATTTTCAATTGCACACCTTATTTATGAACGACATCCTAAATAAACTCTCCTCCCTCAAATCCGCCCTCGACAGATAGGGACTTGTCTGCCGACAGGCATATTGGTAATATATAAGCAACGAACAAAGTGAGGGTATTATATGAAGAGAGAAACAAAGAAGCCCCATGTGATGTCGCAGGAAAAGGTTATTTCAATCCTCAGGAAAGAAATGCCTTATCTTAAGGACAAATACGGTGTTGAACGGATAATGCTGTATGGCTCCTTTGCGAAGGGTAAACAGAATAAAAAAAGCGATGTGGATGTTCTTGTGGACCTCCGAAAGACTTTGGGTTTTGAGTTTATCGCGCTAGCCGACAGGCTTGAAGCAAAACTTGGGAGAAAAGTTGACATGGCAACTTTCGAGCATTTCAAACAAAGTTTTCATAGCCCGAGATACAGACATATAGCGGAAGATATTAAAAGGAGCCTGATTTATGTCAAGTAAGAACTGCCTAAACTGTCAAAACAGATTCAAAACAGTCTTAAATGAACGACACCCTCTCAAAACTCTCCTCCTTCAAATCCGCTCTTGACGGCGCTAAGGTTGTAGAAAGCCTGCGCAGGTAACCCAGCCTCTCTGAGGCAATTATAGAAATTTTTACCCTCTCTGTGATAAATTAATAAATTCAATTAATCAATGAAAGGATTTACTGAAATGCTTAAGAAGAAGAAAAAATATGTTGTTGCTGTTGTGGGCGCAACAGGCGCAGTCGGCAATGAGATGATTGCAACGCTTGAGCAGCGGGATTTTCCTGTTGAGAAGCTCAGGCTCTTTGCCTCTGAACGCTCGGAGGGCAAGGCCCTTGAATTCCAGGGGCAGCAGATTCCTGTTGAGAGCCTGAATGAAGGCTCATTTAAAGGTATAGATATCGCCCTTTTTTCTGCTGGCGCTGAGAGGTCCAAGATATGGGCTCCGGTTGCAGCAAAGTCAGGGTGTGTTGTTGTTGACAATTCAAGCCAGTGGAGGATGGACCCGGAAGTGCCGTTGGTTGTGCCTGAGGTGAACAGCCATGACCTTAAGTGGCATAAGGGGATTATTGCAAATCCGAATTGTTCCACCATCCAGATGGTTGTGGTCCTAAAGCCCATACACGATGCTGCAAAGATAAAAAGGGTTGTCGTAACTACTTTTCAGTCTGTCTCAGGCACAGGCAAAAAGGCAATGGATGAACTACTTCAGCAGACAGCAGACCTGCTGAATTTTAAGGAGATAAAATGCAATGTCTATCCGCACCAGATTGCATTTAATGTGCTTCCTCATATAGACAAGTTTCTTGAAAACGGTTATACAAAAGAAGAAATGAAAATGGTGAATGAGACAAAAAAAATAATGGGGGATGACTCAATCAGGCTCACCGCAACAACTGTGCGCGTGCCTGTTTTCAGGTGTCATTCAGAGAGCCTTAATATCGAAACAGAGAAAAAACTTACTCCGAACGATGTGAGGGCATTGCTTTCAAAGGCCACGGGCATTGTTGTGTTTGACGCCCCTGAAAAGAATATTTATCCATTGGCTGTCAATATTGCCGGCAAGGACGAGACCTATGTCGGCAGGATAAGAGAGGATGAATCCATAGAGAACGGGATAAACATGTGGATTGTTGCTGATAATCTGAGGAAAGGCGCAGCCCTTAATGCTGTCCAGATAGCAGAAAAGCTTGTGGAGATGGCGAAGTAGAAATTAAAAGATATGGAGGGGTTATAGCATTTGAGCGGTTTTTTTGCCCGCAATTCCTACAGCAAACATCAGATATAAAGCGGGCAAAACCTCGGAGTCCCGGTTTCATCGGGACGAGAATGAGAGAAAATGCTATAACCCCTCCATTAATCATGAGTTTATATGAACATTAAACTTGCAACAGGAGAAGAGATTTCAATTGCAGAGGGAGAAAATATCCTCTCTGCCCTCAAGAGACACGGAAAATATCTTATCTCTTCCTGCGGCGGCAAGGGCACATGCGGCAAATGCCGTGTAAAGGTGCTCTCCGGCAAATACAGGACAGCAAAGGCAGGGAAGATTTCAAAGGGCGACAGGGACAAGGGAATTGTCCTTGCCTGCCAGACTGTTCCTGAGCAGGAAATCTCCGTAGAGCTGTTAGAGAGCTCCAGGCTTGTCATCGGAGACAAAATCGCCCTTTCAAAATCAAAGGACCTTGCGGAACTCTTCAAATCTCTTGACGGGAAGATATCTCCGATAGTGAATAAAGTCAGTGTCAAACTCCCGCCTCCTTCCATTGAAGACCATATAAGCGACCTCGAAAGATTAAAAAGAGAATTGAATACCAAAGGCATGACAGGGATGAGGTTTTCTCATGGTTTTGTCTTATCTATGGCAGATTCCATGAGAAGCTCGGGCTGGGACATAGACCTTGCCCATGTCAACGGTGCAGAGGCTATTTTTATAACAGACAGGAGAGATACCTCAAGGTACGGGCTCGCGGTTGATATAGGTACCACAACAATTGTTGTTTACCTGATTGACTTCTCTGACGGAAGGCTTGTTGATGTCGGGATGACATATAACTCCCAGATACGGCACGGAGACGATGTTATAACAAGGATAATCTATGCAACAGAACGCGGAGGGCTTAATGAACTCAGGGATGTTGTTGCAGAAGATATCAATAACCTTATAAGGACCATTACAGAGAAGCATAAAATTAAACCGGGACACGTTGAGTCGGCTGTTGTGTCCGGCAATACGACCATGTCCCATATATTCTGGGGCATTGACCCGCGTTACATAAGGGAAGAGCCGTATATACCTGCGGTAAACTTTTTCCCTTTATGGAAGGCAGGCACAGCAAGGCTTAATATTAACAAACAGGCGCCTGTCTATACGCTTCCATGTGTTGCCAGTTATGTCGGAGGGGATATTGTCTCCGGCGTTCTTGCCTCCAGGATGCATAGAAGCAGCGAGATAGCATTGTTCATGGATATCGGCACAAACGGAGAGATAGCTGTAGGTAATAACGAGTGGCTTATGACAGCCGCGTGCTCTGCCGGCCCATGTTTCGAGGGAAGCGGAATAAAGCATGGGATGAGGGCCACAGAGGGCGCAATAGAGGCAATAAAGATTGCGCCTGACACATTTGAGCCTTCTTTTTCTGTAATAGGCAATACAACGCCGACAGGAATATGCGGCTCAGGAATGATAGACGCCATTTCAGAGATGTTATTGACCGGAGTAATAGACCAGAGGGGAAAGTTTGTCAGGGATATAAAGACTGACAGGATACAAGAAGGAGATGAAGGCCCTGAATTTGTTTTTTGCAGGGGAGAAAAGGACGTTGTCCTCACAGAGGTTGATATAGAGAATGTCCTGAGGGCAAAGGCTGCAATCTATGCAGGCATATCTCTCCTCATTAAGGAAGTCGGCTTTACTCTGGACAGCATTGAAAGGATTTATGTTGCAGGCGGATTCGGCAATTATCTTAATGTGGATAAGGCGATTATTCTTGGAATGCTTCCTGACCTTCCAAAAGAAAAGTTCATGTTCCTCGGAAATACATCAATTGCCGGGGCTTACCTTTGCCTTCTTTCTGAGAAATTAAGAAAAGAGGCAGAAGATATAGCTCACAAAATGACATACATGGAGTTGTCTGTTTCAAGGAATTTCATGGACGAATATATGTCGGCGCTGTTCCTTCCCCATACTGACATAGGGCTTTTCCCTACAGTAGAAAAACTGCTCAAGGCAAGATAGCGGAAAGGCCATTGATACTCCTTATCTACCCTCCGGTTGCAAAACCATGCGAACCGCCTGCCGGCATATCAAGGCTCTCAGGTATGCTCGGAAGGCATAAAGTTGAGCACCGTCTTCTCGATGCAAATATAGAGGGGCTGCTCTATCTCCTTCAAATGCCTTTTCCCGCAGAAAAAGTAAAAGATGCATGGACAAGAAGGGCTTTCAAAAATATTAAACAAAACATTTCTTCCATTAGAAACCCGGGGCTGTACCGCCATCCTGACCGATACAAAAGAACGGTCAGCGACATTGGCAGGGTACTCAGCAAAGCCTCTCTGACGGGTTCAGTAGTGGGCCTGGCAAATTACGAGCTTAAAGACATGTCTCCATTAAAAAGCAACGACCTCCTGAACGCCGCAGAACAGCCTGAGCTAAACCCCTTTTATCCATATTTCCGGATAAGACTCGAAGGGCTCTTCCGCGAAAAAGAGCCTTCATTTGCCGGTATCTCCCTGAACTATCTGAGCCAGGCATTATGCGCCTTTGCGATGATAGGTTTCATAAAGCGCGAATTCCCGGGAGTGAGAATAATTCTGGGAGGCGGGCTTGTTACTTCATGGCTGAAGAATCCCCGGTGGAAAAACCCCTTTTCAGGCCTTGTTGACCATCTCGTGGCAGGCCCCGGCGAATATCAGCTCCTCTCGCTTCTGGGCCTTGCTGCTACGGAAGAAGAACTGCCAATGCCTGATTATCTTTCTCTGCAAAGAGATAAATACCTTTCACCGGGTTTTGTACTTCCCTACAGCGCATCAACAGGGTGTTACTGGAACAGGTGCGGGTTCTGTCCTGAAAAGGCAGAGGGAAATCCTTATGTCCCCATTCCGGTGCAGCAGGTAATTTCGGACTTAAGAGCTCTGAAAGAAAATACTCATCCAGTGCTTATCCATCTTCTTGACAACGCCATAAGCCCGGCTCTCCTCAAGTCCCTTGCTGCTGACAACGCCGGCATTCCCTGGTACGGGTTCAGCCGCATCAGCCCCCTTCTGGCTGACCCGGATTTCTGCGTTGCGCTGAGAAGGTCAGGGTGCGTTATGCTCAAGCTCGGAATTGAATCAGGGGACCAGGAAGTACTGGAGAGTCTGGAGAAAGGGATCAATGTTGAGACAGCTTCAGTTGTCCTGAAAAATCTGAAAAATGCCGGAATTGCCGCCTATGTCTATCTTATTTTTGGCACGCCTGCGGAAACAGAGATGAGTGCAAGGAAGACACTTGAATTTACTGCCCGGCACAGCGACAGCATCAGCTTCCTGAACCTCGCGGTATTCAATATGCCTGTCTGCGGAAAGGCCGGCTCAGGGATAAAGACAAGGGAATTTTATGAGGGAGACCTTTCCCTGTACACTGACTTTATCCATCCGGAGGGATGGGACAGGAGGCGTGTCCGGCTGTTTCTTGAGAATGAATTTACGAGACACCCGGTAGTTTCAAATATCCTGAAAAATGACCCTCCTGTATTCACCTCAAATCATGCGCCGTTCTTTGTGATGGAACATTCAAAAAGAGATTCCGCAGAATTCTAAAGAGAGTTTATAATAAACGAATGCCTTTCATTTGATTTTTATGTTTTAATACTGCATCACAGGAGGTGAGTTTCTGGGAAGCAGACAGCGGATAAAATTCAGAAAACCCATGCCGCAAAAACCCGCAGCAGGCAAGACCGCCGCTGAAATCATCAGGGAATTAAAAGAGGGCAATGCCCCTGTTGTCTCCGATTACAGAGAGCAATCCCTGAAGATCCACGGCCTGATATGCGCCAAATGCGGGAGGGAGTTTGATTCCAAAGACCGGCGCCTCCTCACAGTGCATCATAAAGACGGCAACCACCGGAACAATCCTTCTGACGGCTCCAACTGGGAAAACCTCTGCATCTATTGCCATGACGACGAGCACAGCAGGGGGCTGCTCGGAGATTATCTGGAAGGGAAGAGAGGGGAAAAAGTCTGAGCCTGGGTTTTAAATAAGATGGTTGCTGCCTAATAAAAAATTTTCTTTTGAACTCCCGCGCTTCTCGCCTCGAAGAGTCGCCTGGGGAGACCGGCCTTCTGCTTTTTTGCTTTGCTGCAGCTATTTATACAATAGCATTTTTTATTGGCGAACTGCTTTGTGTGCAGCTTTTTTCCTGGCCTTTTCGAGCTTTTCTATAAATATGCCCGGCTCGAAGTAGCCTATTTTCCTGAGTATTTCATTGCCGGCAGAATCAAACACAATGACTGCGGGCTTTTCCGTTACACCGAACCTCATGAACTGGTCGGAATCTTTACCTGATTCATATTTAACAGGGACAAAATATTTTTTTATATATTCCCTGACGCTTTCAGTAATCAAAGTGCATTTGTTCATTTTAATGCATGCCTCGCACTCCCGACTTAAAAAAGCAACAAGCACGAGTTTATTTCCTGTTCTTGCCTGCTCCAAAGCGCTTCTAAGGCTTTTCCCCCATACAATTTCTTCTGCCATAAAAAAATTGCCTCCGCGTAACAAAGCTTTGGAATGAAACTTTTGCAAGAGACTTAAATATCTTTCTTTTTTATAGTATAACTTTCGGGAGGCTTCAATTGCTTCACTTTTCAAGCAGGGACTTACCGCAATACCCTCACTAAAAGCTCGATTGCAACCCCGATATATCTATGCACATCGAGCAAGGGGCCGAGCAACTGTACCTGGCCTGCCTTGCTGGTAAGCCGGTCATCGAAGCGCGCATGAGGAGAGCGGCGCCGTATTTCAGCAAGCAGCGTAGTAAAATTGGCCAGACTGGAAGGCTGAAGGGCCGGTCCGAGGGAACTATAGTCCAGCAGCCCTTCCCGAAATACAAGCGGCAGGACTCCTTCGGCATAGACGAAAAGAAACCCTTCCCGTTCTTCTATTATCTTCTGTTCAATGGTCTTAACGGTTTTTGACATTATCAGCCCGCCTGTGAGAATAGCTTTTCCAATATCAAACTTCTGCTCTGTCGTAGTCTCGGTGGATGTTTCCTGTTTAATGCCCGTGCCACGGATTATCAGGAAGATTTTCTGATAATCAACGGCTAGAGCCTCCCGCTGCCGTGACTCCGCATGGAGCGCATGGCCGTTGAATCTGAACGTCCGCACAGGAAATTCCTTTTGTGCGCCCGTGTTCTCTTCGTCTGAGATCATGACCGTGGTGAGTCCTGAGGCTTCGAGTTTGCGATTGGCCCCTTCGGCTGCAACCCTCTCTCCGAAGGTGGCAATTACAAGGGGCCCGCTCCCCGGAACCCGCAGGCGAACGCTTGTTTCATAGGAGGTGATTCCCAGAACAGATGCCAGCGCCGGTGCCAAAGCTGTCCTGTCTTCAGGGAGATTATAGATTGCAAGGAAATACATTATTCCTATTATAAGGAAGGCGGGGCATCATGTCGATGTCTTAAGCGCTCACCGGCCAGAGACTTGGTGAGTATCGGAGCAACAGCGCAGTTGTGATGTATTCTGTAAAAAAGGGCGGCAAAAACAATATCAGGCATGAAGTATTTGGCAGGTATGGACTAATATCGCCTACCCTTGTTTTTTCGCCCTGTTTCATGCAGAATACCATGGGTAAAATAGAGGAGAACAGCCATTAATGACAAAGGTTCTGCTTATCATAATCATCCCGGTTATATTTATATCTTTTTTCAGGCTCGGCTCTATTACGCTTTTTGATGTTGATGAGGCCGTATTTGCAGAGGCGACAAAGGAGATGGTCCAGGGAGGAGACTGGATAACGCCAGTCTACAATGGTGAAAATCGCTATGACAAGCCCATTTTATTTTACTGGCTGATGGCAGGGTCCTATAAAGTTTTTGGTATAAATGAATTTGGGGCAAGGTTCCCATCCGCACTGGCTTCTTTTTTCCTGGCGCTGTCAGTCTTCTTTTTTGTAAGACGTTTCTCTGATGAAAAGGGCGCCATTCATGCGGCGGGTTCTTTGGTGCTGTCAATGTTTTTCCTTGCTTATTCTCACGCTGCCGTAACAGATATGGCATTGACCCTCTTTATAACTCTCTCTCTATTCTCCATTTATCTTTCCCTTAATGAGAAAAGAAGTTATATTTATGGTTTTTACATATTTTCAGCCTTAGCCTTTCTGACAAAAGGGTTAATAGGCGTGTTCTTTCCCTTTGGGATCGCTGTTATTTATCTGTCAGTAACAGAAGGAACGGCCGGGATTAAAAAGGTATTCAACCTGAAGGGAATTGTTCTCTTTTTGGTTTTCTCGACGCCATGGTGTATCGCCCAGATAGCGACTAATGGCAGAGAATTTGTCCAGCAATTCTTTATAAAGCACCACTTTGCCAGATACACCGGAGTTATATCAGGACATAGAGGCCCGGTTTATTATTACATTCCTGTATTGTTGGCAGGACTGTTTCCGTGGATTGCATTTTTGCCAGCCGGGATCAGAAATGTTTTTGATAGGGAAAACCTTGAATTACGAACTTTGAACTCCGGAGCCGGTTTATTTGCATTAATATGGTTTGTATTTATTTTTGTCTTTTTCTCGTTTTCCACAACCAAACTGCCAAATTATGTGCTCCCCGCAATCCCGGCTATAGCGATACTTATTTCTTCAGGGATGCATGAGCAGGACAAATGGAGGAGATATTCAAATGTTTTTATCTCAGTTATGGCACTCGTGTTAAGCATCGGGTTTGTGCTTTTAGAAAAATATATATCAAGATTAGGAGATTATGACACAGGCTGGACGATCGCTGCTGCCTCAATAATGATTGCCGTGACAGCTTTGGGTATTTACACTGTCTTTACCGGGAAGGGCTACTATCATGTTCTTTCGTTTCTTACAATAATTTTTTTCTTTACGCTTTTGACAAAGGTGCTGCCTGATGCAAATCAGTATCTTCAGGGTACACTTTACAGGTATAGTTTGTATGCAAAGGACAGGCTCCATCAGTCAGAAACGTATGGAGGGATAATCGCTTACAGGATGAACAATCCCAGCATTGTTTTTTACTCAGATCATAAGGTGATAAATGTTCGCGACAGAAATAAGCTCTTGCCTTTCTTAAGCGATAATCGTATATTGATTGCCATCGCAAAAATGAAGGATGTTGAAACTCTGAAGGTTCTGGGGTTTAATTTATTGGAAAATGATGGGAGATATGCATTACTTGAAAGAAAATAAAATTTTACTTTGCATTGCAGCTATATTGCCTGTTTTTTTCTTTGGCCCTGATAAAGCAATCATCATATGGTTCAAGCATTTTCGAGAAGAGCACACTAATGTTTATTTGTGGCTGGAATCTTTAGACAGTGGTATAGATGTTGCTGGCAATGGTTCAACGCTGATAATTATTGCTTTTATGCTTTATCTATACGGCAGGTTATTTTATAAGAGCAGATTATCTGATATGGGCAGCCATTTATTTATCAGCCTTGCTTCTGCCAGCATTCTTGTCCAGTCCCTAAAACACCTTATCGGCAGGGCCAGACCACGGTTAACTGACAATACAGTATTTATAGGCCCCTCATGGAAAAACAGTTATGATTCCTTCCCCTCAGGTCACACAACCCTCGCATTCTGCCTGGCACACATCCTCACGCTTTATTTTCCGAGATACAGGCTTGTTTTTTACGGGTTTGCTATTTTTGTGGGTGTTGAGAGGATTCAGGATCTCTCACACTTCCCTTCTGATGTTTTGGCCGGGGCTATTCTTGGTCTTATTATAGGCAAGTTATTATCGGCAAAAATGTTCAGGCCAGACTTTCAATACCGCGTATAACAAAAGATGTAATTGGTTATAATATATAATGAAGCTTTTGATGCATCTCTGCTGCGCAAACTGCAGTCTCTATCCCATTAAAACTCTCACTGAGAAGGGTATTTTTATAACAGGCCTCTGGTTCAATCCCAATATCCATCCTTATACCGAATACAGTCTGCGCCTCGATGCAGTAAAACAACTTCAAAAACTCCGGGAACTCAATATAGAATATAAAGATTATTACGGCCTCAGGGAGTTTATAGAAAGAACAAACAATGGCGGGGAGAACCGCTGCCGCATATGTTATGAGATGAGGCTGGATGAGACAGCAAGAAAGACAAAGGAAATGAGGCTTGACGGTTTTACAACATCCCTGCTTGTGAGCCCTTATCAGAAGCATGATGTTATAATAGAAACAGGCAGGGAGATGGAGAAAAGGCATTCAGTTCAGTTTTATTACGAGGATTTCAGGCCCGGATGGAAAGAAGGCGTCAGGATGTCAAAAGAGCTTGGCCTTTACAGGCAGAAATATTGCGGCTGCATCTATTCGGAGATGGAGAGATACGCAAAAATCCAGCCGTCAGGTTTCAGGTGACAGGTGACATGAAAGCATTTAGCTTAAAAACGTGTCTTGTTTTATTTTCTCTGATAGCTGTGAGCTGTCAGCTGTCAGCTGTCGCATATGCTGCCACGATAAAGGTTCTTATATTAGACGAAAACTATTCGCGTGTCCCTGGAAAAAATGAACAATTGGAAAAAATCGGGGATAAGATGAAAGGAGACCTCCTTGTCAGTGGAGTTCATTATACAGGCGCGATTGAAGTATGGAAAGGCCAAAACGGACTTTACGTTATAAATGAAATACCTTTTGAAGATTACATCAAGAGTGTTGTACTGGCCGAGGTTGGGGCAAACTGGGAGATGGAGGCGCTCAAGGCGCAGGCGGTTGTTTCAAGGACCTATGCTGTATATCAGAAAAATGCAAATGGAAACTCCTATTACCATCTTACATCATCTGTGCTGCATCAGGTTTATAAGGGAAACTCCTCTGACACAAGGATAGCCTATGCAGTAGAAAAAACATCGGGGGAAATACTTACCTTTAACAATAAGCCTATAGAGGCTTTTTATCACTCAACAGCAGGAGACAGGACCGAACTGCCTGAAGAAGTTTTTGGAAAAAGCTATCCCTATCTCAAGTCGGTACAGGCAAGCTGTGAGGCCTCTCCATACTGGGTGTGGGAAAGAAATATCCCGATATCTGAAATAGAAAAATCTTTAAATATTTCAGGCATAAAAGGGATAAAAATAAAATCTTATACAGCAACCGGCAGGACAAAGGAATTGGAAATAGACAGTGAATCTGAGCAAACTGCAACAATCAAGTCCACTGAGCTAAGAAGGCTGCTCGGCTGGCAAAAACTGCCAAGCACCAATTTCAGCCTGGTCAGAGACAACGATTCGATAATCTTTGAAGGCAAAGGATATGGCCACGGGGTCGGCCTCTGCCAGTGGAGTGCGCTTGAGATGGCAAAGAAAGGCAAGAGTTACAAAGAAATCCTCTCATCCTTTTATCCGGGAACAGAAATCCAGTTATATGAAGGCCGCTGATTTTGACTTTTCCCTTCCGGATTCGCTGATAGCAAAAAAACCTGCTGAAAAAAGAGACAGGTCAAATCTCCTCGTGCTTCACAGAGACGGTAAAATAGAATCGAGAAAATTCCATGACCTCGCAGAGTACCTGAATAAAGGAGATATGCTTTTACTTAATAACACCATGGTCTTTCCGGCAAGGCTTATAGGAACCAAGCCGTCAGGCGGGAAGGTGGAAATCCTCCTTGTGAAAGAGATTGAGCCTGATACCTGGGAGATATTATCCAAGAAGAAATGGAGCGGCAGTCTATCAATATCAGGAGGCTTTTCAGCAGAGATAGAAGGAGGGGTTGCACGTTTCACATATTCAGGGGATTTTATGGATAACCTCTGGAGATATGGGGATATGCCTCTGCCTCCATACATAAAACGCAGGCCTGAACAAATTGATAAAGAACGTTATCAGACAATATATGCGGAACAGCAGGGCTCGATTGCAGCTCCAACCGCAGGGCTTCATTTTACCGGAGAGCTGATAGACAGGATAAAGGCAAAGGGTGTAAATGTAAGATATCTGACACTGCATGTCGGCATAGGGACATTTAAAATGATAAAGGCAGAAAATATAGAGGAACACTCCATGGATTCAGAATATTTTGAGATAGATGCAGATATTGTTGATGAGATTAAAAAAACAAAGGCTTCAGGCAGGAAAGTCATATCTGTTGGAACCACAACAACAAGGGCAATTGAGGGATATATGAGCGGGCAATGGAAAGATACAGGATGCAAGATACAGGATACGGGACACAAAAACGGCTCGTGCATCACGCATCATGCATCATGCATCTATGGTTACACCAACATCTTCATCTATCCGGGTTACAAATTCAGGGCTGTTGATTCACTCGTCACAAATTTTCACCTCCCCCGCTCAACCCCGATTATGCTGACAGCTGCCTTTTGCGGCTTAAAAAATCTGAAGGAAGCGTATAACACAGCCATAGACTATAAATATAGATTTTTCTCCTATGGTGATGCTATGCTTATTTTATGAAATACAGCACCGGTAAAGGAAGGCATAAAGAATCCATATCAGGCAGAAAAATCATTATTGCGATTGTTGTGGTAACCTCTGCCCTGAGTTTTACCCTCGGTTATTTTGTTGGCACATCCGTATTAAAAGAGAAACGTATACAACCTCCCGGAATCGGGGCACAACAACAGGCAATTACAATACCACCCCAGCAGGAGACAGCGCCGGCCCCTCAGTCCCAGCCTCCTCTCGCAAATGAACAGCTGCCGCAGGATAAAACAATGCCTCTGAAGACAGTTGCAGTTAAGGAAGAAAACAATCCCGTTGCCTCTTCAGTAAAGGCCGGAGACTCGACTCTACGGGAAGGTGAAGGCAGATTATCAGCAAAAAACAAACAAAAGTCTCTGAAAAATGAAACTCTATATACGGTTCAGGCAGGGGCTTTCAAAAATCCAAAGGATGCATTATCCCTGAAACACAAGCTGGAGAAAAAAGGATATAAAGCGTACATAAAAAAATCTGCGGAAGAAAAAAATGCAAAGCTCTTCAAGGTCCGGACAGGAGAATTTACAGACAGGGAAAAGGCAGAGGACTTTGCCCTCAAACTTAAAAAATCAGAGGGCCTTAAGGCCGCGTTCGTGACCGCTAAAAACGGAGAAACCCGCGAGGAAGACAAAGTTTCATCCCTCCCCCGCGCTAATAAACAGGAGAAACCACGGTAACAATAGAGATACAACTCGACAGCGAAAAGGAACTGTCCTTTCTTTACAGCGGGCTTGAGAAAAACCTAACGCTTATAGAAGAGGCTTTTGGGGTAACTGCAAGCTTCAGGGGCAATAAGGTATTTATTCAGGGAGAGCCGGAGCCTGCAAAGAGAGCGGAAAAACTCATCAACGAACTGCGCTCTATAAGTTCAGACGGTTATCTGCTTAAGCCGGAAGACATCCGTTATGCCATAAAATCAACAACTCCGGGGCATGACACCTCCCTTAAGGATCTCTTCCTTAATAACATCCCCGTATCTTCAAAAAAGAGATTTATAATACCAAAGACAGAGGTACAGGGGCAGTATATCGAAGCGATGAGGAACTATGATATTGTGATAGGGATAGGGCCAGCCGGCACAGGCAAGACATATCTGGCAATGGCAATGGCAATAAATGCCCTTATTAAAAAGCAGGTAAGCAGGATAGTCCTTGCGCGGCCGGCTGTAGAGGCAGGCGAAAAACTCGGATTCCTCCCCGGTGATATGTACGAAAAGGTTAATCCCTATCTGAGGCCCCTTTATGATGCGCTCTTTGATATGATAGAGGCTGAAAAGGCAAGCAAGTTCATGGAGCGCGGCATCATAGAGATTGCGCCTCTGGCGTTCATGAGAGGGAGAACATTGAATGATTCGTTTATAATACTCGATGAGGCGCAGAATACAACTTCAGAGCAGATGAAGATGTATCTGACAAGGCTCGGGTTTAATTCAAAGACTGTAATTACAGGAGATGTAACACAGATAGACCTGCCAGCGGGAAAAACATCGGGACTTATAGAAGCAGAACGGATATTAAATGGCGTAGAAGGCATAAAGGTTGTATATTTCTCTGAGAGAGATGTCGTAAGGCATAAACTTGTTCAGGAAATAGTAAGGGCATATGAAAGATATGAAAAACGGCATACAGAAGACCACAAGGGTCAGTAAAACTGACGTAAAAAAATATTCGCTCCTTATTGTATTTGGATTTCTATCTGCCATTGCAATACAGGAGAATATCGGGATAGAGCATCTCATTGGAGGAGTGCTTACAGCCTCCCTGCTTTTAGTCATCCTCTATAGAGACATCCGGCGTTATAAACCAGCTTACCTGAAAAATTATAATATGCTCGTCCTACTCGGTTTTATGATTGTCAGCACATTGTTCCTTGGAAGATTCTTCGGATATGTGTTAATAAATCTGGCCCGCGGGATTGGCTTCATACCAATAGAAAGCACCCTGTTCGGCATACCAATATCTGTGGGCGCAATGCTCGTTATGCTTTTATTCGATTTTCATACTGCAATAGTATTTTCTTTTATAGTGAGCCTTCTCAGCGGATTATGGCTTAATAATGCTATTTTCCCTGTATATGCATTTATAGGCAGCCTTACTGCGGCATTCAGCGTTATAAGATGTAAAAAGCGGTCAGCGCTTCTGAGGGGAGGCTTTTATGTCGGATTGGTAAATGCCATGACTGCAAGCTTCCTGCTGCTCTTTACCGGAAAATTTTTTACAATAGAGGCAGCCTCATCCGTGATGTTTGCGCTTTCTTCAGGCATAAGCGTTGTAGCAATCGTATCTGTAATGCTTCCGCTGCTCGAATACATGTTTAAGGTCACAACCGATATAAGCCTTCTTGAACTCCTGGATCTGGAACAACCCCTCATGAAAAACCTTATGATATCAGCTCCGGGAACGTATCACCACAGTGTAATTGTAGGCAATCTTGTTGAGGCGGCTGCAGAGGCAGTCGGCGTGAATCCCCTGCTTGCAAGAGTCAGTTCATATTATCATGATATAGGCAAGGTTAAGATGCCTGAATATTTTGTTGAAAACCAGAGTGGTTCTCTGAGCAAACATGACAAACTTACGCCTCATATGAGCAGCATGATAATCAGCTCTCACGTAAAAGAAGGGGTAGAACTTGCACGGCAGCAAAAACTCCCTGAACCTATCATAGATATAATAGAACAGCACCACGGCACAGGACTGATGACCTATTTTTATCAGAAGGCAAAAGAACAGGAAGGCGAAGAAAAACTTTCTGAAGATGAATATAAATACCCGGGGCCAAAACCCCAGACCCGCGTGGCTGCGCTTGTTATGATGGCAGATGCTGTCGAGGCTGCATCCCGGGTTTTAAATGACCCTACACCTGCAAGGATTGCCGCTCTTGTTGACAGGATAATAAATCACATCTTCCTCGAAGGGCAGCTCGATGAGTGCGAACTTACGTTGAAAGACATATCCGAAATAAAGAACCACTTCTCGTATATACTTACAGGAATTATGCACAAGAGAATTGACTATCCGGGTTTTAATTTTAACGAGGATTCCAAAAAATCTCAGGAGTTGCCAAAGCGCGACAATGAAGGTCTTAATAAAGAACCGGCAAAGGCTAATAAAGATAAATCAGCAGAAGCTAAAATGTAATTCAAGGGAAGCCCTCAGGCTGCTCGGCCTTAAAAAAGCCGAACTCAGCATCCTCCTTGTAAATGACAGAAAGATGAAGGCATTGAATTCCATGCACCGCCACATAGGCAAGACAACCGATGTGCTCTCGTTTCCGCAGATGAGTTATAGCGTTAAGCGTAAAGCTTTGGGCGTAAAATCCTATAACGCTATAAACGCTCAACGCACAACGCTGCTCGGAGACATTGTCATAAACCTTCAGGCAGCAAAAAGACAGGCAACTGAGCACGGGCTTTCATTCATGGAAGAAATAAGCTGGTTGCTGGTGCACGGAATCCTCCACCTCATTGGATACGACCATGAAAAAGGTAAATATGCCGGGAAGAAAATGAGGGAAAAAGAAAAAGAACTGTTAAAATATATGGGCAGTACAGGAAAGGATAAAAGCTGAATGCTTGCTAAACGTATAATCCCCTGCCTTGACGTTAAAGACGGAAGGGTTGTTAAAGGCGTGAGTTTTGTTAATCTCAGGGATGCGGGCGACCCTGTTGAAAACGCCATATTTTATGATAAGCAGGGAGCTGACGAACTCGTATTCCTTGATATAACAGCATCACACGAAAAAAGAAAAATCATACTTGATGTCGTGGAAAAAACCGCCAATGACGTATTTATGCCCCTGACTGTCGGCGGCGGGATTAAAACTCTCGATGATATAAGAGAGCTGTTGAAATCAGGCTGTGATAAGGTTTCCGTAAATACTACTGCAGTAAAAGACCCTTTTTTTGTAAGCCGTGCAGCCGAGAGATTCGGAAGCCAGTGCATTGTTGTTGCCATTGACGCAAAACGAGTAATAAAAGACACCTCTTATACAGACGATGAAACGTGGGTGAGCAAACCCTCTTTAAAAGAAGTCCTTCTCGAAAATATTAAAGACAGATTGACATGGGCCATATCCACTCATGGCGGAAGAAAGATGAAGAGGATAGATGCAGTAAAATGGGCAAAGAAAATGGAAGAACTTGGGGCAGGAGAGATTCTGCTTACAAGCATGGACAGGGACGGCTCAAAGGACGGCTATGATATCGAACTCACAAAAACAATAGCTGAAACTGTATCTATTCCTGTTATCGCCTCAGGAGGGGTTGGCAATCTTGAGCATCTCTACGAAGGCCTTGTTTATGGAAAGGCTGACGCAGCCCTCGCTGCATCAATATTTCACTACAGGGAATATACAATTAAAGAGGCTAAAGAATACCTAAAGTCAAAGGGCGTGACAGTAAGGCTGTAAACAGCAGTAATTCCTTTTAATTAAAAACGAGCCCGGCCCTGTATATGTCAGAAGCTATTTTCCTGCACCATTTCACAGTGGCATGTTTGGAATTTTCCCAGAGGCCTTCCCCGTGAATCTTTAAGCCGGCGCCTTCTGTTACCGGTTTGTGGGTAAACATGCCCAGCCCGGCGTTGCTTATATCTATTATTATCCCGTCAAAATTAGGTTCATTTGTCTCAGAGGCATACGAACATGAAACATGCCCGAGTATCTGCTCTCTGAATTCTCTTCTGCCGTCCTCATTTTTTTTGCCTATCGCCATGCCAGCACCTCACAACATTTTTTCTAAGTATACCAATTCCAAATAGCCAATTTCAATATGTATTCACTCTAAAAACTTCGGGTGATTATTTTATCTCCTGCCGTCAGACAAAAATTTATGTTTTCGCAGCCAGGACTCTCTTTTTCTTCTCTATCCTGCATGTCTCAAGCAGGCTTTCGTCAGCAGCAGCAACTTTTAATGTATAAGAAGTTGTTTTATTAAAGACTGTTACTGTAACTTCAGGAAGATGTCTTGCATCCGAATATCTTGCACAGATTGAAGCTGCAAGAGGAATAAAAGCTTCCTCACATTCTCCTGATAAAAAAGTTACCGGGCTTCCGAAATCGTCTACCTTCATCAGATAATCGTCACCTCCTGCAAACTGCTCCAGCATGTCATTCTCTTTTTCGTCTCTCCCGACTATCGCCTTGCAGGTTGGAGACATCCTGAAATGCCTGCCAAGCCTTAGAAGGTTCAGGTCATTTAAAGACAGGGATGGGCTGTGCTCAAGAAGCTCGCTTAGCCGGTAAGAATAATTCGGCTCTGTAAGAAGACACCCGCTTGCCGGCATCGGGTATTCCGTAAGCCCGAATTCTTTGGCAAGAGCCATCTGGGGTTTTCTCGAACGGCCATGAAAACCATAAAGCCTTTCCCTGTCAACGATGCCTTTTGTCTCGGGAAGCGTAGGTTCAAGAAGCTTTGCGCTCAAGGGCCTTAAGACAATGCCTGTTACACCCGCCTCTTTATCAATCATATAAATGGTATTCCTCATCTGGCTCATGGGCCTTTGACTGACTACTTCCCCTGTTATTATAAAGTCAGCTCCTGTCATGTTCATCAGCTCCTTTGCTTCCTTCAGCATAAGTATTCTGCAGTCAATGCAGGGGTTCATATTCCTGCCATGGCCGTGCTTTGGATTTTTAACAATCTCAATGAACTTGTCCGCAAGGTGGCAGAGCTTTACAGTAAAGCCGAATTTCTCTGCCGCTGAAAAAGGGTCTTTCGAGCAGGAGGACTTATCAGAGATATCGCAGCCGAAATGCGTAAGGAACGTAATTGCAGTCACATCTATCCCCTGCCTCAGGATTGTGAGGATTGCAAGGGTGCTGTCAAGCCCGCCGGAAAATAATGCTATTGCTTTATGTTTAATGGTCATCGGTTCTTTAAATAGTTTTTCAAATCCCTGTAATAATTTTCATGGGGGCCGAGCATGATTAGCTCCAAATCTTTTCCGGTAACCCGGTAAGCAAGGAGATACTCTGCTGCCTTAAGCTTAAATTTATGAATAAATATTCCCCTGAGGTCTCCTTTTTTTCCATCTCCAACAGATGGATTATCAGCAATCTTCCTTATTTCCTTATCCAATATTCCTTTTTCCTGCGCGGATATCTTCTTTACTTTCCGCTCAAAGGACCGTGACTGAAATATTCGCATAATCTTTATCCAAACTTATATTCGGATTTCTCGCCGTGCTCCAGCTCTTCTATTCCAATCAATATCTCTTTTATAAGCGAGTAAGTTAAATCAGGATTTTCTTCGGCGCATTTGCCCATAAGCGCCCAATGCTCGATCTGTCCGGTCAAAGACCTGTGGTCTATCCTGCTGATTTTTTTGGCCTCACTTACAAGCTTCTCTGATATTCTGACTGCTGTTGCCATTATGTTTTATCCTCCGGATAGATGGAATAATATGCCTTGTTTCATTATAATTCATTTCATAGCAAAATGCAATGCAGTGGGTTTTGGGTGTGAGTTTTGTGTTGTTTAGAGGGCTAACGGCAGAACAGAGCGGTTGCTATCAGCCATTCGCTGGATTTTTTTGTTAAGCACTCTTTTTATGTTGTGAGGCGTATAAATCTATCAGCCGCCGAATCATTTTTTGATACGAAGTATGGTAACGTTGTGCCTCTCTTTTGAAAAACTCAATACTCGATTTGTTCAATGCAATGGTTACCTTTACATTTTCTTCTTTCAATACCAGTTGTTCCGGCGGCGGCAGAAAGTCCTTAACTGCTCTCAGCTTGCCCATCGGCTCATCAGTATATTTTATTTTGCTCTTCATATATCTTCCTCCCTTTTCTCCAATATCCCGCACCATAGATGCGGATGATATTTTCTCTATAAGTAAATCTGACGGTCATAATGCCGTCGCCGACACGACCGATACAGTAAAACCGTTCTTCTTCTGAACTGTGGTTGACATCTTCAACTATGACGCGCTGAGGGTCAAGAAAAGCATGTTGTGCCATTTCAAAAGAAACATTATGTTTAGTTTGGTTTTCTCTATCTTTTTCCTCGTCCCAGTCAAAACGGGTGTTTATCATAGACATAATATACTAATAATATGTAATAATAGCAATATAAAAGTATGGGTTTGGGTAAAAAGAGAAAATAAAAAAATCATTTAAAGCGATAGGAAACACTGGATTCCCGCCTTCGCGAGAATGACGACTTAAGATGGGAATTTTATTTCAAACCCTTCTCAACTATCTTCACAATCTCCCTGTGCACCTCATCAATCCCCTTTGATGCCTTTACCAACTTTATCCTCTCGGGCTCCATTGCCGCAAGCTCGAGGAACCCCTCTCTTACTTTCTTGTGGAATTCGACATCCTCAAGCTCAAGCCTGTCCCTTTTGTTTATTCTCTTATTTCTCCTAAGCCCTGTCTCGACATCAAGGTCAAGGAGAATTGTCAGGTCAGGTCTCATGCCGCTGGTTGCTATCCTGTCAAGGGCATCTATTAATTTAAGGCTTATGCCCCTTCCGTATCCCTGATATGCAATTGTCGAATCGCTGAAGCGGTCTGTTATGACTACCTTGCCGCTGTTAAGCGCCGGCAGTATCTTCTCCTTTATGTGCTGGATTCTCGCCGCGTTATAAAGCAGCAACTCTGCCATATAATCCATCCTGTGATGTTTTGTTGAGAGAAGGACTTTTCTTATCTGGCTGCTTATCAGCGTGCCTCCGGGCTCCTGTGTAAGCACTGTCTTATACCCTTTTTTTAAAAGATATTCCGAGAGCAGCTTTGCCTGTGTGGATTTTCCTGTGCCTTCAATGCCTTCGAGGGAAATAAAAATACCCTTTTTCATGCAAATGCTTCTTCCATGCGGATAAGCAGCTGGAATATTTTCTCTGTCTCCTCGATGCTCCTTGAGCCTGTGCCGCATGAAGGTGTAAGTATCATCCTGGAGAGTATAAGGTCTGACGGGATTGATTTCGACAGTTTTTCAATCCCGTAGCTAAAGCGCTTTTTTATCGAATAGAATGATTCATCTTTTATTGCATCTGTTGTAGGCACAATCCCCCATGCAAGATATCCGCCTTTTTCAAGAAATCCCCTGACCTCGCTGTGATATATTGACAAGGCATCAAAATAGCCATAGGCATCGAAGTTCAGGATATCTACGCTGCTTTTGAGCACAGACGGCCAGTCGGCATTTCCGCAGCAGTGTATGCCTGAGATGCCTCCGGCCTCTTTCACTGTATTTGCGGTCTCTTCAATCAGCCTCATGGCCTCGCCCGGGTTTACTCCAAGGTATGCAGAACTCCCTAATGCAGAGAGTATCGGTTCATCAATGAAAATTATCACCTCATCTGCAAATTGCTTCAGCACATCAATCTGCCATCTTATCTTTGCCTTAAGAAGCATGAGGGCTATCTCCCTTAATTCCTCATCAAAATAAACAAGCCTCCCCTCTGTATCCTTGAGCCCGAGCGTAAAGGTCAGCGGGCCTGTTATATGCCCTTTCAGAAATTTGAACCTTTGTTTGACTATCCTCAAAAATGTATGCAGCCCTTTTGCATAATCCTCTGAGATTGCAATCCTGCTGTTGTCTTCATAGCTTTCATAAAACCTTTCGAGCTCATCGCTTTTGCTTCTGTCTATGCATATCGTTTCTTTTTTAGGGTCAATCTTCACATAAGGCATGCCTTCTGAATACTGCGGTATCATCCATTCCCTGAAAGACAACCTGGGCAATTGAGGCCAGAAAGGTATGTCAAATGTCTCGAGCACATTCCTGCATGCCTCTCCAGGGTCTGTATATGGAAGGCTTCCGATTCCTGTTGTTGAAAATGGTTTTATCAGCATCTAAAAATGATAACTTATTATCGGGAGTTGTTTCAAATGGGAGGGGGAGTAAAATAAGCAGGATACAGCTTATAAATGAAAAAACCGAGGAGATTATTAGAACTTTATGTAGTTTTCCCAATAGTGAAAAAGCTCTTTTGTCGCCCTGATATCCCCGAAACAGTACCTTGCGATATCAGTATACCTCTTGTTTGCAAACAGGTCTTTAATGTCATATCCTGTTATGCCACCTTCCTTGGGGCTTTTTATGCCGAAGGTCTTGCACCACATATCAAGGCTGAATCTGCGCCTTGATGCTCCGTAAAAAGTAAGCTGGTCGAGCAGGTCTATATGGGAGCCGTTATATCTGTTGGGCATAAGGTCTTTTGTAGGTTTTATCTTATGCACTGCGGAGCGGACCAGTATAAATGGGCAGTCAAAACCCCTTCCATTAAATGTTACTATCTCTTTATAACTCTTTACTGTACTCCAGAATTTTTCAAGTATATCTTTTTCAGAACCTGTTTCAAACCTTATCCCGTTTTCTTCAAAAGGGGCAATCGGTGTTTGGGGCGCCTGAAAATATACTGCGCCTTTATCTGTTTCAGGATTAAGCATGCCGATGGTAATTATCTCACCGGTCAGGGGATAAAGAGACAGGCTTTCTTTTACGTCTTTAACATCTTCTTCTGATTCGGCCCACTTCAGCAGGTACTCCTGGGTACCCTTATCAAGGGAGTCAAAGTCCTTGCCGGCAGTCTCTATATCAAAAATAATTCTGGACATTTTCTTAAGGATACAAGATACATGATGCACGATTCAAGATGATACAGCTTGCAGTTAACTTGCATCTTGCATCATGAATCATGCACCTTTTTTACGATGCCTTTGGCAGTTCTTTAAATACCTTCCATGACTTAAGGAGGTCTATTGCCCTTTGAAGCTGAACATCGTCTTTTTCACCAACTTCTACAGGCGCCATCTCCTCTGGTTCTTTTGTCTTTTCATCGGACTGATCATTCCTCAGATGCCTTTCAAGGTCTTTTTCTCTTATGACAGGATGTTCCTTGGCATCGCCTTTTTGTTCCAGCTTTACGACGATATCAGGCGTTATGCCTGTTGACTGAATGGAAATCCCTTTTGGGGTATAGTAACGTGCAGTTGTGAGCCTGAGCCCTGAGCCATCACTGAGAGGGATTACGCTCTGGACAGAGCCTTTCCCAAAGGTCTGCACTCCAAGCACCACAGCCCTGTTCCAGTCCTTAAGCGCGCCTGCAACAATCTCTGAGGCGCTTGCACTGCCCTGATTTACCAGCACGATCATGGGCATAGTCTTAAGTTTTGTTTTTTCTCCTCCGGCTTCAGCAGTCCCTTCACTTTCAGTACGGTACTCTGTTTTTTCTCCTGACCTTCCTTTTATGAAAACAACAACCTTTCCGGACGGCAGGAATTGACCTGAAACCTCAACAGCGCTGTTCAGGAGCCCTCCCGGGTTATTCCTCAGGTCCAGAATAAGAGAAGTCACCGGTTCCCTGGTGATATCAGCCAGTGAAGCTGCAAGGTCAGAAGAGGTACGCTCCTGGAACTGACTAAGCTTCACATAACCGATATTGCCTTCTATGACTTTAGCCTTCACGCTTTTTACTTTTATTATATCCCTTACAATTGTGAAATCCCTGGTCTCTTTCCAGCCTTCGCGCATGATTGTAATTACCACAGATGTCCCCTTGGGCCCGCGCATCTTGCTGACTGCATCATGCAGGCTCATATCTTTTGTAAACTCGCTGCTAATCTTTATTATCTTGTCGCCTGCCTTTATTCCTGCATTGAAGGCCGGCGTGTCCTCAATAGGAGCTATCACTGTAAGGGTTGCATCCTTTATGCCTATTTGTATGCCAAGCCCGCCAAATTCACCTTTTGTATCAACCTGCATTTCCTTATAGGCCTCCGGCGGCATAAAACCCGAGTGAGGGTCCAGTGAATTGAGCATGCCTTTTATCGCTCCGTAGACCATATCTTTTATCTTCACGTCTTCAACATAGTTTCTTTTGACAATAGAAAGCACCTCTGTGAATATCTTAAGGTCCTCATAGCCTTCGCCTTCTGCGCTCACAATGCCAACGGATAACCGGCCTATGAGAATACCGCTTATTGCAGTAGCCAATATAAGCGCTATTATCAAAATAAGTTTTTTCTTTTTCATTATCTTCTTACCCTCCAAATCTATCTGCCCCTCTTAACTGCCAAGAGGTTATCTTTTTTTCAGCCACTGTGCCGGATCAAGCGGTTTGCCTTTATACCTTATCTCAAAGTACAGCCCTGAAGAATTCAGGGTCCCTGACTCCCCCACCCTTCCAATTACCTGCTGTTCTTTTATTATATCTCCAACCTTATAAAAAATCTCTGCTAAATTTGCATAAAGGGTATGGTACCCCTCTCCATGGCTTATTATGACAAGCTGGCCATAGCCTTTAAACCATTCTGCAAATACCACCTTGCCGCTGTAAACCGCCTTTGCGTTAGAATCGCCTTCTGCCTTTATGTGAATGCCGTTTTTGAACACAGGGGTATTAAACTGGGGGTCCTTTTGGGCTCCGTACGGGATTGTGACCTTGCCGTGAACAGGCCACAGGAGCCTTCCCTTCAGGTTGTGAAAACCTTTGGCAGCATAAGCCTCTGTTTCTTCCGCGTGCCTTATTATCTCGAGGAGCCTGCTGGATGCCTCCCTCAGTTCTTTCAGCATTTTTTCATAAGAGGATTTTTCTTTCCTGACAGAAGAAAGGAGTATCTCTTTGCCCTTTTTCTTCTCCAGAATAGATGCCTCGTTCACTTCTATGTCTTCTTCATTCGCCTTAAGTTCAGCTCGCAGCGATTTTAAACGGTTCTCCTGTTTATCAAGATTATCTATAGTCTGTTTGTACCCCTCCAGCATCTTATGGTCATAGAAGGTTATCTCTTTTATATACCGCCATCTCCTCATGAGCTGCGATATGTCGTCAGAGGTCGAGAGCAGGAGTATTATGTCGCCTGAATATCCATGCCTCTGCATAATGCGCAGTTTCCTCTTCAGCCACTCGGCCTGTTTTGCAAGCCTGGCCTTATTTGCCTCTATCTCTGCCTCAACCTTGTGTATCTCATTTTCTGTAATCCTGAGCTTAGCCCTGTATTTTCTCAGTTCTGACTGCACATGATTGAGGTCTTTATTGGTCCTGTCAAGCTCTTCAAGTATTGAATGTTCCGCCCTTTTTGTCTTCTCAATTTTTTCCTTGTGCGTATCAATCTCTTTTTGAAGCTTCTTGTATTCTTCCTTGGGGGTTTCAGCAGAAAAGGCAGTGCCATTTAATATAAAAATTGATGCAAGATACAAGATGCAGGATACAAAATGGAGAGATTGTCTTTTTCGTGTATCGTGCATCGTGTATCGTGTATCGTGCATCTTCTCAGGAAAACCTTATCCTGCCCAATGCTATTACGGCGCCGCTGACGCCCAGCGCCAGGCCCACAAAAGGAAGCGCAATAAATACCTCGGATGGGAACACGATAATCTTGAAGATAGGCATAGTAAGGGCCAGTTTATAAAACAGGGTATAGTATAAGGCCATTGTGCCGATAAGGCTCACCACACCGCCGCCAATACCAAGGATGCCGCCCTCTATAACAAAAGGAGCCCTTATAAATCCTCTCGTTGCTCCAAGGAGTTTAAAGGTCTCTATCTCTTCCTTCCTGCGGTAAAACATGATCTTTACGGTGCTGTAACATACAAATATAACACCCGTGGACATTACGCTTATCATGAGCAATCCGAGTGTCTGCGCGCCTGCCTTTATGGAATGGATAGAGTTCAGAAATTGCTCGCCATATTCTACTTCTTCAATGCCTTTAATCTTCCTGATATCTGCGGCAAGCTTTTTTACCTTTGAGATACTGACGGATTCCTGCCTCAGCTTTACCTCTATGGATGCAGGAAGAGGGTTTTCGTTTATGCCTTCAAGCACATAGTCTGCATTCTTCAGAACTCCCTTCAGTTCTTCCAGCGCCTTGTCTTTCGAGATATATCTTGCCCGCTCAACAGCGATATTTTTTTTCAGTGTTGACATTATGTTCCCTACCTCCTGCTCTGACAGGTCATTGTTAAGGTAGAGCATCATGGAAAACTTCTCCGGAAGTTTTTTTGTTGCCAGATCCATGTTATAAACAGAAAAAAATGTAAGGGTGATCATGAACAGGCCTGCTGCTATCGTCAGCACCGAGAGGAGGTTTATCCACTTTTCATGCCATACGCTTTGAATAGCAAGCCTGAGAGAATATAATATATACATCAGCCCATCTCCTCGCCTACAATGGTCCCGTTGTCAATTTTGAGCACCCTCCTGCCGGTATTTCTGAAAAGTTCCTTGTTGTGTGTAGCAACAAGCACTGTTGTGCCTTTTGCATTTATCTCCTTGAACATCCTTGTAATTCCGGCTGCAGTGTCAGCGTCAAGGTTCCCTGTAGGTTCATCGGCAAGGAGCACTGTCGGCTCCCCGACTATTGCACGAGCAATAACAACCCTCTGCTGTTCCCCGCCTGAGAGTGTCTTCGGGAAACTATCAGCCTTATGCCTGAGGTTAACTGTCTTCAAGACCTCCATGACCCTTTCCTTTACCTCGTACTCCGTCATCCCTCTTATCCTCAGCGCCATGGCAATATTATCGAATACATTCCTGTTGTCCAGAAGCCTGAAGTCCTGAAATACCACGCCTATATTCCTTCTCAAGAAAGGGATGCTGGACTCCTTGAGCTTGCTGAGTTCCCACTCTGCAATTGTTACGCTGCCCTCATCAGGTTTTTCAGAAAGATAAATAATCTTAAGAAGGGTTGATTTTCCGGCGCCGCTCGGCCCTGTTATAAAAGCCATTTCCCCTTTCTCTATTGAAAAGGTTATATCCCTGAGGGCTGCATGGTTTTCGTAAATCTTGGAGACATTGGTAAAATGTATCATAATTATTTCTTCAGCGCCTCTTTTATTGTCTTCACAATATTATCAGCAGTCAGACCGTATAATTTCATCAATTCATCAGAAGGCCCTGAGCATCCAAAGGTATCTTTAATGCCTATTTTCTTTACCGGCACAGGATAATTCTCTGAAAGGAATTCACACACTGCTCCCCCAAGCCCTCCTATAATGGAGTGCTCTTCTGCTGTTACAATAAGCCCTGAAGCCTTTGCAGCTCTGAGGACTGCATCATTGTCCAGCGGTTTTATGGTAGACATGTTTATTACACCGGCATCAACTCCCTCGTTTTTCAGGATTCCCATGGCCTTGAGCGCTACATCTACCATTATTCCTGCTGCTATTATATTTGCATCTTTCCCTGTGTGATATGTATGTGCCTTGCCTATGCTGAATTTATAGTCTTCAGGCATTACCACAGGCACCTTGGACCTGCCCAGCCGGACATATACAGGGCCGCAGTAGTCTGCTATTGCGGCAATGACCTGCTTTGTTTCAATGCCGTCTGAAGGGACTATTACCGTCATGTTTGGCAACACCCTCATCAGCGCTATGTCTTCTATGGCCTGATGTGATGCGCCGTCTTCGGCAACAGTAATGCCGCTGTGGGTTGCAACAAGCTTTACATTCAGGTGAGAATAGGCAATGGTCTGCCTTATCTGCTCCCAGGCCCTGCCTGTCTCAAACACTGCAAATGTAGAGGCAAACGGCAGCTTGCCTGTAAGGGAAAGGCCGCCTGCTGTCCCGATTAAATCCTGTTCTGAAATGCCCATATTATAAAATCTTCCGGGGAATGCCTTTGCAAAGGCCCCTGTTTTTGTGGAGCCTGAAAGGTCGGCATCAAGAACAACAACGTCATTCCTTTTTTTGCCGAGTTCCAGAAGCGCCTCTCCATAAGCATCTCTCGTTGCTATATTTTTCCCTCCCGTGCTCTCTGCTCTTTCACCCATTGTCTATGTCCTCTAGTTCTCCCAATGCCTTTTCAAGTTCATCACTTGTAGGAGTTATCCCGTGATACTTGACTTTTCCCTCGAAGAAGGAGACTCCCTTGCCCTTAACTGTCCTTGCAACTATTGCCGTAGGCTTTTTCTTTACTGTTTCCGCCTCATCGAGTGCATTAATTACAGCCACCATGTCATGCCCGTCAATGTCAATCACATGCCAGCCAAATGCAGCCCACTTGCCAACGATGGGCTCAAGCGCCATTACATCGCAGCAATGCCCGTCAATCTGAAGGCCGTTGTTATCAATTATTGCACATATATTATCAAGCCTGTAATGAGAGGCGCTCATTGCAGCTTCCCATACCTGTCCTTCCTGTGTCTCGCCGTCTCCGAGGAGACAGTAGACGCGAGAGTTCAGTCCGTCCATCTTAAGCCCCATGGCCATCCCGTTTGCAATAGAGAGCCCCTGCCCTAATGAACCTGTTGATATCTCGACCCCGGGAAGCAGTTTTGAGCATGGATGCCCCTGTAACGGGCTTCCAATCTTCCGCAATGTCTTAAGCAATGACTTATCAAAATATCCGGAAAGCGCAAGCGCCGTGTACAGCAGAGGAGCGGCGTGGCCTTTTGATAGGACAAACCTGTCTCTTTCTTTCCATGCCGGGTCTTTTGGATTGTGTCTCATTTTACAAAAATACAGCGCTGTCACAATATCAGCTGCCGAGAGTGAACCGCCTGTATGGCCTGAACCAGCTTCTGTAAGCATCTTCAGTATCTCGGCGCGCACTGTCCTGGCCTGTTTCTTAAGCCGGCCGATATCCCTAACCTGGGTCATTTGCTTTTCTCCCTTTTTATTATATAGTCCAGAAGAATGTCATCAAGTGTTTTATCTGCATCGCCCTTTGAACCTTGTTCAGAAAGGCCCGCGCTTACTGCATTTTGTACTTCTGCTCTGCTCTCACCTGCTACAGGCTCCGGGCTACCGGCCTCAGCCTCGCCGGTATATTTCCCTGCTATCAATTCTTTCAGTATTGCCTTGTGCTGTTCCTTCATTAACTCCCTGACGGCTTCTTTGATGTCTTTATTTCCGAGGAGGTGGGAATAATTGATTTTCTTTGAAGCAAGGATAGTGCCTTTATAGTACAAGAGCGTGACTATGATAGGATTTTTCAATCCGCTGTCCTCTGTCTGGGCATGATAAACCTTTCCCTTATAGGTTACGTTATTGTTATAACCAACAAGCATAACTATGACACATTCTTATAGAATCTTAAATGGAGCAAATCCAAATTATTATAGTACAGCAGCATGAAAAAATGAAAGGGGGCTAACATTTGCGAATTGCCTCACAATAAATGTTACCGAAGTAAAGGATAAAAAGGAATCGTTGACTCATAATGCATGTTACCGGAAAAACATGCGCGTAAAAGGAGA
>WPIF01000027.1 GCA_009773185.1 Nitrospirota bacterium | reverse complement strand
ATAATCAAATACGTGAAATGGCAGGAAAGCCAGGATTCAGGTCAAGCGAAGCTTGTTCTGTGAAAAAGTGCCACGGGCTTGCCCGTGGGTATCTACTATCTTCTTTATCAAGTTTTTTTGGATCAATATTGTTTATACTTTCATCTGTCCTATCTTCTGCAGAAACAATTTCAAGAAGAACTTCGTTAGCAAGATCTGACCTATTTTCAAAATCAATTTGTTTTTCACTTGTGTTTAAATCAAGCCTATCTGAAAATTTAGTTCTGTTTAACGATCTATACTTGCAAGCTATAATTTTCTTATTTAGCGACTTAGCGAGCTTGACTTCTCTTTTCACCTCATTAGAGCTAAGAGTTCCAGATGTTCCAATCAAAACAAAATAACTACATTTATGTATTACCTTATCAATTTTTTTATGAAGGTTTTCACCAGCTTTAATATTATTTGAAGCGCAAAACGATAAAATTTTATTCTTCGTCAAAGCGTCGTATAGGTTTTCAGCATAATCTTTTCCAGTTTCCGTATCATATGATATGAATACACAGGAATTTTTCATAATGCCTCTCCAATGTCACAGATAACATATAATCTACTTCAAGGGTAGTTTCTGCCTTTACGGTGGCAATATAGCATATTTGGGTAAAAAGAGAAAATAAAAAAAATAATTAAAATCAATGGGAATAAAATGATTATGCTTGGTCTTTTGCGGTAATACGGACTAAAAGCAACTCAGATATTCCTTGACGGGCATATATCATATAACACGCATTCGTTGTGTTTCGGTTTTTTCGCCTGGCATATCTTTCTGCCGTGAAATATCAGAAGATGAGAAATATTACTCCAATCCTCTTTTGGAGTAAGCGCCATCAGATCTTTTTCAATCTTTACCGGGTCTTCAAACTTTGTGAGGCCGAGCCTGTAAGTAAGCCTTTTGACGTGTGTATCCACAGCAATCCCCTCATTAATGCCGTAGACATTCGAGAGGATAATGTTGGCTGTCTTTCTTGCAACACCAGGAAGAGTTACAAGCTCTTCCATAGTCCTGGGGACCCGCGAATTGAATTTTTCTATTATCATCTTCGCCGAGGCCTGGATGTTCTTTGCCTTATTGTTATAGAAATTTATGGAACTCACATCCTTTTTCAGCATATCCAGAGGGGTATCCGCATAGTCTTTAATGGATTTATATTTCTTAAAAATTTTTTCTGTTACTTTGTTAACGTGAACATCCGTTGTCTGCGCAGAAAGCACGGTGGCCACAAGGAGTTCGAATGGAGTTCTGTAATTCAGGGCTATCTTCGGTTCAGGATATTCCTTTTTGAGCTTCTTCATTATTTCAAATAATTTTTTCTTATTGTCCATACTCCTCCATATATTTAATTCAGCATTGTTATCCTCAAAGTTCAAGCAGCCTTTTTTTAATATCAATAGCTGCCACTGCGCCTTCTCCTGCCGCGATTACTGCCTGGTCATTTCCCTGGTTCAGAGGGCCCACAATATACAGCCCGCTTAAAGAAGATTCATATGTGGTGCTTACGATGTATTTAAAACCATCTCTGTCTTTTTTAAGATTCAGTCCCGGGAGGAAGCTGTCATTCAGCTTAAATCCGAAGTGCGACATTATGACCTCGCATTCGAATCTTCTGCCGTCTTGAAGCTCTATTGCCTCCATCTTTTCTTCCCCGATTATCTTTACGGGACGGCCGATTATCAGGGGTATGTTCTCATCCTCCAACTCTTCCTTATACTCTTCAGGCGCCTTGTCAGTATAAAGGATGAGTGTTATATCTTTAGTGAACATCTCCCTCATCGCTATTGCAAGATGCACTGTCTTGATGGAATTTCCGATAATCACAAGTTTTTTATTGGTTGTTTTATACCCGTCGCAGTCTACACAGGTGAAAAGGCTGATTCCAAGAAATTCATAGAGATTCTCTATCCCAGGCAGATTATCATAGACTCCGGATGATACGATTGCAAACTTTGAAAGATATTTTTTCTCTCCGGCATATATCTCAAAATAATCTTTTTTGAGGACTTTTGTAACAAGCCCCTTTTCAATCTTTACATTAAAACTCCTTGCCTGTTCCAGGCCTGTCTTTATAATCTCCTTTCCGGAGATAGCCTTCTGCGTAAGGAAATTTTCTATATGTTTTGCGTGCTGTGTCCTTCCTCCGCCCCTGTCGATAAGGAGGACGTTTCTGTTATATCTTCCAAGATAGATTGCTGCCTGTAACCCACCCGGACCCGCGCCTATGATGATGCAGTCATATATTTTTTCTTCTGCCATATCAAAATTCTATCATATCATCAGCGGACTTGTGCAAAGCATTTGAAATAACTGAAAATTTTGTCCCTTGCAATATCATCTGCTTTAGATATAATTGGAAATAAACACAATATTTATTATCAGGAGGTTATTATGCCAAAGAAAGAAACAAAGGAACTGACAAGGAAGGAAACCCCGCCGGCGCTTATTTCTCCTTTCGGGGAGATGGAGAAAAGGTTTGATGAATTTTTCAGGAGGCCGTTTTCATTATTCGGGCCCTCATGGTGGCCGGGACTGAAAATGCCTGAAATGGAGGAGATAGCTCCAAAGGTTGATATCTTTGAAGAAGGCGGGGATGTTGTTGTAAAGGCAGAGCTTCCGGGCATGAAAAAAGAGGAGATTGATGTGAATATCACAAATGATAAAATAACTATTTCAGGAGAGAAAAAGCAGGAAGAGAAGGTTGAAAAGAAAAATTATTACAGGTTTGAGCGCTCTTACGGTTCTTTTACGCGTACTTTCCGTATGCCGAGCGAGGTTCAGACAGATAAGGTAAAGGCAAACTTCAAGGATGGCGTTCTTGAAATAAGGGCCCCTAAGACTGAAGAGGCAAAACAGAAAGAGAAGAAAGTCACAGTTGAATAAAACTCCCCAATTATATGAGCAGTGTGGCTTGAACGACTTTCGAAATTTTTCGGTAACAGTTCTTAGTGAAATGCAGCGGCCACAGCCTCGACTGTCTGAGTCCCGATACTTCGGGACGAGTTTCGAGGCTGTAGCGAAATAAACTTAGATCTGTCGAAAAATATCGCAGGAAGTGAAAGGCATACTGCTCACAGATTTTATCATTAAACTAAAACCTCATCCTTACTCTGTAAGTGAGCTTCACTTCCTTATCCTTTGGAACAGGGATTTCGAACTCAGCAGTGAATGCCTCTGTCTTCTTATGTCCATGGGAAGAGCTTAGAATAGTCCATTCTCCGGGAATAGGCTCGATGACCTTTACGACAACATCTTCTTTCTTATGATTTCTGAGCGAAATCTCGAAGCTTGTCTCATAAGTGTCGTACGCAATCTTTTTCCAGTCTGTCTGCTTCCTGCTTCCGACAACATCAAATGCATCGCCGAGTTTTACCTTAATCTTTTCATCTTTTGGTGTATGGTCAATCGAATCTTCTCCCACAAACTGTAGGCTTCCCTCTGAATCATGCTTGTATACCCGGACAGTTCCCTTTGGAAGCGGAATCCCGAGGTTGTACTCCTTCTTATTCGCTATCTCAACGAAGACGCCTATCTTCTGGTTCGATATCTTCTCGCCATAAGTGCTTCTGTAATAATACTGGGCGCCGTAATAGACAAGCTCTTTTTTTACAGTAACATTGTCTGCATTCACAAGGCTTATCTGTTTGGTCTGGTTGTCCTTGACTGTCGCAGGCCTCTGGAGAGTGTATATGTGATATTCAAAAAACTCTTCTTCCTTAAACTGGGGCGCTGCCGCCTTTGCCATCTCTTCTGCAAAACGCAGCATCTTATCCTTATATTCATAGTCATTTTTCGCCCTGTTTACATCTCCTGCAACAAGTTTTATCTTAGCGTCCTTGTAAGTCGTGCCGCTCTTGTTGTCTATCGTGACCCAGCCTGAGATATCTGCTCTGTCATCTTTTTCATTCAGCGTAACGACATAATCAGACCGCCAGTTAATTCCATTGGTTAAATAGGATGCCTCGACTTTCTGTACTGACGATAAACTGTTTTCGAGAAGCCAGACAAGAGTTGGTTTTGATATGAGGCTCTCCGGGACTCCGGGAAATATTATCCTTCCCGGATGGCCGAATGTTATCTCGTCGCCGATTTTAAAGATAGGGCCTCCGTTATTTGAGAGGAGGGTGGCGGTGACAGTCTCTTCCCTTTCAGTGTATGGATTTTTGTAAAAGAGTTTGACTTCCTTGCCAACGTACTTGTCGAGAAGTTTCTGCGGGTTCAGTAAATCGTACTCATAGTTCTGCTCAAGTATCTGTAGGCTTTCCGGGTTTACGAGTGATTTAATATGCACACTCGTGGGGATTATCTGGGATGCGACATCCATGAACTTCAGGCTCCCTGTGCCTTTAGGGAGCTTTAAGTGGCGCTGGTCTTTCACAAGGCCGAGGTTTACGTTATAGATTGTCACTGAAATACCTGACTGGTCCTCAAGCCCTGATGAAAATGGCTCTTTTGCTTCTGTTTTGGCAAATGCCAGACATGTGTACAGAAATGCCATAAGACTAAGACATACAGCCACAAACCTCACAAACAACTTTTCTGCTTTCATAACAAACCTCCTTTGGTTTTTTACTTCTTAGTTGATTAGACAAAGGAGGTTGGGAAAAAGTTCCTGAAAATAACAATTTAAGGGGATAATGCAATGGGAAGTATTTGCGTAAAGTAATTGTTGTTATTTTTTCTGATTTAAAGAGTCAAGCATTTTTTTTAATTGATAATAATTTGGGATATTATTCTCCTTATTGTATGTCACATTTTCGAAACCAAATCTTAGGGCACCATAAATTATTTTTTGCTCAGGTTTTTCCAATTTTTTAAATATGGAAATTAGTAACTCAGGCTGACATAAATAAATATCGCCCAATATCCAGCAAGGAAATTCATTTGCTGAATTGTCGGTTGCAATTAATACTTTGAGATATTCTGACAGTAGTTCCTTATCATTATCTCTACATACTATATTTTTTGTTGAATCTAATGCAGGGTTATAGATATTTTCTCCATATCTTTCTACTTCCTGGCGTAATTCATTGTACGGCTTTCCCGATTTTCCGAATCCAGAAGATGCAGAATAAATAAAATCTTCGTTTAGGTCTGAGTACTTCTTAAATATAGAAATAATTTCTTTTTTTGTTTGCGGAGATGTTTTCGTTTTGCGCAATGGCGATATAACCTCACGTTTTGCGTCTTCTTTAGCAAATGCACCTGCTGACGGTATAGCCTTATCTTCTTTCATAACTGGCGCAGGGCCTTTTGGCGCTGCAAATTTCATGGCTTCGGGTTCTTTTGCAGGCATCGGCTGTTCCGGTGGTTTGCCGGTAATAGGTGTGCCTTCACCTGATATATATGCCTTGTCTCTTTCTGCTTGAAGAACTTCTTTTTTAGTTAAATACGAATCAGCCTTGTCTTTAGAAATTTTAAGCTCTGGCACAGCAGGCTCCGGCTGCTTTCCTCCCCTGATATATCTGCCTTTAGAGGACGTGACTTCATCTCTCGCAATGACAGGCGGCTGAACCTTGCGTTCTATAATCTCCTCAGACGGCGCTTTTGCAAGCTGTATCTCCGGCTGAATGGACTTGAAGATATAGATTGTTGTTACTGCAATTGCAATTGTTGCAACTGCCCCGACAGGCAGTTTTATATTGAGCGGATAAAAAAGTTTCTCGAATAACCCTTTCTTCGGAGCTGCCTCTGCCCTTATTTTTGCCATTACCTTTTGCGTAAGCCATAAGGGCGGCTCTATTTCTTCCTGATTTTTTATGTGCCCTATTGTTTTTTTCAGTTCAGACAATACCTTTCTGCATTTTTCACACGATTTAAGATGTTCTTCAACGAGCATCTTTTCATCTTGCGAAAGAATCCCATCAATAAGTGCTGAAAGTTTTTCCTGAACTTTATTGCATTCCATTTACAACTCTCCCAAAACTTTTTTTAAACAATTCTTAACAGCATCCCTTGCCCTGAAAAGACGCGACTTGACAGTGCCTTCTGCTATCCTGAGCATAACTCCTATCTCATCATAGGAAAACCCCTGAATATCTCTCAGGACAAGCACCTCCCTGAATTCATTATCCAGAGAGCTTATGCATCCCTGCACTTTTTGCCGGATATCTCTTTTTTCGAGCTTTTCAAGAACAGAAGGCTCATCTGATGCAGGTTCTGCTTTTATATTGCCATTATCCGTGAGGATAGGGTCATCCAGCGAAAACTTTTCATGGTGCATGATGGTTTTTATCTGTTTAAGGCGGTTTCTGGAAAGATTTATAACTATGGTATAAAGCCATGTAGAGAATCTGGACTTTTCTTCAAAGGTCTTTATCGCCTTATATGCCGATACAAATGCATCTTGCACAACCTCGCATGCATCCTCATAGTTACCGACAATTCTGTAAGCAATATTCAGCATTTTTTTCTGATGTTTTATAACCAATGTCGAAAAGGCATCCACATCGCCTTTTTTACATAAAGATACTATCTCAGCATCTTCATCATCAGTCTTTATGTTTAAGCCTTCTTTCATATATTAGACAACACGGGCAGAAGATTTGTTCCTTTATCTCCTTAAGCCTCCTCAAATATAGCACTTAGGACTGTCTTCTGCAAAGCAATATTAACTTGACATTCAGTACAGATTTGATAGCATTTAATTAAGCTTTTGGATAACAGACACGAAACATGATTTAAATCATAAAAATGCCATTTTGGAAGTGGTAGAGTTTTTTCAGGGAGCATATTTGAACAGAAGGGAGTTCTTAAAAATAACATTTATCGGCGGCATGGTATTTTCATCGGGGCTTATCAGGCCGATAGCCGCTGAAATCAAAAAGGAGGGAAAGGTTATGCCTTACGCAGCAAAGGATTATTCGAAACTCATAGGAATGGAAGGGTTCAGCGAGACGCTCCTGAAGAATCATTTTACCCTCTATCAGGGATATGTGACGAATACAAACAAGGTGCTTGATGCGCTTGAGCAGATGTTAAAGGACGGAAAGACATCTGTGCCTGAATTTGCCGAGCTTAAAAGAAGGCTAGGCTGGGAATTTAACGGCATGAGGCTCCATGAATATTATTTCGAAAATCTTGGAGGGAAAGGAGGGATAGATAAGGGCGGTAAGCTTGCCAAAAAACTTTCTGAGGGTTTGGGCAGCTATGAAGCATGGGAAAAGGATTTTAAGGCAACAGGGGCTATGAGGGGCATAGGCTGGACAGCCCTTTATCAGGACAACACCAGCGGAAGGTTAATCAACTTCTGGATAAATGAGCATGATGTAGCTCATCCTGCGGGATGCAGCCTGATACTTATAATGGATGTATTTGAGCATGCCTTTATGCTTGATTACGGGCTTAAAAGGGCTGACTATATAGAGGCATTTTTCAAGAACATTGACTGGAAGGCAGCAGAGGCCAGGCTTAAATAACAATAAAAAGGAGGTTTTGTTATGGCAAAGAGAAAAGCCGTTGAAACATCAGGAAAGTTTTTACACATTATTCGGGAATGGCAGAAACTGGAAGATTCAACAATAAAATTTTCAGACGATATGATGAAGAAGACCAATAACAAGCTTGTAAAGATGACTATGGAGATGATAAAGCATGATTCACAAAAACACAAGTTAATGCAGCAGATGCTTATCGACAGCATCACAAAGGAACCTTTTATCTTGAGCCCTGATGACCTTGCTTCATTATCAGACGGACTTAACAAACATCTGGCGGCAGAGGCCAAATCGCTTGAACTTGCAGATGCAGCGCTCAAAAACAGTGAACTGTTTGTGACGCGGTATGTGCTTTCCTATCTCCTGGCTGATGAACAGAAACATCATAACCTGCTTGGTAAGCTTAATGAACTGAAGAGGGCAATAGTGTTTGTTACATAGAAACATTTAAATTTTTGGAAGCAGGAAGAATTATGGAAAGAAAAGATATTGTTAAGGCACATGGCAATCCTGTGACACTTATTGGGGCAGAGATTAAGGTTGGGGATAAGGCGCATGATTTTACGGTGCTTGACGGAGACCTTAAAGAAGTGAGGCTTAAGGACTATGACGGCAAGATAAAGGTTATAAGCGTCACCCCTTCACTTGATACGCCAGTCTGCGATTTACAGGCAAGAAGGTTTAATCAGGAGGCGTCGAAATTGCCAGAGAGCGTAATTGTTCTGAATATAAGTATGGATCTGCCTTTTGCAATATCAAGGTTCTGTACAAATGCAGGCATAGATAAGGTTAAGGCATTATCTGACCATAGGGACGCTTCTTTCGGTACCGCATACGGGGTTTTGATAAAGGAATTAAGGCTTCTCGCACGCTCTATCTTCATCATTGACAGGAATAACGTCATAAGATATATCGAGATTGTTCCAGAACTTACGGACCCTCCTGATTATGACAGGGCGCTTAAAGAGGTGAACAAGTTGCTCTCTTAAAGCTTTCATATGGGCACTGATATAAAGGAACTAAAGAAGCTTGCAAAGAAGTTTACGCCTGAGCAGATAGAAGGGTGCATAACACAGCAGATAGAGACGGGGGAGAACATATGCCTGAAAGATCAATCTGCCGAAAAGATAATAAACGAGTTGTCAGGAGCGGAATATATTAAAAGGCTGGTTGACAGGGGCATGAGCCTTGCGGATGCGCTGAGAGAGCTTGCGCGGCGCATGAGACAGGCACAAGGGGGGAAATAGTATTAAACGAAGCTTACGGAGGAATGAAATGAAAAGGACAACTTTTGTAGTTATGGCGGCAGCTATGATTCTTGGATTAGTCACAGTGGCATACGCAATACATGAGATGATCCCGTCGGAAACACAGATGGCAATGCCAGGGCCCAATGCAGGGCAACTGAACGAATATATAGTCAGATATAAGCCTTATACAGACTGGGAGCTATGGCCTAAAAAGGGTAAATTTTACGAAGGAACAGAGCCTCACGGCGCGCTTCTTACGACGTTTGTTAATGATGCAGCCTTTCACTCGATATTTGAGAAAAAAGGCATGTATGACGGCTCTATCATCGTTAAGGAAAACTATACCGCTGACAAAAAGTTCGTTGCCCTTACAGTTATGTACAAGATAAAGGGCTATAACCCGAATGCAGGGGACTGGTTCTGGGCAAAATATGACCCGGACGGAAAGGCGGTGGCATCTGGAAAAGTGGATGCCTGCATTAACTGCCATTCCAAAAAGAAGGATAACGATTATATATTTACCGGCGAAGTAATGAAAAAATAGAGAGGGCTTTCTATGAACAAATACGAAAAATCAAGGCGGGATTTTTTAAAGCTGATGGGTACCGTAACCATTGCGTCTCAGTTCAATGGGCTGATTTCAGAGGCATGGGCTGCAGAGCCCGATGGTATAGATGCGATGGACCGTGTATTCATCGCAAACGAGGACTCGAACACCATAAGCGTTATAGACCCAAAAACCAATTTGCTTGATACCACAATCAATCTGACAAGCTTCGATGAAGACCCAAGGCCGCCCTTCAGATATGTGACCGGAGGTGTGATGCCTGCACATGCCGCGATGATTCACAAACCCCTCTATCACGGGTGTATTGACGCGCACGGAGTCGTGCCTTCTCCTGACGGGAAGATGCTCGCGACAAGCGGCCGCGGCTCCAGCAATGTTTACCTTATTGATACTGTTAAGAAGAAAGTAATCGGCAATGTACCGAACCCCTTTGCATCACAAACGACCAATTCTGAAAGAATCTCCAGCGGTGTACTTGTCGGCAGGGAACCGCATGAACCCACATTCACAAGGAATGGAAAAGAACTATGGGTTGCTGTCCGCGGTGAAGACAGAATCGCTATCCTTGATGTTGCGCAGGCTGTTAAACAGGCAGGTGGCGTTGAGGCAAGAGCAATTCTTAAGTTTGTTAATACCATCAATGGCCCTGCCCAGGTCTGGTTTAACGCAAGTGGTACACTCGCATTTGTCATAAGCCAAAAAATTGCCAGGGTTGATGTATTTAAAATTAATTCAGATAAAAAAGGTTACTCTCATCCTCAGAGGCTTACAACAATAGATATAAGCGAGCAGGACAAGCCAGGTTTCACCCCTTTTCTGAAAACCTCGCCTGACGGCAAAGAGGTTTGGTTTTCCCACAAGCTGGCTGATAGGGTATCTGCCCGTTTAACCATTGAACCATTCAGTCTCTCGGACGCTATTTACCTTGGCAACCTGGCAAGGCCCAACCATTTTGAATTTGTAGAAAATGTAAATGGCAAGGTGGTGTATGTAAGCCTTGCCCGTGTGGATGACGGAGGCACAGGCGGCGCAGCCTCCAGCCAGATCGCCATCATTGACCGGAGCGTTCCTCAGGGACAGCGGAAGATTGCGGGTAGTTTCTTTTCGCATGGCAGAGAGGCGCATGGCTTATGGACTAACCCTGCAAATAAACTGCTTTATATATCGCATGAGCAGGACGAGCTGCCGGGGACTTCAAATGAAGGACAGACGGTTGCAAGCGCCTTTGATGTCTCAGACCCATTCAAACCTAAATTTATTACCCAGATTCCCCTTGGCAGCCTGAAGCTTCCTTCAGGAGAATTAAGAAATAAGAAGAGTATTAATCTTGTTTATGTGCGTCCGGGCCACAAAGGGCAGACGGCATAGAAAGGGGGCTTATTGAAGCGTATTGCTCTATTTTTAATATTTCTATTGTTCTCTGTCAGCGTATGGGGGCATGAACATGACTATCACAAAACCACCAGTGAGGAAAATAGCCCTGAGGTTAAAAAATTTATGCAGGAGATGAATACCGGCATGGAAAAAATGATGAAGGATATGCACGCTCCGGGATATACCGGCAATCCGGATGCAGACTTCCTGGCGATGATGATTCCGCATCATGAGGGAGCAATAGAGATGGCGCGTCTTGTACTCATTTATGGAAAAGACCCACTGGTACGGAAGTTCGCAGAAGATATTATAGCTGCCCAACAGGCAGAGATCGAGTCAATGAAGCGCCGTCTTGAAATCCTTCGTAAACGGACTGATATCGATCCGGAAGGTTTTCCGGCACTCGGAGGCACTCGAGGCACGGCCGGAAAGGATAAAAGTTCAGGGAAGGCAAATAAAAACGGAGATTGAGGCTGTACTATGCCGCATGCAGGATTAATGGATACAGATGCCCTTGGACCTGAGGCAGGCCCCTTAATGCGGGCAAAGCTTCATATACGCGGTGGGAAAAGAAGGCTGAAGCAGGGGAAGATTTCAGCCGGCATTATCACACTTTATGATGCGCTAAGCGCGGCAATGGAATGGTATGTTGCTGCAAATGAACGCAGGGTTAACCTTCAAGTCAGGGAAGGGGAAAATCTGAATGACGACAGAACAGTGTTTAATGTATTGACCCGTTCAGGGATACTCGATAACAACTTTGACTATCAGACATTTGATAAACTGGTTGAAAAGGCATCATATGAAGAGATGCCGCAATATGATTACAGTAAGCTGCTCGAAGGAATCGAGTCTTTAATGACCCGGCTTGGAGTTATGCCGTTTGATGAAAGGGAACTTCCACCTGAAGATCCCTCTACATTTTAACTCATTATAGGGAGGTATAAAATGCAGACAATCGAGTGCAAAGGAGCGGAGATTAGGCTGGATGACGAAGGCTATCTTTTAAATCTCGATGACTGGAGTGAGGATGTGGCATGCGCCCTGGCCGAGAAGGAAGGCGTTGAAGAGCTCACAAAAGACAGAATGGACATAATAAGATTCATGAGAGAATATTACAAGACTTATAATGCCTTTCCCATCCTGAGGGCTGTCTGCAGAAACGTTCACCAGTCGAAAGATTGCTTCAGTGAAAAATTTATTGACCCCCTGAAGGCATGGAAGATAGCAGGGCTGCCCAAGCCCGACGTGCATGTGATAGCCGACATAAGAGGAGAAGGGGGTGTTGTATAAAGTCTCTGGCAATATTTCCGGCCGGAAAAAGATGAACAGGCTTTCTGAAGAAAAATCCGCTTATCTTAAACATGCTGCCTATCAGAAAATAGACTGGTATCCATGGTCTGAAGAGGCCTTCGACAGGGCGCGGCTGGAGGATAAACCTGTATTCCTCAGTTCCGGGGCCATATGGTGCCACTGGTGTCATGTTATGGCAAAGGAATGTTTTGAAGATGAAGAAGTAACAGGAATACTCAATGAGAATTTTATAAGCATAAAACTGGACAGGGATGAACGCCCTGATATTGACAGAAGATATCAGCAGGCGGTTGCGGCCATGGGTTCCGGCAGCGGTTGGCCTCTCAGCGTTTTTTTAACATCTGGCAAGAAGCCCTTTTTTGGAGGCACATACTTTCCCCCTATAGACAGTTATGGCAGGCCGGGGTTTAAAAAAGTGCTTAGGGCAGTCGCTGATTTTTATGGTTCAAAAAGAAAGGACGTAGACGAATACAGCGAGAAACTTATAAATCTTCTCAGGCCCAAGCCATTATTGTCAAAGGAGTTAAACGAATCACTGATAAACGAAGCGATAAAAAATATCCTTTCTGAATTTGACCCACAAAACGGCGGCTTTGGCACAGCCCCGAAATTCCCGATGCCTGGCGCTATGGAATTTTTAATAAACAGATTCTTCTTTACGAATAGTGAGCCTATAGGCCATGCAATAAAAAAGACTCTTGAGTCAATGGCAAAAGGCGGAGTCTATGACCAGCTTGGAGGCGGGTTCCACAGATATTCCACTGATGCGCAATGGATAATCCCGCATTTTGAAAAAATGGCTGATGATAATGCATGGCTTTTAAGGAATTATATTTATGCGTATTCTGTTTTTGGAGATGAGTATTTCAGGGAGGTTGCTGAAGGCATAATTGATTTTCTCAAAAATGTGCTTTCGGATTATAGAGGCGGATTTTACGCTAGCCAGGACGCTGATGTAACACCCGAAGATGAAGGCGGGTATTTTACATGGACAGATGAGGATTTCAGAAGAGTACTGGATGAAGAGGAATACAGGGTACTGACCCTGCACCTGTTTAATGGCAACGGCGCTATGCACCACGATGAATCGAGGAAGGTATTGTTTATTGCCGTGGAGGCTGAGGTTGTTGCTGATAAGGCGGGGCTCGACGTTACGAGAGTTATTGGAATAATTAAACGCGGAAAAGAAAAATTACTTAAGGAAAGAAATAAGAGAGAAACGCCTTTTATTGATACGACATTATATATGTCTTTAAACGGTTTGCTTATAGCTTCATATCTTAAGGCATACAGGATATTGAAAGAGGAATACCTCAAAGATTTTTCCCTGAAGAGCCTTGAAAGGCTGCTGAAAAGCCATTTTATCGGCAATGAACTTTTTCATTCAGAAGGCATAAGCGCAGTTTTAGATGATTATGTATATTTGATAGACGCGCTGATTGCAGCCTATGAGGTTACAGCCGATTCATCCTATCTGGACCGGGCAGATGGACTTATGGAATTATGTATAAAAAAATTTCGGGACAAAGATGAAGGCGGTTTTTTTGACACTGATAAAGAGGTTTTGGGCCTACGGCTTAAGGCTATAGAGGATATCCCTCATCCCTCGGCAAATTCTACAGGCATTCTTTTACTGCTTAAACTGTATTATCTCACCGGAAAAGAGACATATCATCAATATGCAGAGGAGGCATTAAAAGTCTTTTTAAAAAATGCAGAAGATACAGGCATTCATGCAGGGTATTATTTTTGTGCGGCGGATGCATATTTTAATTCAATTAAGCTTACCCTGGAGACAACGCCTGCAAGCGAGTTGGCTGAAACAGCCCTTTCATTATATGTCCCTTATTCGGGTATAGCTTACGGAGAAGATAACGGCCGTGTTATCCCGTGCCTGAAGGATATATGCGGCGAGGCAATAAGGAGCCCGGATAAACTTAAGGATTTTTTGAGGCATCGTTCTTGACATCATTTCCTGATGTGATAGGATTTATACAAGGGGATGAAGCAGAAGATGCTTTATATATCAAAGCTGAAGGGAGGTAAATATGGATGTAATTCAGGCAATAAAGGAAAGGCGTTCGATAAATTTCTTTGAAACAGGGAAGGAGCTTGCCGATGACAAGATTGGAGAGTTGCTTGAGATAGCTAATCTCTCACCATCTTCCTTTAACCTCCAGCCCTGGCGGGTTGTTGTGGTAAAAAGCGCTGAAAGAAAGAAGGTTTTAAGACAGTGTGCCTTTAATCAGCCAAAGGTGGAGGAGGCATCTGCCGTATTAATAATGATAGCTGACCCTGATGCTGTGGAAGCAAATGTTGAAAGGATGCTTGACAGCTGGCAGAAACTGGGATACATGAAGGCCGAGATGCGGGAGACTTACAAAGGCATGACACAGAATCTTTATGGCACGGTTGACAGTTTGAAGAGAAAATTTTTTGCTATTAAAAATACCGCTTTATTTGCCATGAACATAATGATTGCGGCAAAGGGCATTGGCCTTGAGACACACCCGATGGACGGGTTTGACGAGGGCTGCATTAAAAAAGAATTCAATATCCCTGCAGACAAGATAATCCCGATGCTCATAGCAGTCGGTCATCTCAAGACAGGTGTAACTCTTTTGCCCAGGGCGTTCAGGAGGGAAATAAAAGAATTCGTAAAATTCGAATCATATTAAATTAAGGAGATAATGGTAATGATAACAGGAAAAGAAGATTTGGTGCAGTCGCTTATCGAGGCGTATCTGATGGAAAAGGGCACAATGGATTTCTATGCCGATGCAGCCGCAAAGGCCAGAGACCCTGAGGCCATGAAGATGTTTAAGGAGCTTTCAGGCTGGGAGCACAGGCACATGGACTTTATCGGATACCTTTATCAATCCATACAGGAAGACAAGGACATGATGGGTTTCGAAAAATTCACGGCAAAGACTGATGCGCCTGTTACCGAGGCAGGGATCCCCGTTAAAGACCTTGAGAGGGAACTCGAAAAACATGAGTTTATAGATGACATGGGAGCGCTTATACTCGCCCTTGAGATAGAAGGAAAGGCCTATGCGCTTTACAGCAAGCTTTCAAGGAACGCTGTTGATACAAATGCAAAGGTTGTATTTAAGGAGATGATGGAGCAGGAGACAAGGCATGTTGATTATCTGAAAAAACTGAGGATAAAACTTGGCGAGACTAGCTGACAGGTATAAGTATAAAAATATTTTGAAAGGCGGTAGCTATGAATGCAATTGAGATAGCAGTCAAGATGGAGAAGGACGCGATAAGTTTCTATCAGGATGCGGCCAGGAAAACAAAAAATCCTGTCGGCAAAAAGATGTTTCTGACAATAACAGAGGATGAAAAAAGGCACCTCAAAATGCTTTCTCAGATATTTAAGGGGCTTAACATAAAGCTCACGGATGTCAGCCCAATGGAAAACATCAAGACAGTTTTTGAATCAATGAAGGGCAGGATGATGAAGCGTGTTAAGGCAACCTCTGATGAGCTTGAGGCATTCAAGATCGCAATGCAGATGGAAAAGGAGGGGATAGAATTTTATAAGAAAGCAGCCAAAGGAGCAAAAACAGAGAAGGAAAAAAAGCTTTTTAAAAGGCTTGTCCGCGAGGAAGAACAGCACTATGATATTTTTGCAAATACGTATTTTTTCATGTCGGATACCGGAAGCTGGTTCATGTGGGAGGAGCACAGCATTGTTGAAGGATGATTTTGAGCCGGCAGCTATCAGCTAAGAAAGGAGGAACTTGTGGGTTACTCAAATGTTGCTTTGAAGGACAAGATAATGGAGATGTATCCTGAGATTACAAAGCACGGCATTTCCGTCTCGCTCGATTTTGACAAGGCAAAACATGCCTATCTGCTTACCTTTAAAAAGGACAACCGCGAACTTAAGACGCACATCGAGAAGAAGGATGCGGATGAATGCATGGACGGGATAAAGTGTGTTTATCTGGGTATGCAGGTTGCAGAGTTCATAAAGAATTTTGACGAACGGAAGTAGTTCTGGTGTAAGATATATGAGTTTTCATGGAAATACTCATATTTAAGAAGGTACCACAAAAAATCCTGATTATTAAACCAAGTTCCCTTGGCGACATAGTCCACAGCCTGCCTTTTTTAAACGCCATAAGAGACAGATTCCCCAAATCAGAGATACACTGGGTTGTTGCCAGGGGGCTTGAAGGGCTTCTTGAAGGCCACCCCATGATAAGTAAGCTCTGGATTATAAATAAAGACAACTGGAAAAAGATTAAAAATATGAAGGGGACGGTCAGTGAACTAAAGGATTTATTTAAGTCGCTTAAGAAGGAGAAGTTTGATATTGTGGTTGACCTTCAGGGATTGCTGAGAAGCGGGGTTCTGGCGGCAGCAACCGGCGCTCCTCTCAGAATAGGGTTTAATGAGGCAAGGGAAGGCAGCAGAATATTTTATACGCACAGGGTTAAGGGCGGTAAGGATATACATGCGGTAGACAGGTATCTGAAGATAGCAAAATTTCTTGGGTGCGATGCCTCTGATGTGAAATTCCCATTCCCATTGTCTTTTAGCTCTTCACAAGGAATAAATTACTTTTTAAATGAATATAATCCCCCCTCGCCCCCCTTTGATAAAGGGGGGATGGGGGGATTTTGCGATGAATACGCCGTCATTGTCCCCGGTGCAAGATGGCGAACCAAGAAATGGCCTTCTGAGAGATTCGGAGAGCTTGCGTCAATATTGCCGGTAAAGGCTCTTGTTGTCGGCGGAAAATCAGATATTGATATATCAAACAGGGTTGCAGCAGGCTCTAAAGGCAATGCCATGTCTGTTGCAGGCATGACAAGCATTAAAGAGCTGGTAGATTTAATGAGAAAGGCCAAGTTTGTTGTAAGCAATGATTCAGGCCCCATGCATATAGCCGCAGCCCTTGGCGTGCCTGTCTTTGCGATATTCGGCCCTACGAATCCTTTAAGAACAGGGCCTTATGGCAAAGGGCATGTAATAATCAGAAAAGAACTTAAATGCTCGCCATGCTACAAAAAGACCTGTAAGGATGTGCGCTGCATGGATGCCGTAAGTGTTAAGGAAGTGGCTGAAATCATCTGTCAAGAGCTTGCCTGAAACAGGACATTTCTATTTTGGCTTGACATGCCTAAAAAAGGTTATTGACTTTTTCCTTGATTTCAGTTAAAAAATAAGCCTGAAATTCTAATTAGGAGGGGATTTATGAAGCTTGGCATACATGTAAATAGCGATAAGCATCTGGAACATGTAATTGGCATTACAAAAGCGGCTGTTTCAAAAGGGCATGAGGTGGTTATATTTACCATGTCTGACGGGGAAAAGCTGCTCGAGAAACCTTCTTTCACGGATTTATGCAATATGCAGGGGGTATCTATGAGCTTTTGTGACCATAATGCAACACACATGGGGATTAACAAAGCAGGTGTTCCTCAGAAGATTACATGCGGAAGCCAGTTCAATAATGCAACAATGGTTCATGAAGTTGACAGGGTAATAGTTTTATAAACAGAGAAGTTAGTTGTCATGCTGAACTTGTTTCAGCATCTTAGACCCTGAAATAAATTCAGGGTGACAGAAAAAGAGGAGGAACAGGATGAAGATTGTACATATACTTAATGACGGGCCGACAAAATTATCAGACCAGGTAATAAGTGTTCAGTCAAAAGACAATCAGGTAAAGGTTGTTGACCTTTCTAAAAAAGCAGCATCGTATGAAAGCATTGTAGATGATATTTTTTCGCATGACAGAGTTATATCCTGGTAAAGGGAGGTGTTTTAACGCTTAGGATTCGGAATGGAAAAATTCAGACTTAACAAGAGGAGGGTATTTTAATGAAAAGGTTTCAAGTGATTCTTTTTGCATTGGTTCTCTCTGTGATACTGGCAGTATCTGCTGTTTATGCAGCAGACGATATGGCGGTAAAGCTTAACGGGACACTTTCAAAGGCAACTGCAGAAAAATTCTGGCAGGTCAGCGCTGATGATGTCCTGGCAATGATTAACGCTAAAAAGACTGATTTTCTGGTTGTTGATGCAAGGCCGGATCCCAATATGTTCAAGGCAGGACATATCCCCGGAGCGATTCATATGCCTGTTCAGGATATGCTGAAACCGGAAAACCTGAAGAAACTTCCAAAGGACAAGAAGATAATTATCATATGCGTTACAGGGCAGACACAGAATCTCCCTATTGTTTCATTAAGGGCAATGGGATATAATGCGCTCACAATGAAGTTCGGTATGGCCGCATGGGACAAAAATTCTATAGGCGTTAAATTCATGAAGGAAGCTTTAAAGGGAGCTGAGACAAAGAACTATCCTTTACAGAAATAGCTGTAGCAGATTACAAATAGCGGATAATTTTTTTTAAGGGGCGTCGCAGACGCCCCTTAAAGTCTGCATGAGTATTAATGGGCAATATTTTAAAATGGTTTAAGAAAAATGACTATGTGCTGATTTTTTCTCTGCTCGCACTCCTTATTTATATTGTCTTATTTGTTTCAAGGTCTCTGGATGACAACCGCCTTACAAGCTGGCACTGGGCCTTTACAAACACAAACGCAGCAAGGATTTTTTTTATTCTCATGCCCGGGCTTATATCTGCTTACATATTTTCAAGGGTCAAGTTGATAGAACGTTATCCGGCTGTCTTCCTTTTTGTATCTTCGTATCTTATTGCGGCCTTGTTCTGGCGGGAACCTGAGGTAATCATGGATGCATCGAGGTATTTTACCCAGGCGAAGCATCTTGAAATTTATGGCATTGGATATTTCTTCAGGGAATGGGGCAGGGATATTATGGCGTGGACTGATATGCCGCTGGTCCCTTTTCTTTACGGCCTGATATTTAAATTTTTTGGAGAGACCAGGCTTTATATCGAGATATTCACAACATTTCTTTTTTCCATGACAGTTGTGCTCACTTACATGATCGGGAAAATACTTTGGGGCGAAGATACAGGGTTATACGGAGGGATGCTCCTTCTCGGGATTCCATACCTGTTTGTTCAGGTCCCGCTTATGCTTGTTGATGTTCCAACAATGTTTTTTCTCACGCTCGCGATTTTTACTTTTATCATGGCGCTAAAACGCGGAGGTCTATGGATACTGCTTTCATCACTTGCCGTATTTCTTGCTTTCTACTCAAAGTATTCGGCCTGGATGATGCTTTCTGTTCTGGGTGTTGTGTTTGTGGTTTATTTACTTCCTCAAAGCCGTCAGCTGTCAGCTGTCAGCTGTCAGCCACAAAAACCCAGAACCTATGTTTATAGGGGTTCCGTAACTTTTTTAATTGCGGCGGTATTAATAGGGATTGTTTTTTTATATAAGGATGAAGTTTTTTTAGAGCAGATAAGGCTCCTGATGGCTTATCAGAAGCCAGGGCTGAAAAGGTGGGGTGAAAGTTTTGTCTCGACATTCTTTTTCCAGATACATCCCTTGATTACCGCAGCGGCGTTGTATTCTGCATACGCTGCTTTAAGGAAAAAGGATTTAAAGTATTTAATTATACTATGGCTTGTTCTGCTGATAGTTCTGTTTCAGATAAAGAGGATACGTTATATTATTATGGTCTTCCCGATGTTGAGCCTGATGGCTTCTTACGGGCTTGTGCAGATTGAGAAAAAAGAGGCAGTGAAATTCATTTCATTATGCATTGTAATCTCTTCAGTTGTAGTGGGGCTTTTTGGTTATCTGCCGTTTATGCAGAAAATAAGCGCCGTGAATCTGAAAGACGCAGGCAGGTTTTTAGACTCCATAGAAGAATCAAACATCGAAGTTTTTACGCTGTCGCCTGCTGAGCCTGTAAGCAACCCGTCTGTCTCAGTCCCTGTGCTGGACTATTTCACAAAAAAAAATATCCTCTATAACTATGAGAATATTTCTTATCAGCCGTTTGAAAAGATTGAAAAATCTTCTTTGAGGTTTACATGGGAATACAAAAACCCCGAGTATTATTCTGGTGATAAATATTCGAAGGAGAATGCTGCAGTCGTGGTAATATCAGATAGTACGAACGATGCCTTGCCTGAAGGCATTGGGAAAGATCTGGCAGGTTATCGCCTTTCCGGTGTATTTAATATATTTGAAGGGGTGTTCCGTTATAGGACCGGAGTGAGGATATATCAACCCGGCAGGCATTGAATATAAATAAGAATTCAGCCTGTTTCAGGGGCAATTTAATGGTCTTTATAAGCAAATAAAAAGCTTAAATCTAAAATTGTAAATTTAGCTTGATTTTTGATTACATTTTTGTGTATATATACATGCACAAATATAGGTTTAAATGTTAATATTGCATGGAAAGTTCAGCCGCAAAACTTAAAGATGATATTTAATTTGTATAAATTTTATAAGGAAAGGGGGAGGTTATTCAGAAAGAATCCAAAAAAATAACTCTCATTTAAAAAAGACTAAAAAGGAGGGAAAAAGTCTGTGGAAACAACAACAGCAGTGGATACGGGTCAAAGAAAGAATCAAATCTGGGCCTTTATAGTCACAGGCATCATGATCCTTATCAGCTTTGCCTACTATAAGGTAAATGTATATTACATGTACCTTATAGCGTACATCTGGTTTGGATTTGCCTACGGGATGATGCTTCAGTACGGAAGATTTTGTTTTGCCTCAGCTTCGAGAGACCTTTTTGCTGCAGGTGTCCCGAGAATGGCAGTTGGTATTCTGGTGGCGCTTACATTTTTCAGCCTTATACAGGCAACTCTTGCATCAACCAACATGAGCACCTTTCATCCGGCGCCATTCGGGATACATACACTGATTTCCGGTTTAATCTTTGGCGTTGGAATGGTTCTTGCCGGCGGCTGTGCTTCAGGTTCTTTGTATAAGATCGGCGAGGGGAATGGCACGTCTTTCCTTGCAGCGTTTTTCGGACTTTGTATAGGACAGGCGGTATTCGTTGATGTCACATGGTTCAACTTCCTGGTCCCGCAGAAATGGGTGGATGCCGCTGTTGTAAACGCAGCAGCAAGGAATATTCCTGTTGAGAAAATGACCTCTTCGTTCGATACATATCTTGCAGGATATGTCTGGAACCAGCCAACCCTTCAGTTATCCCACACAAAGGCTATCTCAGAAGCTTTACCGGGTGCGGCAAAGTATTTTATTGGAGACTCATTATTGAACGCCCTTATACCCGCGGCATTGCTTCTTATTGTCATCTATGCCTTCTACAGTAGAAAAGGCTTTATGAAGAAAAGGGCAAAGGCAAAAGGCGGGGCAACTGGTTTTGGTGATGAGATTGCAGGCATCTGGAATATGATAACTGCATCAAAGAGAACGACTATTATGGGCGTGATTATCGGTATAGTAGCAGGACTCCATATATTTGTTATGAAGGGAATGCAGATTAAGTTCGGTGTTGCAAATTTTGGGGAGCTCTTAACAAGGATGGGACATGCTGCCGATACCAGCATAAAGGGCACTGTTTTTGACCCTGGATATTGGTATATAACCAGCCAGGAAGGCCAGCTTGGCGGGTGGATTCTCGACAAATTAGGCTGGAATATGCGCGACAATATATTCTTTGGAGTCAATAACGGTCTTCCTGATCCCTGGCGTAACCCTGCTCTCTGGATGTCTTTGGGTATCGTCTTTGGCGCTATGGTAATGGCGCGGCTGAGCAATGAATTCAAGTTTAAACTGCCGAAGGGCGAGCTGATTGTATGGGGCCTCATGGGCGGGATATTGATGGGCGTTGGCTCAAGGCCTGCACTGGGATGCAATATCGGCGCTTTTTTTATAAGGGTAGCCGGTGGAGATCCCAGCGGATGGCTGTATGGCACGGGCATGGTCGGCGGCGCTTTTATAGGCGTTAAGTTCTTCAACTGGTGGTCTGAAAGAAAGATGGCCAAAGAAATGGAAGCATTTTGATTTATAATAAATAAAAAACAATTTAAAGGAGGAAATTTGTTATGGCTATGAAATTTGAGAAAAAAGGTGACGGAACATATCTGCTGGATGTTTGCGGTTACGTCTGCCCGCACCCACAGATATATGCAAAAAAATCACTCGAAAAAATGTCCGAGGGTGATATTGTCGAGATTATACTTGATAATCCATCATCCGTAGAGACGATAGCGCAGATGTGTGATCAGGTAGGTCATGATGTAATGGATAAGAAAACAGAAGGCGGCAAAATATATTTAAAGATTAAAAAGGGATAAGATTTTTCCCTTTAATAAATTGAGGAGGGCTAAATGAAAACACCTCTGGTGATTATTATTGTTCTTGTTGTTGCTATACTTGGTTTTTTGACCATTTATAGCCAGCAGCATGATATGACAGCACAGACTCAGGGAGAAGGAGCAGCAGGAGGCGGCTATGGTTCAGCAGCACCGGCAGGGGGCGGCTATGGCGGGTCATCATCAGCACCGGCGGCAGGCGGGTACGGAGGAGCACCGGCAGAAGGCCATGGCTCAGCACCGGCAGCAGGCGGTTATGGGGCTGCACCATCATCTGGCGGGTACGGCAAATAAAACTCAGCGTATTAACTAAAAATAGCAGGTGAGAAAATGAAAAAAGTATTGATTGCAGTTGACGATACGAAGGGTACCAAGAATGCTTTTTCTGTATGCAGTAATGTATGTTCTTGCATTCAGCCGGAAAAAACAGTGCTGGTTTTCGTCGAGAAATTCGAGGGCAAGTCATTAATTGATGAAATGCTTGGCGACGCTGAAATGTCCACCCTTGAAGAAGTGCTGAAAGGAACGGAATATCAGGAAGCCCTGGACGAAAAGGCACAAAAGATTTTGAATTATTACAAGAAGGCTCTTGAGAATAAAGGAGTAACCGGAATAAAGACTATAATCAGGAAAGGCCATCCTGCTGAAGAAATTCTCAAGACCGCTAAAAAAGAAAACGTGGACATGATAGTTATTGGTTCGAGAGGCAAGAGGATTTCGCACAGATTCATGGGAAGCGTCAGCAGGGAGGTTGCAAACAACTCCGATATCCCTGTATTGCTTGTGAAGTAACCAAAGTATTTTGTGAAATACAGGTGTTTCGTACGGCTTTTTGATTTTTAGTGGACAGGAAAATTACCCTGCGGTTAAAACCGCGGGGTAATTTTTATTATTTAGTATCGCAGGATTTAAATCTCTCCAATGAGCTGAACTCCGTAATTAAGCATAGGTGATAGCGTGAATGACCAGGAAAAAGAAATATTGATATTGGGAGGCGGACTTACCGGCTTATCGGCTGGTTACGTCCTCACAAAAGCAGGCTTAAAGGTCAGGGTATTTGAAAGTGATTACACGGTCGGAGGGTTATCAAAGACAATAATTCATGGCGGTTTCAGGTTTGATTTAGGCGGGCACAGATTTTTTACGAAAGAAGACAAGGTTAATGATTTCGTAAAAGGCTTAATGGGTAAAGAATTAATTTCTGTTCCGCGCAAGAGCAAGATTTATATGCGCAACAGGTATTTCGATTATCCGCTTAAACCCATGAATGCCATGTTCGGTTTGGGCATACCAACCACACTGAAGATAATATCCGGCTATTCCCTTGAGAGAATTAAAAAACTCATAAACGAGCCGGATAATATTTCTCTTGAGGACTGGGTAGTCAGTAATTTTGGCCGCAAGATGTTTGACATCTATTTCAGGGAATACAGCGAAAAGGTATGGGGTATTGAATGTACGAGGATAAGCGCTGAATGGGTTGCCCAGCGTATCAAGGGATTGTCTCTTGCTAAGGCTGTAAAGAATGCTTTTTTTAAGATGAACGGGAAAGATGTGCCAACCCTCGCTGACAGGTTTCTATATCCGCAGTTAGGCATCGGCCGCATTTCCGACAGGCTGAGGGAGGAGATAGACAGGTATAATTATGTGTTTACTGATACGGGCGTGGAATCTATTAACCACTCTGATTTTAAGATAGATAGTATTGAGGTCAGGAACCAGATGCATTCCCGTGTAATACATGGGGAGGAAATCATATCAAGTATACCAATGAATAAGCTGGTCATGATGTTTAATCCGCCCCCTCCGGATGATATTCTGGATGCAGCTTCAAGGCTGAAGTTCAGGGACATTGTCATAGTGACGATAATGATTAACAGGAAAAGGGTTACAGACCAGACATGGATTTACATCCCTGAGCAAAAGATACCATTTGGAAGAATCCACGAACCCACTAACTGGAGTGAAAAGATGGCCCCTGAAGGCAAGACGCTTATTGTGGCGGAGTTCTTCAGTTTTAAGGGTGACAGGATATGGAACGAGAGTAATGAGCGGCTTGTTGATATTACTGTTGAAAATTTGGAACATCTCGGGTTTATTAAAAAGCATGAAGTGATAGGCAGCGCTGTAGTAAGGGTGCCTAAGGCATATCCCTTGTTTGAGGTAGGCTATAAGGAACTTAGCGATAAATTGTATGATTATTTAGGCAGGTTCAGGAATCTCCATATTGCGGGCAGAGGGGGAATGTTCAGATACTATAATATGGACCATGCGATAGAGTCAGGAATAGAAACGGCAGAAAAGATAATAAAGAAAGAAGCCGCAAAAAAAGTTTTAAAATCTGACAGCTATCAGCTATCAGCTATCAGCTAAAAATGAGATGTGCGTTAGTAATACCCTCATGGGTACCTGAAGATATCTTTTCTTCAAAGACAGCAAGCTCACAGATTAACTACTGGCAGCCATTGGGGACTCTCTACGTTGCAGCTGTGCTTCAAAGGGCAGGGCATGAGGTTAAGTTCTTTAACGGAGCCTTCACGTCCCATGAGAAGATACTGAGGGGAGTACAGGAATTCAAACCTGCATTTATCGGTATTTATTCAACAACCTTTGGCTGGCAAAAGGCAAAGAAGACGGCAGGTGATTTTAAGAGGATATTTAACGATGAGGTTTTTATATGCGCCGGCGGCCCTTATCCTATTGCAGTACAGGAACACTGCCTTGAAGATGCAGGTGAAGCATTTGACGCCATAGTCACAGGAGAAGGCGAGTTTACATCTCTTGAAATAATAGAGCGGCTTCACGCAGGTAAAAGCCTTGAAGGGGTTCTTGGTGTAATTTACAGGGCAGGGGAAAGGATTATAAAAAATCCTTCAAGGCCGTTAATTACAGACCTTGATTCCCTGCCTTTCCCTTCCAGAGAGCTTTTAGGTGATGCAAATCTGTATATTCCTCCGCCGGCTACATATAAGAGAAGGCCGGTGGCTGTCCTGATGACCTCAAGGGGCTGTAACAGGAGATGTATATATTGCTTTCAGATAGACAAGGAAAGAAAAAGCGGGATCAGATACCGCAGTGTTGAAAATGTATTGAAGGAGATAGAATACTGCATTTCACAGGGTTACAGGGAGATAAAATTTATAGACGATACATTGGCCGCTGATTATGACAGGGCCATGCAGTTGGCGCAGGAGATCAGGAACAGGAAACTTGATTTTACATGGTTTACATCCGCATGCGTTAACCAGGTGGACAAGCCTCTGCTTCAGGCGTTTAGGGATGCAGGCTGCTGGGCCATACTCTTTGGCGCAGAAAGCGGTGTACAGAAAAACCTTAATGCGATAAAAAAAGGTACAACCCTTGAACAGATTCGAAAGGCTGTAAAGGCAGCCAAGGATGTCGGACTCAGGGTCAGCACACCTTTTATGTTCGGTATCCCGGGTGAGACATTTGAGGAAGGCCTTCAGACCATTGAATTTGCCGTAGACCTTAACCCTGATATGGCAAACTTTCATGCCATCACTCCGTTCCCCGGCACATACCTGTATGACAATCTCGATAAATACGGGAAAATATCAGATGAACTTACAGACTATACATATCAGGGCGCTGCATTCATACCATATACAATGACAAGGGATGAGATTCTGCAACTCAGGCAGATAGCATTCAGGAGATTCTATTCCAGGCCGTCGTTTATCCTTAAAAAACTTCTTGAACTAAGGAGCCTGAATGACCTCCTTGTTGCTGCCAAAAGCGTGAAGAGCCTGTTCTGGCTCTGGACAAAGACTGATTTGTTCAGGAAAAGAAAAAGAGAAGTTCCAACCCGTACCGGTTAATCAGGTATTATTGCCTCCATCATATCAAGACAATAAATTTTATCTTTATCAACCTTGACAAGCTGATATGGGATTGATAGCATGAAACTATAGGCACGAAGATAATTGATTTTTTAAGGAGCTGATGATATGAAACTTCCATTGCAGATAACCGCCCGTAACTTTGATCTCCCGGATGCCTTCAGGGAAGATATTCTCGAGAGGGCAGAGAAACTTGATGAGTTTTATGCCAGGATTATGAGATGCAGGGTTGTCGTGGAAACGCCACACCGTCATAGCCATGAAGGGATAAAGTACAATGTGCATATTGACATAACAGTGCCTGGCGCTGAACTGGTAGTGAAACGCGAGCCCAGCGAAGACCTTAATGTGGCAATAAGAGATGCATTTGATGCAGCGCGCCGCAAGCTGGAAGACTTTGCCAGGAAGCAGCGGGGCGATGTCAAGCAGCGCGAGGAGACAGGACATGCCCGGATAACCAGGATATTCTCAGATAAGGGATACGGGTTTTTGACTACGACTGACGGCAGGGAGATATATTTTCACAAGAACAGCGTTCTGCGCGGAAAATTCAGGCAGCTTAAAGTTGGCATGGAGGTGCGTTTTGCAGAAGAGGAAGGTGAAAAAGGGCCACAGGCCAGTACAGTTACTGCAATAAAAGGCTGATGTTTAAAAAAGAAAGTCCCCTTGCCAGGCAAGGGGACTTCTGTATTCGGTTAGGCCTTAACTACATTAATTGCCTTGGGGCCTTTGGGGCCTTTTTCAATATCAAAGCTTACTGAATCACCTTCGGCAAGGGACTTGAACCCGTTGCTCTGAATGGATGAATAGTGGACAAAAACATCGGTGCCGTCTTCGCTTGTTATAAAGCCAAAACCCTTGGATTCGTTGAACCACTTTACTTTTCCATTAGGCATACTTTTTACCTCCTTATTTATAAACTAAAGCTCCAGAAAAACAAAAAAAGGGCACAAAGCTAAAAGTCTTTGTGGCCTTTCCATGTATCTGCTAACAACAAAAACTTCTGAAACTTCGGCGATATAATGGCATCTTGAATAATAAAAAGTCAATATCTGATTTGCAGATTTACGGCAGATGAAGAATGAGCTGCTGCAAGGGATAAATCATATCTGCAATTACTTTACCGCAGCTGAACATATTCCTTTGCGAGCTTATGATATAGCCCCGGATTCAACAGGATGTTTGTCATAAGATAACACTCGTGTGTACAAAAGCACTGTTTTGCCTGTATCGAATGAATAATCTGTTGGGCCTTTCCTGATTGCATGACCTTCCCCAAATCATAAGCATAATCTCTCGCATTGCCGCAGCTGTCCGTCAGTATCTCACATGGATATACTTCCCCGTTTTCAGTAAGGACAAGATTAAGTTTGCCGGCATAGCAGGGGATAATGCGCTTTTGTTCAAGCATGGTCTGATGTATCAGGCGGCGCTGCAGAATATCCTGTGCAGCCTTGATACGTGCACCCCTGAATCTATAGGTGCTGGAAGTTTTATTCTTTAGATTTTTCTCAAGCCTGTTTATGGCATTATGATATTTTTTATGATCCACTTTTTTATAGTTATCGTCCTTAAGATTTCCGCGTATCAGAGAGATCGTGTGTGTCTTTATATTTTTCAGGTTGCCTGCAAAATCAATTATATCATCCATTGAATCCTGATTTTCCGAACAAAAAACTGTATTGATTCCCAGTTCAAAATTAGGGTATTTGTCAACGAGGTTTTCAAGCAGGCGGTATGTCTGCATGGTCTTATCAAAACTGCCGGGTGTGTTGCGCAAGGTATCATGTGCCTTGTTAAGGCCGTCAAGGGAGAGCTTTACTGCGATTATGCTTTTGGGACAGTGTTTGAGTATCTGTTCTGTCCTTTCTTTAATCAATTCAGGAAGCAGGCCGTTTGTAGGGAAGAGCATTATTGCGGGTTTGTTGTTTTTATAAAAGATTTTACTTATTTCAGCAAGGTCACCCCTCAGATAAATTTCCCCGCCTGAGAATGCGACCCAGAGGAGATTGCCGAGCGACCTTGAAATCTTAAGGATTTCATCTAAAGATAATTCTTCGGATTTGTCCAGAGCGCTATCGGTATTCTTAAGATAAAAACAGAACGGGCATTTTGCGTTGCACCTTCTGGTTACAAAAAATGTAAGATGAATCGGCCTGCTCTTGCGAAAGATATGCCCTATATAACGCAGCGGTGAATACATGCTATATAAGCGACTGTTATAGACTCTGCTTATGCGACCTGAAGGGTCAGCCCTTCGATTCTTGACGCTCTTAGTTTTTCAACTCTGACATAAACAATGGCCTGGCCGGGCTCTTTATTTGTCTTGGCAAGTTCAATATTTTTCTCTGCAAGCTCCTTGTCATAATCAGGCACTAACACAATCATGGCATTATCAGGAATCTTGTCTTCTATCTCAGGATGTTCAAGAAGATATAATTCAAATTCTGTGGAAAGCTGCTGGTTCTTCCTGAATAATTCTTCTCTTGTCATTTTTTTATCCTCCTGAAAAATCTCTCCTTTTATGATGAGCTTTTTGTTAAATGAATCGGCTGTGTTGAATTGCCTTCCCAAACTTCTGCAATTCATTGTATATTATCATAAAAATGAAAATGTTGAAACGCAGGAGAGTCTTATTGTTGTCCGGTCTGTTTTTATTATTCTTGCCGTCTTACCTATGCGGCTATGATAAGAAAGAAATAGATATTATTTTCCAAAAGGGATACGAATATCAAAACAAGGCTTTTCAGTCCGGGGCAGAGGGGAAAAAGCGTTACCTCAGAAAGGCAATCGAGGAATATGAAAAGATTATTTATTTAGCCCCTGATGAAGAGAAGGGTTATCTTTATGCAGGTTTATGTTATGAGCATCTATCGGAATTCAGCAAGGCAATCGAAATATATTCCAAAGGGGTGGAAAGGTTAAAATCCCAGAAACAAAAAATGAGGTTTCTCGACGGCATCGCACGATGCAATACAAACGCCGGCAATTTCAAGGCCGTGGAGAAAGTGATTGAACAGATGGAAAAACTGCAGCCCAACTCGATCGAGGCTGCGTGGGCTTGTTCCGGCATAGCAACCTCCAGCTCTGATGTTAAGATGAAAGAGGTTTACTATAAGAGAGGCTTAAAGATATGCGATTATATCTTGAAAAACAGCGCCGATAAAGAGGCGAGACAAAGCGCATCAAGGATCAAGGACGGCATGTTGAGTCATTACGGCTATAAGACGCCCGAACCGGATCCGGCTGCAAATATTCAATATGACGTATGGGAAAAGAATATTTTATCTCTTGCCGGAAATAAAGACTACGAAAAAGTTGTCCGTGTCCATCAGGAGATTCTTAAAAGGAGTTTAAATATGGATCCTCTGAGCAAGGGCTATTTCAATCCGGTTCCCATGTATATGTCATATCTGGAAGCCCTTCTCGAATCTTATGCAAAGACCAATCGCTGGGAAGATTTTTTTGAAATCACCGCGAGAGTATTTAACCGCAGGATGGAAATTAAAGATGATCCTTATGAGGGAAGGCCGGTTTATACAATTCTGCCTAATCTGACAAGGTTTCTCAAGATATACCTATCAGCTCAGAATAAGAAATTCTATTTTAAAAAACCCAATAAGGCGTTGCTTATCCCGGAATTGTGGCTTTACGAGGTTAAAGGCGATGCCTTGTCCTCAGCGTCTTTTAACGATAGCCCTGACCCTGTATCCGATGATGAGATATTGGCTCTCGGTTATTGGGATAAGAAAGGCAAGCCGTACAGGATTTTGCTGAGGTTTTTTGTGCCTCCGGCTCTCCGGCAATTTAAGATTGAAAGAGCGGAAATAAGCTTGTTCAGAGAGCATAAACATACATCGAGGGGAGATTGTATGCCGGTTTTATACAGCGTCAATTTTCCTCCGGACCAGGAATCTCCATCTGCTTGGCAAGGTCTATGGAAAAAATTACCTATTGGTTTTTCTCAAAGGGACATGCTTTTGCCGGATGCAGATAGTCTTGTCAGGAGGGATATCGGAAGGTTCCAGGGCGGATATGTAATGGCCCAATTATATCTGTTTGATATAACAAAATTTGTGAAGGCATGGCATAAAAAAGATAATTCAAACGAAGGGTTTCTGATAACATTAAACGATGAAAAAACACCTGCCTTTCGCGGCTTCTGGTCCGGCGCAGGACTTCATCCTCCGAAGGTCAATATCATTATAAGGAGCAATAAAAAACCGGAGTTGGACGATATAATCAAATATCAGGAGGACTGGATTTCGTATTATGTTAGGGGGTTGAATTACCTGAATAAGGGAGGGGTAAGAGAAACTGAAGTCCTGTGGGAAAAGGCAATGGAAGTGTCAGGCGATAAAGTCATCAAAAATCATATAGAGGCCCATATAGCCTTGCTGAGGGATTTAAAATGAGAAACAGATATTTTGGGTGGGCTGTGTTATTCCTGATATTTTTCATTCCGGGATTTGCCTATGCCCAAGGGGGGAAGGCAACTTTTAAAGTAGGCGTTCTTTATTTTGAAAATATTATCAGGCCTGAGAAAGTTACTCCTGCCCAAGCCGGTCTTCACACTGTTGATCCCCAATATGATTATTTAGAAAGGGCTTTAACGGATATGCTGACAACCGATCTGGCTGCATTTCCTCAGGCGCAATTACTGGAAAGAGCCAGGATTGAAAAACTTCTTGAGGAAATAAAATTCGGCGAATCAGGCCTGGTTGATGAAAAAACTATCCCAAAACGAGGTTTGGCTGTTGAAGGAGATTTTTTGATATATGGTCAGCTCGACAAAAAGAAGGGAAAGCTTATTGTAAAAACAAAGATCATAGATATTTCAAAAGGGAAAATACATTCGCTCAAAGAAGTCTCTGGAGCGGAAGAAGATGTTCTTATGATAGCAGAGGGATTGAAATCTACGGTCGCCGATTTTCTCGGTCTGGAGCAGGGGACTGGGATTAATGCTTTCAAACCAGAGCGGGAAGGCAGTCTTGCTGTTTTGCCTTTTTACAATAATTCAAAGACGGATAAACTCGGGCATCTGAGGCAAGGGCTTCCGGCAATATTTATTAACAAACTTATAAAGCTTGGTCGCTTTACGATAGTTGAACGGGCAAGGATTAATAGTGTTATGCAGGAACTCGGCTTGCAGCAATCAGGGCTTATTGATGAAAAGACCGCAGTAAAGATAGGGAAACTCCTCGGCGCAAAATATCTCCTTTTAGGGATGTTTATCGAAAATCAGGGGATAATCAGGATTGATATCAGAGTTATTGAGACGGAGACAGGCAGGGCTCCAATCCTGGCAAGTATTACAAGTGAAAATGAGGATAAGCTTTTTTCTGCAATTGAAATTTTTACAACCGGAGATTTTTTATCCCTACGATAGTTTTATCGAGACTCTCCTTGTCTTCGACATTGAAGGTTGTTGCCTCAGGAACTATCCTCTTGATAAGGCCTGAAAGAACCTTGCCGGGGCCTGCTTCTATAAAAACATTAATCCCTGACGCAGCAATTGCCTTTATAGAGTCTTCCCACAGGACAGGGCTGTTGAGTTGTTTTACCAGAGATGCCTTTATGCCATCAACAGTTGTGAGGAATATTGCGTCTGCGTTACTCACAACTGGAATCTCAGGAGTCTTCATCTCGATATTTTCAAGAAAAAGGGATTCGGCGAGTTTGTTTGAAGCGTTTTCCATCAGCCTGCAGTGAGAAGGCGCGCTTACTGCCAAGGCTATTGCCCTTTTTGCGCCTGCCTCTTTTGCAAGAGTCATTGCCTCTTCAACAGCCTCTTTTTCACCTGCTATGACAATCTGGCCGGGGCAGTTATAGTTGGCCGGAGCAACATATCCTGATTTGGCAGAGAGGCATATAGCATTCAGTCTGTCTTTATCCATACCGAGGATTGCAGCCATAAGCCCTTTGCCTTCAGGAACTGCTTCCTGCATTAATTTGCCGCGCTTTTCCGTAAACCTGATGGCATCACCAAATGAAAAGACTGATGCTGCTACGAGCGCTGAATATTCTCCGAGGCTGTGTCCGGCAACAACAGAGGGTTTTATATCATGCATCTTTAATGCTGTATAGGATGCCATGCTCGCTACAAGGAGGCATGGCTGGGTCCTGTATGTCTTGTTCAGTTCATCAGCCGGGCCATTAAAACTCAGGCCGGCAACGTCATACCCGAGTATATCAGATGCCTGCTTATAAAGAGTTTTTACCTCTTCAAAGTTCTCATACAGATTTTTTCCCATGCCGACATTCTGTGAACCCTGCCCGGGAAAGACGAATGCTATTTTCACAGTTTCGCCTCTTTTATCTTCTTTATGAGCATAGGAATAATTTCATAAAGGTCTCCGGCTATCCCGTATGTTGCGACATTGAATATCGGGGCCTCAGGGTTTTTGTTTATGGCAATAATTATGTCAGATGACTGCATGCCGACCATATGCTGAACAGCTCCGGATATTCCGCATGCTATATAAATCTTCGGGCAGACTGTCTTGCCTGTCTGTCCTACCTGATGCCTGTATGGAATCCAGCCTTCGTCAACTGCTGCCCTGGACGCAGCAACAGTAGCGTCGAGTGTTTCAGCGAGTTCGAAAAGCAGGTTAAAACCTTTTGCATTTCCAAGGCCTCTTCCTCCTGCAACAATGATATCAGCTTCCTGGAGATTGACCTTGCATTCAGACGCATCCTGCACTGTCTCTATAACCTTTGTCCTGCATGGGAGGTTTTCTGCAGGGACAGAAATAATTTCACCTTTCCTGTCGGGCAGGTATTCACCTTTTTTCATGACCCTGGGCCTTACCGTGGCTATCTGGGGACGGTTGTTCGGGCACAGTATCGTGGCCATTATGTTCCCGCCGAATGCAGGGCGTATCTGAAGTAGTTTGCCTGTATCCTTGTCTATCTCCAGAGCTGTGCAGTCTGCTGTAAGGCCTGTCCTTAATCTTGCTGCAACCCTTGGAATAAACGAGCGGCCTATGGGAGTTGCTCCTGCAAGGACTATCCCGGGTTTATGCTCTCTTATGAGATTTACAAGCAGCCTTGAATAAGGTTCGTCATTGAATTTTTCGAATATCCTGTCAGCTGAATGATATACCTTATCGGCTCCCCATTTTATGAGTTCCTCTGCCTCGGCCTGTGTTGAACCAAACAGCACCGCAGAAAGTTCTGCCTTGAGTTCATCGGCGAGCCTTCTGCCTGCGCCGAGCAATTCCAGTGCAACAGGCGCAACTTTTCCTTCGCGCTGTTCTGCGAATATCCAGACGCCTTTTCCCTCCTGAACCTTTTGCCCTTCCTGATTTTCCGGAACTTCTTTTATGGCGCCTTCAGGACATGCAGTTAAACATGCCATGCATATCTGACAGTATTCATTGATAAAGGCCTTGCCCTCTTTCATTTCTATGGCAGTGAAAGGGCATACGCTTATGCATGTCTCGCAGGCAGTGCATTTTTCCCTGTCAACAATTATAGACATCTTAGCCTCTTTAGCTCTTCTACCAGCTGGCTGACCTGTTCTTCAATGCTCCCGTGAAGCATTTTCCTGTCTGCCCTTGCGTCAGGCGCAAAGATGTTTTTTACCTGTGTGGGAGAGCCTTTAAGCCCTGTATCTTTTTCATCAACGCCTATGTCCTGATGCCCGAATTTTTTAATCTCTGCCTTTTTGGCGGCTATCTTGCCTTTTAAAGAAGGAAGCCTTGGCGTATTCAATTCCTTCACCACTGTTAAAAGTACAGGCAGTGTTGATTCAACCATGTCATAACCTTCATCCATTAGGCGCTGGACCCTGATAGAGTCTGTTTTAACATCTTCGATTTTTCTTATATATGCGATATGCGGGATGTTCAGAAACTCGGCAATCTCAGGGCCGACCTGAGCTGTATCGCCGTCTATTGCCTGTTTGCCGCAGATGATTATGTCTGCCCTGATTTTTGCTATTGCCTTAGAGAGTGTATATGCAGTTGCCCATGTGTCAGCGCCTGCAAAGGCCCTGTCGCTTAAAAGCACGGCATCGTCAACTCCCATTGATATTACTTCCCGTAAAGCTGATTCAGCCTGAGGAGGCCCCATTGTCAGGGCAGTGACCCTGCCTTTGGTAAGGTCCTTTATATGGAGAGCTGCCTCAACAGCATGCATGTCGTAGGGATTGATTATAGTCGGGACCCCGTCTCTTATGAGGGTGTTGGTTTCAGGGTTTATCCTTACCTCTGCGGTATCAGGTACCTGTTTTATGCAAACAACAATATTCATCTTTTAACCGTTCTTCTCCATAATTGGTTTAAGCCGGAATAGTACAGGGTTTAATTATACGATTTTAAAATAGGCAGTGTAAAGTGGATTTCCGGATACGAATTGCCTCACAATAAATGTTACCGAAGTAAAGGATAAAAAGGAATCGTTGACTCATAATGCATGTTACCGGAAAAACATGCGCGTAAAAGGAGA
>WPIF01000026.1 GCA_009773185.1 Nitrospirota bacterium | reverse complement strand
GACTTCCTACAGTGTTGATAGCTTCTATGACGTCTTCTACCGTCCCGATATAGTTACAGCAAAGCTGAGAGGAGATGACATAAAGGATTTAATAACTATTACAATGAAAGACGCTATAAAAAGCCCTCCGCCTGTTATTGAGATAAGCCCTATAGCATCAACCCCATCATCTCCCAAAACAAAGGTTTGCTACAACGTAAAAAGCACAGGAGGAGGGATTGGAGAGATAAGGCTGTTCCATAACGGCAAACTCATAGAATCAGACGGATACTACAAAGATATGGCAAAGACAACATCTGATAAAACCGGATTGATTGCCTTAAACAGCAATACAATATATGACGACATGAGAAGTGTAAAGATAAAAGAAAAGGCTGAGATAAGTCAGATAACAACCAAATCAAAAGGTGAATCTTTCAATGACTGTAAGGAGATAGGCGCAGTCTCAGGTGAAAACGAGATAAGCATAACAGCCTTCAATAAAGACAACACAGTCCAAGGGTATGTGCAGACAGCCAAATTCAACTCAACAATAAAACAGGAAGAACCCCATCTTTACATCCTTTCAATAGGGATAGACCAATACAAGGACAGTACAATCAACCTCAAATATGCAGTAAAAGACTCAAAAGACATAGAAGATAAGATTCTTAAACAGGCAGAGACATTATATAAACCCCACAACATACACTATCAGCTCATAACCAACACAGAAGCAAACAAGGCAAACATAACAAATAAGATAAACGAGCTTTCAAAGATAATCAAACCAACAGACAGCTTTGTCCTTTTTGTAGCAGCGCATGGAGTGCTATTACAGAACCAGTACTACATGCTTACACATGAATATGACGGAAAAGTAAATAAAGGTACAATGATCAGCTCAAACGAGATAGTTGAGATGTCAAAGAAAATAAAATCACTCTCACAGCTTTTTATCTTCGATACCTGTCATGCGGGAGGGGTTGACTACATAGTAAGCGGGCTTTATGATGCAAGGATGTCAGTGCTTGCCAAAAAGATGGGGCTTCACATCTATGCATCTGCAAACTCAAAAGAGGCAGCAATGGACGGATATAATGGAAACGGACTTTTCACATACACGCTTCTTGACGGACTTAATAACAAAAAAGAGGCAGACAAGAATAAAGACAGCAAAATCAGCCTTGTTGAACTCGGAGAATACACAAAACAGACAACAACAGAAATATCAAAAAAAATCGGTCATAGCCAGACGCCGTTGATAATAAACTTCGGAAAAGATAATGCGGTTTATAGTTTAAGGTAGATACTCTGAGATTTTATGCAGTCTAATGGGTATAATATAGCAGATGCTGCTCAGGAGGTGGATAAATGCCTGTTTTAAAGTATAAGACATTTGAAGATGCAGAAAAGAGCCTCTGGAATTTTATGCCGGATGACAATTACTTTAAGATGGTTCTGTCCTTAAACAGTACGGTTTTTAAGAAGGCTATAGTCAAAGATTTTCCTCATGGTGTTCACAAATATAAAACCCTTCGTGACGCCCAAAAGGATATAGAAAATTGGCTGATGAAAAGGGCATAGACCGAACCCTGCTTGATATCTGCAAAGCGTTTAACTCAGAAGGTGTTTCATACGTCCTTATCGGTGGATGGGCAGTAATAATACATGGATTTCCCCGCCTTACAAACGATATTGATTTTCTGGTAGACAGTTCTGAAGAGAATATATCAAAGATAAAACACGCGCTGAATAAGGTTTTTAATGATAAATCCATTGATGAAATCAGACTGACTGACGTTACTGATTATTCTGTCATACGATATATTTCTCCAGATGGAGTGACAGTAGACTTGATGGCAAAGATCGGCGAAGTTGCAGACTATAAGAGAGTAAGAGAGCATATAGTTATTTTTGAGATTTTCGGAAATGAAATCCCTGTGTTGGATGCAGAGACTTTGATTACGCTAAAGGATACAATTAGGGATAAAGACAAAATAGACTTGGCTTTTCTGAAAGAAAAAGTAAAAAAGAAAAAAACGAATAATAAGAGTTGAGGCTTCTCTGAATTGGAGGAGAGCGCGATGAAAATGTTCAAACAAATAACCCTGCTGAGAATTCTGTTTGTTCTTTCAATCCTATTTCTTGCCTCGTGCGCAACAGCAACCCCAAAGATTAATTTGTCCGTAGCAGGGATAGCGATGGAATTTAATCAGCCGGCTTATGTTGTTACTTCTGCTGTCTTTTCGCCCGAGGGCCAATATGCCCTGTCAGGAAGTGTGAATGGAACCGCGACCTTATGGGATCTGAGTGGTAAAAGAATGCTAAAATTGGGAGAACCTGCAAGTATAAATTCAGGAGCTCATAGGTGCCTGCCAGCCATATCACGAGATGGAAGATTTGCCTTGCTGCGAGATGACAGCTTTTCCTTAGCGGGATTTTCGAAATATGCCTTTAATCTTTTTGATTTGTCCACAGGGAACAGGATAAGAACATTTAAAGGGCATTCGTTTATTGTTAGTTCCACGGCTTTTTCTCCTGATGGTCGCTATATCCTTTCCGGTAGCTATGATAAGACCATAAAGCTCTGGGATACTGATAGCGGCAAGGAAATAAGGACATTTAAAGGTCATTCAGGTTTCGGAGCTATGCCGGTATTTGTAGATTTTTCTCCAGATGGAAGTTATGCAATTTCAGGGAGCTGGGATAAGACAATCAGACTTTGGGAGGTGGCAACGGGAAAGGAGCTTAAAGTATTCGGGAGTCCTGCAAACACCGTTGTTTTTTCTCCGGACGGTAATTTTATCCTTTCCGGAGGTGTGGCTGGAGATAACACATTAAAGTTATGGAGTGTTACCACCGGTAAAGAGGTAAGAACATTTAGCGGACATTCAAAGTGGATTAGTTCTGCCGCTTTCTCGCCCGATGGTAAATATGTCATATCAGGAAGCGGAGATGCAACATTAAAACTCTGGGATGTATCAACAGGCAAAGAGATAAGAACATTCAAAGGACATATGGAGGGATATACTATTACAAATTGGGAGACTCCGCCAGGCGTGTTATCTGTAGATTTTTCCCCTAATGGCAGATATGTGATTTCTGCCGGCGATGCATCAATAAGACTTTGGGATGTAGTTACCGCTGCCGAGCTTGCCATGATGGTTGAATTTGAGGATGGCGAATGGTTAACCATTACAAGCGAAGGCTACTACAACTCCTCGACTTCCTACAGTGTTGATAGCTTCTATGACGTCTTCTACCGTCCCGATATAGTTACAGCAAAGCTGAGAGGAGATGACATAAAGGATTTAATAACTATAACAATGAAAGATGCAATCAAAAACCCTCCGCCTGTTGTAGAGATAAGCCCTATAGCATCAACCCCATCATCTCCCAAAACAAAGGTTTGCTACAACGTAAAAAGCACAGGAGGAGGAATTGGAGAAGTAAGGCTTTTCCATAACGGAAAGCTAATAGAATCAGATGGATACTACAAAGACATTGCAAAAACAACATCAGACAAAACCGAATTAATCGCCTTAAACAGCAAAACAATATATGAAGACATGAGAAGCGTAAAGATAAAAGAAAAAGGCATTGAGACAGGTACAACCACAACCAAATCAAAAGGAGAAGTCTTTAATGACTGTAAAGAAATAGATGCAGTATCAGGGGAAAACGAGATAAGCATAACAGCCTTCAATAAAGACAACACAGTCCAAGGGTATGTGCAGACAGCCAAATTCACATCAACAATAAAGCAGGAAGAACCGCATCTCTACATCCTCTCAATAGGGATAGACCAATACAAGGACAGTACAATAAACCTTAAATATGCAGTAAAAGATTCAAAAGACATCGAAGAAAGAATAATAAAACAGGCAGAGACATTATATAAACTCCAGAATATCCACTACGAAATTATTACAGACAACAATGCGACAAAGGCAAGGATAACCACTAAAATAAATGAACTCTCACAAAAGATAAAACCAACAGACAGCTTCATACTCTTTGCTGCAGGTCACGGAGTTTTACTTCAGAACCAATACTACATGCTCACAGCTGACTATGACGGGAAGGTAAATGACAATAACCTCATAAGCTCAAACGAAATTGTGGAGATGTCCAAGAAGATAAAATCCCTTTCCCAGTTATTTATATTCGACACATGCCATGCAGGAGGCGTGGATTACATTGTAAGCGGCTTATATGATGCAAGAATGTCAGTGCTTGCAAAGAAAATGGGGCTGCACATATATGCCTCAGCAAACTCAAAAGAAGCTGCAATGGACGGATACCAAGGGAACGGGCTTTTCACTTATACCTTGCTTGACGGATTGAACAATAACAGGAATGCAGATAAAAACAAAGACAATGCCGTAAGCTTAGCTGAACTCGGAGAATACTCAAAGGCTTCAACAACAGAGATATCAAAAAAGATTGGGCATCAACAGACGCCATTGATTATTAATTTTGGTAAGGATAATGCGGTTTATAATCTGAGATGAGAGCTGTAAAGTTTTTTATCCTGTCATAGCCACAACTTCATCATAGGTTGTAATTCCTTCCAACATCTTTCTTATAGCTGCTTGCCTCAGATTAATCATGCCATCGGCTTTGGCTATATCATAAAGAGTGCTTAATTTTATCTCATCAGAAAGCACAGGGCGAACCTTATCTGAAAGTTCCATAACCTCAAATATAGCAGTCCTGCCTCTGTAACCTGTTCCTCTGCATTCAATACATCCCTCGCCATAGCTTACCTTGATAGGCTTTTTAACAATTTGCAGGTGTTCCATCTCTTCATCATAAAGCATCCTCTCTTTCTTGCAATGAGGACATATCTTTCTTACTAGTCTCTGAGCCATAATGCCGATTACTGTTGATGATATAAGAAAAGATGGTATCCCAAGGTCAAGAAGCCTGATTATGGATGACGGAGCATCATTCGTATGAAGTGTTGAAAGGACAAGATGACCGGTAAGCGCAGATTGCACTGCATTTTCTGCGGTCTCTTTGTCCCTTATCTCTCCAACCATTATAATATCAGGGTCCTGGCGAAGAATGTTCTTTAAAATGGTAGCAAAAGTCACTCCTATGGCAGGTTGAATTCCAATCTGATTAAACTCCTCTATTACCATTTCTATCGGCTCCTCTATGCTGACTATATTCACTTCAGGAGAAGACAATGTTTTAAGCGAAGAATAGAGAGTTGTTGTTTTACCGCTGCCGGTCGGCCCTGTAACAAGTATAATTCCATTAGGTCTTCTGATAAAGGCATTATAAAGCTGATACTCCCTTGGGTAGAAACCAAGCTGGTCAAGGTCCTGTAAGAGCACCTCTGGGTCAAATATTCTTATAACTATCTTTTCACCAAAGGCTACTGGTATGGAGGACACCCTTAACTCTATCTCTTTACCCTTATAGTTTGTCTTTATTCTGCCGTCTTGCGGTCTTCTTTTTTCAGCGATGTCCATTCTTGAGAGCATCTTTATTCTGGACACCAATGGGGGGTGTATAGATTTTGGGATTGTATGTATGTAATGCAAAACACCATCAATTCTTAATCTTACAAACGATTTCTCTCTCTTAGGTTCAACATGTATATCACTCGCCCTTTGGTCAAATGCATAATTAAGGAGGAACTCTACCGCAGTCACGATATGCTGGTCTGTCGCTTCTATCTCTCCGTGTTCTTTCAGCTTGAAATACTGTTCGAGATTGCCCAGTTCCGTACCAGTAGGCATTTCAGCTTCTGCTGCTGCAACAGATGCCCGAAAACCAAAAAACTCCCTTACAATTTTTAATATGTCGTTTTTTGAGCTAAGAACAAGCCTTATCTTCATTTCCTTTGTATGTTTCAGGCTCTCAATCGCATCTAAATTGAAGGGGTCGGCCACTGCAATTGTTACAACCCCGTCTTTTTCTTCTATGGGAACGATAAGATGCCTTAAGGCAAAAGGACGGGGTATTCCAGTAACGACGTCCAATTTCAGCTTTAACGGGTCAATTTTTACGTAGGGCAGTTTGACCTCAGCGGCAATAGCCTCTGTTATGGCATCATCAGTAAGAATAGCGCTCTCTTTTCCCGGTATCTCAATATTAAAAGATGAAATAACTTCTGCCGGCAAGACTATGTATGGCTGAAATCTCCTGGAAGAAAGAGGTTCCTGAGATTTCTGTAACTTTGCTTTCTGGATATCGCCTTTTAAAATGATTTCACGGTACTGTTCTTTTGATATGAGTCCTCTTTTTAAGAGTATCTGGGCTACGAATTCTATTGTAAACAGTTTCTTTTGAACCATAGGTATTAGTATACAATAGATAGATTGAATTATTAAGAGTGCGAAATTACCTTTAACAAAAATTATTATACTGGTATAATTTGTGATATGTAGGGATAGTTCTCTTTTCAAAGAGGAGGAATCATGAAAAAATTTTTAATTGTACTTGTTTTAAGCTTATTAGCTATTTCTAATCTTTATGCAACTCAGTCAACCATTACCGAATCAGAAGGCTATGCATGTATGGGAGAGGACAAGTCAAAGAAACAGACAGAACAGGCTGCGTTGGCTGATGCAAAGAAAAAGGCGATAGAACAGGTATCCACGTACATAAAAAGCGAGACGCATGTCAAGAATTTTGAATTCGAAAAAGATTTAACGTCTGCGTACTCAAATGCAACGGTAAAGGTGATTCAGGAGATAGGTAAGGGCTGGTATAGGGATTCATCAGCCGGCGACTGCTATAAAATAAAAATCAAGGCAGAGGTAATTCCTGATGAAAAGGCAATAGAAAAGGTCTCTGGGGAAACTATTGATGACCCATCAGCCCCTTTAAATGTTAAACTCTGGACAGATAAGAAGGAATATAAAAGCAGCGAAAAAATAAAGATCTATATAAAAGGGAATAAACCCTTCTATGCAAGGGTTATTTATAAGGATGCGCGTAGCAATATTGTCCAGCTTCTGCCAAACCCGTACAAAACTGATAATTACTTCAATGGCGGAGTGGTCTATGAGATACCTTCCGGCAATGACAAGTTTGAACTCGATGTCAGTCCTCCTTTCGGCAAGGAGAATATAATAGTGTATTCAAGCACATCTCCTGTCGGCGATATAAATCTCAAGGCTGAAGGCGGTGTTTATCAGATAACGACAAAGGCAAAAGATATTGGTTCCAGGACCCGCGGTGTAGCTCTCAAGGAAAAAGGAACCGGCAAAGAACAGAAGATGCCTGCCGAGTTCTCTGAGGCTGATATAGTCCTGAAAACAGAAAAATAAATAAAAGCTGTTCTAATAGAGTAAAATATTTCATATGGCAGGGACAAAAGAAGCTTCTTATAAATATCTTCGCACCATCGAATACCTTTACGAGCTTTTCAGCCTGTTGTTTACCGCATTCAGAAATCTCCACTTTCTTAAGATAAATCCTGTACGCACGGTTTTTTTCAGACAGATATATTTTGCCGGCATTGAGACCTTCGGCAAGATGGTCGTTATAGGAATGTTGATCGGCGTTGTCATAATAACCCAGATTACGAGCCTTGTCGGGCTTGGAAGCGCAGTTCTCACAGGCAAGATACTGATATGGGTTGTAGTCAGGGAATTGGGGCCTTTACTGGCAGCAATAATAATAATTGCAAGGAGTGTTACTGCCATATCAGCGGAACTCGGTGCAATGAATGTGGAAAACGAGATAGAAAACATCGAGATGATGGGTATAGATCCAAGCCGGTATCTGATAATGCCGAGGGTCTTTGCGCTTACATTATCGGCAGTTATGCTTACTTTTTATTTTGAACTGGCAGCTATATTCGGCGGCATCACTGTTACGTCAATTTTCTGGGCTGTCCCGTTCGAACAATATGCAAAAGGGATGCTCTCTTCTCTGAGCATTACGGAATTGTCAGTTTCGCTCATAAAAAGCCTGCTATTCGGTATGGCAATCGCTGCCGTAAGCTGCTCCCAGGGGCTTAAGGTCAGGAAGAGCATAACCCAGATACCGCAGGCAACTACAAGGGCTACCATACAAAGCCTGTTCCTTGTATTCATCTTTGATGGTATAATAACCTTTATATTTTTCGTATGATAAAGCTTGAATGCGCAAGCCTTAAAGGTTTTTTGGAATGCGCCTCGTTTTCGGTAAGCGATGGCAATAGCTGTGCGGTTTTGGCGGAGACGGATTTTGAAAAAAATCTTCTCCTCAGGGTGCTTACCGGATTGACCGGGCTTGACTCCGGCAAGGTTTTTATCTTTGGCAGGGAAATATCATCAATAACATATGCTGAACTTGGTGAGGTAAGAAAAAAGATGGGTGTTGTTCTTAGCAGAGGAGGGCTGGTGAGTAACCTTAAGGTATGGGAAAACCTGATGCTGCCATTAGCTTATCACGCGTCCCTGTCATATAAGGACATGGAAGAAAAAATGATGAATGTCCTGAACAATCTGGGATACAATGATGACCTGAATATGCTCCCTGGCCCGTTGCCGACCTATAAAAAAAAGCTTTTGGGGCTTGCGCGGGCAATGCTTATGGAGCCTGACCTGATTATATATGACTCAGTTTTTGACGGGCTGAGTTCTGACATCAGGAACAGGGCGCTTGAAGCTGTCAATGCATTCCATAAGGAAAAGAAGGGGAGGGTATCCCTTTTCCTTGCCACGAGCGAAGGGTCTGTTAAAGACATTAAGGCTGATAGCGTTTATGTGTTAAAGAAAGGGAGTTTCCATGAAAGAAACTGATCCGAGATTTGTCAGCCTGCAAAAAAAGGTAATACTGTTTTTTGCAGTAGCAGTTATAGGCATTATCGGAACCCTGATTTTTCTCGGGGTCGAACGCGGCGCTTTTACCCCTAAGTACCGAATCCATTTTACAGTTGAGAAAGGCACCGGATTTTTTGAGGGTATGCCTGTAAAGCTGTCAGGTTTCAAGATAGGAAAGATACAAACCCTTTCCCTTGATGAAAATGCAAGGGTTAAGATGCTCCTTCTCCTGGATAAAAAATATCAGAAGTGGATAAGGCAGGATTCCAGGGCAATGCTTACAAAAGAAGGGTTGATAGGCGAGGATGTCATAGACGTCACTGTAGGTACCCAAGGCAAGCCTGTTATAGAGGATGGCGCTGTAATACCGTATGAGAAGTCAAGGGGGCTTGATGAACTTGTAGAGGAGGCAAGGCCGGTAATAGGCGAAATAAAAGATATAATAAGCTATATAAATGACCCTGATGCTGATATAAAACAAACCCTTGCCAATCTTAAGATATTGTCTATTGAACTTCTTATAACAAAGGAGAATATTGATAAGCTGCTGAAAAACACCGACGTTAACATTACAGAGGTTGCATCTTCTGTTTCAAAGGCTGTTAAAAATATTGATTCCACAGTAACTGATATAGATAAAACAATCCTGAACATAGAGGGCAAGGTAAGCCCGGCTATGGATAAACTGAATAAAACAATGGGCAATGCAGAAGAAGCAACATCAAGCCTTAAGGATGCCATTGAAAAATCTGCCCCCAGGCTGCCCCGGCTATTAAACATGGGTGAGGATACCCTGAATGAAACAAGTGGGGTCATAAGGTCTTTAAAGCAGGTATGGCCTATCAGTTCGTATATAGAAGAGCCCAAAGACAGCCTTCTGCGTGGTGATAGCTATGAGTAAAAAAAAGCTATCAGCTATCAGCTATCGGCTAGCAGATAGTCACAGAACCAATATTTTATTTCTTTTTGCTCTCTGCTCTTTGCTCTTTGCTCTCTGTATCGGCTGCGGTGGTCCTTCAGCCCCGACTCTTTCATCAATCCATGCCAGGGCAATTGAGTATAACCAGAATGCAACAAAGGCTGCAGAAAAAGGCGATTACGAGAAAGCCCTGGATTATTATATGGAAGCCCTGAGGATAAATCAGTCAGTGGAAAATACAGAAGGAACAGCTATAGGCCTTATAAACCTGGCGGTCATCTATCAGAAGCAGGGGAATATATCCGAAGCTCAGAAATTAATTGATATGGTTTTTCTTATCCCTGATATCAGCGAAGACATAAAGGCAGAGGCAGCATTTGAAAAGGCAAGGCTTTTATTAAAAGAAAAGGAGCTTTCAAAGGCAAAGGAATGGGTCAATAAATCTATGGCCCTGAATAAAGGGATTAGAGAGGGCAGCAGGTGGAATCTTCTGGGAAGGATAGCCCTTATGGAAGACAATTACGCAGAGGCCCTGACAGCGGCAAATACTGCGCTAAAGCTCAATTCAGGCAATAAGCAGAGGGTAGAAGAAGCAAATTCCATGCGGCTCATAGCTGAAATAAAAGCCCTGACAGATAAGCTTGAAGAATCCAGAGAGGCTTACATGAAGGCTCTCGATATAGATAAGGAATCAGGGGACAGCAAAAAAATAGCCTCGGACCTCAAAGGCCTTGGGGATCTTTCCTTAAAATACGGCCGGCTTCAGGATGCAGTTACTTTTTATATAAGGGCCTATACTGTCAGCAGGACTGCCGGCGATATGGAAGGAGCATTAAAGGCTGCCGTGTCTCTGGCTGATGCATACAGAAAATCAGGCGATGATAAAAAGGCAGAAGAAATATTAAAAACAAATATGCCCTTAGATAAAAAGAAATAGATGCAAGATGAAATTCGATATTATTACAATCTTTCCTGAAATCTTTAATGCCTACCTCAACGAGAGCATAATAAAAAGGGCCATTAACAAAAAGATAATTGAAGCAAAGGTCCACAATCTGAGAGATTTTACAGCAGACAGGCACAGGACCGTTGATGATTATCCTTATGGGGGAGGGCCGGGGATGGTCATGAAACCAGAACCTTTTTTTAATGCCGTAGAGACGATAAAGTCTGACGGGATTCCGAGGCGCACTATAATGCTGAGCCCTCAGGGCAAGGTATTTAATCAGGGCATGGCATTATCTATGTCAAAAGAAACTCAAGATATGATTCTTATATGCGGCAGATATGAGGCTGTTGATGAAAGGGTGAGAGAAAACCTTGTTGATGAAGAAATTTCTATCGGCGACTATATATTGACTGGCGGAGAACTGCCGGCTTTGGTTATAATAGATACCGTTGCAAGGCTTATCCCTGGCGTATTGGGTGATGAACGCTCCAACGAAGAGGAGTCATTTACCTGGGGGATACTTGATTATCCGCAATACACCAGGCCGCCTGAATTCAGGGGGCTTATGGTACCGGAGGTACTGCTTTCCGGAAATCATAAGGATATATCAAATTGGAGAAGGAAGGAAGCCTTGCGGCGGACAATACTTAAGCGGCCTGATCTTATTGGGAGGGCTTTATTAACAGATAAAGATCATAAATTGGTCTCAGAAATAAAGGAGGAGGAAGGATGAATCTGATAAACGCAGTTGAACAGGGGTATATGAAAGAAGTTTCGGCATTTAATGTTGGTGACACAGTAAGGGTATTTGTAAAGGTCGTAGAAGGTGACAAGGAACGGCTCCAGCAGTTTGAGGGCAATGTCATTGCAAGGCACGGCAGCGGCACGAGAGAAACCTTCATGGTAAGAAAGATATCATTTGGAGTTGGGGTTGAAAGGATATTCCCGTTATATTCACCAGTTATAGACAGGATAGAGGTTATAAAAAAAGGCTCTATCAAGAAGGCAAAACTCTACTACCTGAGGGACAAAAAAGGCAAGGCTGCAAAAATCAAAGAAAGAGAGAGAGAAATCGTAAAAGAAGGGTAGGCATGGATATCTACCGGTACGATGAATCCTTTCGTGAAAAAGGGCCCAAAAGGATTGCCGGAATAGATGAGGCAGGGAGGGGTCCGCTTGCAGGTCCGGTTGTAGCTTCTGCAGTTGTTATGTCTGGCGTTGAAAGAATCAAGGGATTGAGGGACTCAAAGAAAGTGCCTGAGAAAGAAAGAGAATTTCTTTTTTTAGAGATATTAAGCTGCTGTCTGGATGTAGGAGTAGGGATTATAGAAGCCGATGAGATAGACAGGATAAATATCCTGAAAGCAACAAGGCGTGCAATGGAAAAGGCAGTGAAGGACCTTACAACAGAGCCTGATTTTTTGCTTATAGACGCAGTGAGCCTCCCATCTCTGCATATCAAACAGGTTTCACCGATAAAAGGCGAATCTGTCAGCGCATCTATAGCTGCAGCCTCAATAATAGCAAAGGTCGTCAGGGACAGATTAATGCGGCAATATCATAAGGCCTATCCTGAATATGGCTTTGAGAAGCACAAGGGTTACGGCACAAAAGAACATATGGACAATATTCAGAATTACGGGCCGTGCCCTATACACAGAAAAAGCTTTGATAAGGTTATGGATTTAATGCTGCCGTTGAAATAATTGTAGCGCCTAAACAAGAGAAGATATTAGTGCAGGCCGGAGGATTGATGGATCAGGAAAGAATAGATGAAGCATTAGAACTCATGTGGTTAATGGAAGAAGAAGGGCATCATGAGCTCAACCGGTTTAAATTAAATTCTGATGACATAAATTTCGATGAGTTGTTAAGTGAGTTAACACGGCAGGAATTTGTTATTGTTAAAGATGAACAGGCAATGTTTGCAGAGAAGGGCCGTGCACTGGCAAGAGGGCTTATAAGAAGGCATCGTCTTGCTGAACAGCTTTTTACCGAGGTTTTTAAGCTTACCGAAGACCTGGTTGATGTAGATGCATGCAAGATGGAACATATCCTGAGCGAAGAATTAACAGAAAGCGTGTGTACTTTTCTGGGACACCCGCCAAAGTGTCCTCATGGCAAGCCAATACCCAGAGGCGAATGCTGTAAAAAATATACGGTAGAGGTAGAGCCGTTAGTTGTGAGGTTAAGCGATTTTGAGGTTGGCTTAAAAGGCAGGATAGTATTTATAGTCTCATCCGAAACATCAAGATTAAACAAGCTGGGTTCCATGGGAATAACTGCCGGCAGTGTTATCCGGCTGTTGCAGAAAAAGCCTTCTTTTGTTATACAGATTGACGAGACTTCTATCGCAGTGGATCCCGAGATTGCAAAAGAGATATTTGTCAAAAAGGCTGTTTAACGCTGACCGGAAGGACAATAGTGAATTTAGTTCCCCTGCCTTCCTCGCTCTCGACGTCAATCCTTCCATTGTGGCTCTGTATTATTTTGTAGCTTACAGATAAGCCCAATCCAGTGCCTTTTTCCTGTTTGGTCGTAAAGAACGGTTCGAATATCCTTTGTAATATCTCTTTCGGAATGCCCTTGCCTGTATCATGGATCTCAATATGAACATTGTCATTGGCCATCATAGTAGTGGTAACCCCGAGACTGCCACCGCCCTGCATGGCAAAGATAGCATTATTTATAACATTAAGAAAAACCTGCTTGAGCTGATTTGCATCTCCTTCTATCAGGGGGATGTCCCCGTAGAATTTGGATAGTTTTATATTTGAATCCTTAAGCGGGACAGCGGCAAGTGCGAGCACCTCGGACATTATGTCATTTATTTGTATCTCCTTAATTTCAAGCGGCCTTTTCCTCGAAAACTCGAGGAGTTGATGGACAATGTCTCTTGCCCTCAACGACTCTTTCTCTATCACTTCGATGTCCCTCATTATATTGTTAATGTCAACTTCTTCCTTTATGAGTTCTGAATAGCCCAGTATGCTGGTAAGCGGATTGTTTATCTCATGGGCAATATTTGAGGCAAGCTCTCCTATTGCTGCAAGTTTTGCTGCCTGCACAAGCTGTTCCTGCGCTTCCTTGAGTTCAGCCATCTGCTTTCTTAAGTTTTCATAGAGCTTTGCATTTTCAAGGGCAACAGAAACATTATTGGCAAGTATTCCGAGTATTCTTGAGTCTTCTTCAGAAAAGTCTCCTGATTTTTTGTTTGCTACCCTGATAGCGCCAAGAAGTTCGCCTTTTTGCCTGATCCAGATAAGCATTAAGTTTTTTACATTCAGGTTTTTGTCTATTTCACCAAAGGGCAATGCAGAAGTATTGTCATTCAGCGTTAATGGTCTTCGGTTGCTTGAGCGATAGATATCAATAAAGTTTTCTTTGGATATTCTTATGTTCGCTATCTGTTCCTGGTTAAGTCCGAATGCAGGAAATCTATGTATAAAGAGATCTTTATCCTTATCAAGGAGTATAACTCCGCACTGTTCAATCTCAACGAGTTCGGCTATTCCGTATGAAACCTCTTTGTAAATATCCTCAACATTTGTTATGGCATGAAACGACAGGGTAATCCTGTACAGCCCGGATAGCCTGACAAGATGCTGAATAATCTTTTTGTTGTTTTCATTAAGAGTAATGCTCATATCGTTGAATGACTCCAGCAATTCTTTAAACTCATCCTTCCCTGCATAAGAGGTTGTGTACCCGAGTTCGCCGGTTTTTATCTTTCTGGTTGCCTTAAGAAGCTCGGAGACCGGCTCGGTTACCTCCCTTGTCAATGAGGCAGCAATAGCGAGCGCTATAAAGAAACATAAGAGGAGGGTTACTATAAGAATTATTCTCGAGCTTGAAACATCTTTTATGGCGGCTATGGTTTTGTCATTAAGTCTCTGATTGGCGATAAAGGCCATCTCCTGTGTCTTTGTGAGAATCATACTTCCTATATTCGCCGCAACAATCTGAAGCCTCTCAACCCTTTCTCTTCCTGCCGTGGTAGTGATAAAGGTGCTTAGCGCCTCTTTGTACTGCTCTGTCAGGTCTTGAATTATTTTGATTTTTAAAGTGATTTCCGGGCTATGGTGGCATCCGCTGCATTTTTGTACAGCGTTATCAAGCGTTGCTACATTCTCTACAATAACATCCAGCTCTTTGCCGAATGAAGTTCCCAGCGTGTAAAGATGCGACTGAACGGTCTGGACATTTATAACAAGGTCCTGCCTGAGTATCTCTACCTGGTGCAGGGTTATCAATGTATCCAGCCTAGTGGTTACCCTGAGTATGTAGAACATCGTCATTACGGCGCCAAGGGTAAAAAGCAGGAATAAAAAGAATAAAGAAAGGATTATCTTTTTCCTCATCTTGTCCCTTTATATTCTTTTATATTTATCTGTGCACGCCTTGCAAGGTTAAATACAGAATTGAAATCTCCTGCCTCAGCCCTTATAAACTTCACTGCCCCGAATTTTTTTAATATTTCCTTGCCTGCCGGGTCTTCATTCATGTGCAGGAGAATGTCTGTTATGCTGGTTTTTATTTTAGGAGAGATGCTCTTTCTCAGGCAAAGCGTGGTTTCGGGAAGTTCTTCCGATTGTGCAATTATGCGAAGCTCTCTTTTAATGGTTGGATCCTTTGATGCCAATATATTAAAGATTGTATCCTGGGCAGAACCTATATCTGCCCTGTTATCAAGGACAGAGTATATCGCTGAATCATGACTCCCTGTAAAAAAATATTCGTTGAAATACCTGTTAATATCCCTGATGCTATTTTCATGCAAAAAGGCAACTGCAAACAGGTATCCTGTTGCTGTGGCCCTGTCAACAAAAACAACCTTTTTGCCTTTCATGTCCGTAACTGAATTTATTTTGCTGTCTGTACGCACAAATATATAACTGCGGACAGTTGATTTTCCGTCCAGGTTTACAGGCCTTGCCATCGGCTCTACTCCCATCCTTGTTATTGCCATTGCACCTGTAAGCGAATCAAAGAATGCGCCGTCCAGGCTCCGCGAAACAAACCTTTCCACTATATCTCCATACCTGCTCAGGATAGTCAGCTTTATCTTTACCCCGGCTTTTTCTGAAAGATAAGATGCAAGAGGCCTGTATCGCTCCATCTGTCTAAAAATATTTTGTTCTGGTATAAGGCCGATCAATATCTCCTCTTGAGCAAAAACCTTAAAAGGCATGGAGATAACAAAAAATAATAAGATAAAATTAAAAAGAAATTTCATCTTATTGAACACTCTTGCCCCTTTCACTATTGAATTATCTTTGTGGCCTCTGTTACAAGGCCCATCGGTATCTTAAATCCCATTGCCATATTTTCTTTGAGATTGAAGATGAGTTCGATGTTTTTGCTGTTAGTAGGAGATAGCGAGTTCGGACGCGCACCATGTAATATCTTTATGACCTTTTCTGCCGCCATCTCGCCCTGTTCTTCGGGGCTTGCCGAAAGAGTTATTACCACTCCAGGATTATTTTCATTTTTAAGAGTTGATGCGGTTGGCAGCTTATTGGTTCTTGCAATTTCCAGGATGGCATCCAGGGACATATTCACTGATGCACTGCATGTCAGGAATAGTGCGTCCAGCTTGCCAGAGGCCTTAATCTTTCTGACATCTTCAGGTCTTCTAATATTTATCCTTACAGCCTTAAAACCTAAGTCCCTTGAGATGCTCTCAATTTCCTCCGCCTGTTTTATGCTCTCTTTCTCTATGTCAGAATACAAGACCCCAATGCTTGTTATGGCAGTTATCCCTTTGAGGTATCTGATAAGGCTTGAAGTCGGCACCTTTGAAATAGAACCCGTTGTGTTCTTGCCTGTAATGCCAATTGCGTCCGGATTGTACACTCCGGCATACACGATTGGGATGCTGGTTCTTTCATTGATTGCTGCCAGGGTTACGGATGCGCCGTACGTTACAATAATGTCAACATCTACGGCAATAAGCTTCCTCGCGGCATTGCTCCATGATACCTGATCAGGGTATGGCCTTTGAAGCACTACCTGCGCATCCCCGTATCCTTCTCTTGAAAGCCTTGCTGTAAATGCCTTATGCATTTTTGAGTAATAAGGAATGTCCCCTGTCATGATCACGCCGATGGTTTTTTTCTCGGCAGCCAAAACATGAAAGGGAAAAAGCAGGCAAATGCTTATTGTTATAAAGCATATGCTTAATTGTCTTTGGATTCTTGATGATGCCATTATTGTAATTTACCTGAAAGCGTAAACATTATTCTATGTAGTTTCTAATAAATTCGAGCCTTATGTCAAGAATTTAGAACTGTCCTGCCAGAAGACATACATACAATCTTCCTTGCTATGAGCACATAATGCATGTTAAATTTTAAAATGACTCCTAAAAAAGCTTATATTCATACATTTGGTTGTCAGATGAATATGCATGATTCCGAAAAAATGGCCGGCATACTTTTAAATGAGGGGTATACGCTGACAGATGCCCCGCAGGATGCAGACATTATAGTCTTTAATACCTGCAGCATAAGGCAAAAGGCTGAACAAAAATTCAGGAGCGAACTTGGCAGGACAAAATCGTTGAAAAAAGAAAAACCTTTTCTCAGGATAGCAGTTGCTGGATGCATTGCGCAGCAGCAGGGCAGGGGGATAATAAAAAATAATCCTCAGGTCGATTATGTATTTGGCCCTCAAAATCTCCAGAAGCTGGGTGACATGATACGAACAGACGGGTCCGTAGTCTTAACCGGAGATAATCCTGTCGGAGACTCGGCTCTACGAGAAATCAGCGACTCTGACCTGCCTGTGTTGAGGAAGGACGCTATCAGGGCATGGGTGTCAATAATGTATGGGTGCAATAACTTTTGCAGTTATTGCGTGGTTCCATATACAAGGGGCAGGGAAAAAAGCAGGCCTGCCGGAAGCATATACGAGGAAATACGTAAACTAGCATCAGCAGGTTTTAAGGAGGTTACGCTTTTGGGCCAGAACGTGAACTCATACAAAAGCGAGATAGGCTTTGGAGGGCTTTTAAGGCAGATAGATGCCATAGAAGGCATAGAGAGAATAAGATTTGTCACATCTCATCCCAGGGATCTCTCGGAAGATCTCATAGAATGCATAAAAGAACTGCCCAAGGTCTGTGAACATATTCATCTGCCTTTACAATCAGGTTCAAGCAGAATACTTAAGGGTATGAATAGAGGATATACTTATGAAGATTACATGAGAAAAGCAGATAAGCTGATAAAAAAAATACCAGGCATAGCAATAACAACAGATATAATCACTGGTTTCCCTTCTGAGACTGTTGATGATCATGTCTCAACCATGATGGCGCTCAGGGCCGTAGAATTCGATGGAATTTTTGCCTTTAAGTTTTCTTCTAGGCCCGGGACAAAGGCTGCTGTAATGGATGAAAAGGTCCCTGATTCGGTCAAATCGCAAAGGCTGGCCGAAATACTTGAACTTCAGGATGAGATTACCCTAAAAAAGAACAAGGCGCTTGAAGGAACAATGCAGGAAGTGCTTATTGAAGGGGCAAGCAAGACAGATAAAGGAAAAATTACAGGAAGAACAAGAACAAACAAGATAGTTAACTTCAGCGGGAACAAGGTGTCTCCGGGCCAGATAGCGGATGTAAGTATCGTAAAGGCAATGCGGCACTCGCTTGTCGGAATCGACTCGCAGCGAGAAGAAGATATCATATTTAAGGACAAGGACTTTCGCTAATGAGAATTTCTGTTTTAACGCTGGGATGTAAGGTAAACCAGGCTGAAAGCTCTTCAATTGAAGGGGCGCTGAAGAATTTCGGCCATAAAATTGTCGAGCTCACAGAAAAGCCCGAACTGTGCATTATAAACACCTGCACAGTAACATCAAAAAGCGATTACCAGTCAAGACAGCTAATAAGAAGGGCTCACAGGGCAGGGGCGCGCGTCTTTGTAACCGGGTGTTATTCTGAACTTAACAGGGAAAGCGTTAGCGCCATGGAAGGGGTAGAAGATATTATTGTTAACAACAATAAGCTGGATATTGTATATAAGCTCACAGGCTGCCGCATAGACAGTTCTTCATATTTTCCGGCGCAGACAAGAAGCAGGCTCTTCATCAAGATACAGGATGGCTGCAATTATTCCTGCAGCTACTGTGCTATACAAAAGGCCAGAGGCACTTCAAGAAGTGAAGATGCTGAGGTTGTTGTGGAGCGTGTCAATAAAGCAGTAGAATTTGGATATAGGGAAATAGTGCTAACAGGCATTCATTTGGGAACTTACGGCCACGACTTAAAACCTAAAGTAACGCTTTCAAACTTAATTGTAACTCTTCTTAAAAAAACAAAAATAAACAGAATTCGCCTTAGTTCTTTAGAAGTGCGGGAGGTTGATGATGAACTTATTGAGATATTTACTGACAAACGGCTGTGTAATCACTTGCATATTCCTCTCCAGAGCGGAGATGATAATATATTGAAATCAATGAACAGGCTATATAGTTCTCAGCAATTTTCCTTTAAAATCGAGGACATTTGCAGAAGAATTCCGAATATTGCAGTAGGTACGGACATAATTGTTGGCTTTCCGGGAGAAGGCGAGCCGGAGTTTCAGAACACATATAATCTGCTTGAATCCCTTCCAATAACGTTTATGCATATCTTCCCTTTTTCACCCAGGACAAATACCAAGGCCTTAAAAATGCATGATAATACGCCACTTCCAGTAAAGAAGAAACGGGCCCGCGCCCTGGAGGCTCTTAATGAGAGAAAAAAAATCGAGTATATGACTAAGCAGACAGGCAAAACCCTTGATGTCCTTATTGAAGAAAGCCGCAGTGATGGCGCATGTTATGGGACATCCGGTAATTACCTTAAAATTCTGATACCATCAAAAGCTTACTCCCGCGGATCCCTTGTTTGTGTGCAGATAGAGGGGTTACAAGAAGGGCAGCTTGTCGGCATCCCATTCATATCACATAACTGAGTGATTTTAAATATTTTTTAATCTGCCTAAAAGTCGTTCAGAACCGCTAAAAGCAAGTCCTGCCATAAGTCCGCATAAGACAGAAGAGAGGTTGATAACAACTTACTGACAATGCTTGTTTATACGGTATGTCCGATAAGATATATTATGTAAAATATAGTAAATAGGCTCAATATGAACACAACACCCTGGCATAGGCAGCATAATAGGCAGGAAAGTATTTTCCCTAAAGCTATAATTTATATATAATCTAAATATTTTTCTTGACAAAGCGTATAAGGTCTGTTATAAATATAACAATTAAGCGCCTCGTTACCTCCCCTACGCTGCTGTCCACATCCCACGGACAGCAGTGTTTTTTTTTAAAATTCCTGTATCTCGACAAGTTTATATTGTTTACTGCCTAATCCAAGGCTTTCAGCTGCATCTATCTGTAATTTGTAGGGCTTTCTGGAAAGGCAAAAAAGTATATCGTCTGGCTCAGATTGATATTCGTCCATGGCAGATTGAGGAAGGGGTTTTTTATTTGAAAGCATATCGATTGTAGCCTGCTCTATTGAAACAATATCATCGGAGACAAGTATCCCTTGATCCTGCATAACCGGCACATCAGCAGACGGCATACAGTCGCACTCGGGCTGTATCTCAGTAAGAAAATTTATATACATAATTTTGCCTGGCTGAAATGTGCCAATAACTGCCTTCGCAGCCTCTGCCAGGGCATGCATAAACCTCTCGTCATCACCTGGCATTGCAAGCGCGCCTGCCGGACAGACCCTTGTGCATCTTCCACACCTCCAGCATTTATCTTCGCTGTAGACAAAAAGTTCATTTTCAAATTTTATACACTCAAGCGGGCAAATCTCTTCACATTGATAACAGAGCTCACACTTTGCCTCATCCCATATTAACTTGCCCTCGCCTATTGTATGTAAGGCACCCCTGCCGCATTTCCAACCGCATTTTCTGTGGCTTGAGCTGATCCCTCCCATCGCGACATTTTTAATTGCACCGCCATAACCTGCCTGAATATGCCCTTTAACATGTGAACACACAACCATGGCAGGCACATCATGTATTACACTTGCGATTGCAATTTCACCAAGGATATCGCCAGCCCTTACCATTATATTGTCATTCCCATAAAGCCCGTCAGCCAGAACAACGGGCGCTCCAACGGAAAGATGATTTATCCCGTTTTGATTTGCAACTTCGAGATAATCAAGCCCTTTTATGCGGACAGTATCTGTAACAAAAGGCTTGGCGCTTACACCTTTTAAGGCATCAACAACCTTTCTTAAGAATATAGGCCTCACAATCCTGTGAGCGCCCTCAGAGCCAAAGTGTGTCTTTACGGCTGTCCATTCATTTTTTTCAAAAAAGCTCAGGAGATTTATCTCATTCAGCAACTTTTCGAGCTTGCCTGGCATGCTGTCTGTATATCTCCATTTTTTTATTCTTGCCGGAGCAAAATAGACCTTGGACATTGTCACCTCTCATTTTGTTATTTTATTATAAATCCATCCTATCCCTTGTGTATTATTACAATTTTATCATGAAACATAAAAGTCCTTTGTTGAGTTTTCCGGCAATAAAGTTTTATTATAAATCTAAAAAGTTATTTTATTGTTTTATAAGGGGAAGGGAACATCAAAAAAAGTCTTAGTGAAAAATCTTTCTGGATACTCCTGGCCGGCGTAATCTTCTTTTTTGGACTTCTCACATACCTGATACTCGAACGGGAAAAAACCATAATAATCGGCATATATTCGGAGAAATCTTTACAGACTGCAGAAGTGCTTACAAAGCATCTCACGTCTGCAATGATAGAAAAAGATCCTCTGATAGTTGCGCAGCATATCCAAGAGTTCAACCAGCCCGAAGAAATGCAAATAGGGGTCGTAGGTATAAATAGGCAGTTTGCATTTAACACTGATATTGCGGTGCCTGAAGAAATATTCGCTGCCCGGAAGGAAGCCCATATAAAATCCGACGAGGCCCTCTTTTTCTATAAGCCTCTTAAAAATGAGCGCAGGTGCCATGCTTGTCATTCCTCTGGGGATAAGACAAGGGGGATGATTGTTATAAAGACCTCACTTAAAAAAGCACACGCAGAGATTAATGAAACAGCCAAGCGCCTGATATTTTTTGCCGTTATCATAGGTTTAATCAGTGAAATATTTTTAATCATTGTTATAAGAAAGATGATTCTGAATCCCCTGGATACCCTCCATCAGGGAACCGAGATACTGAGGACCGGAAAGCTTAATTACAGAATAGACTTAAAGAGGGACGACGAGATTGGCATGGTCGCTTCCCGCTTTAATGAAATGGCAGACAGCATAGAGAAATCACATATAGGCCTTGAGAACGCCGTAAGGCAAAGAACTAAAGAGCTAAGGGCAATTGCTGAACTTTCATCTGAGGTATTTAAAGGCGATCTAACACTGAAAGAGATTATAGAGCAGTTTTTGGATGCCATAACAGACGAGATGGGCTATGGATATTCGGCCCTATGCCTTATAGACAAGGAAACAGGGCTTCTTTTGCAGGAGTTCAAAAAAGGCATTGATGATGATGTCTGCTCTATTGAAATATCACTTGCCAGCGAACACCCCTTTATAAAAACCATAAGGGAAGCAAGGCCTGTGATAAAAAAGGCGCAGGATATCGGGGCGCCGGATACATTTGGCAATGTTGTTATAATTCCTATCCTTTCTCACCAAAGGAAGAGATGCTGGGAAATCAATCTCTGTACATACGAAAACTGTCCTGCGTTCAACAACCCTGACGAGAGGTGCTGGCTGATAAACGGTACGCTCTGCAGAAGCCCTCAGGCAGTGGCAGGCAAAGAAAAAATCTACGGGTGTCTTCACTGTAATGTCTTCCCTGTTTTAGGAGTTTTAATAGCCGGCAAAACAGAAGATATAGCAAAGACTTCACTTCATTCCATTGAAATTCTTGGCTCTGAAATTGCATCTGCCATTGAAAACCAAAGGCTGATTGAGGGCAAAGAAGAAGACATAGCCAGCCTTATCAGGCTTCAGGATATATCAGTTGAAACGATTCGGGACCTGAACCTGAATAAACTTACGCAATCCATTGTCTCATCTGCTACGGTTTTTGCAAATATGGACGCCGCAATACTGTGGCTAATGGAAAAAAAAGACGGAAGATTGCACCTCGAAACCGTCTCTAATATTGAAAAAGCTATCATCCCTGATTCTCTTCCCGTTGAAGAATCTTTTATCGGAAGATCCATTGAGGAGGAACGCCCCTTAGAAACAATCAGAATTCAGGATGTTGAATGTCTCAGCGGTTTAATCCAAAGCTATGGTTTTTTGTACATGGCCTCAGTCCCGTTGAAGCTGAAAAATTCAATATTCGGTTGCCTGACACTTTTCAAGAAAAAAGATTTCTTTATGACAGATGCTGAAAAGGCTGTTATTCGGCTCTTTGCAAGCCAGGCTGCCGCTGCCATTAATACAGCACAGCTATACAATGATCTCCTAACCGAAAGGGATTTTTCAGGGGTGGTTCTCACCAACATGGCCACGGGAATAATGGTTCTTGATTCGGAAAACCATATCATAAAGTTAAACCCTATCGGTTTCGGGATATTGAAAATCAAAGACTATGTTATCGGTAAAAAACTTACAGACGTCTTGCCGCAGGCATCCGATTTTCTCATAATTAATTCTAATTTCAACAGGGAGATAGAGATATCAGACGGTACAGATGTCATTCCTGTAGGTTTCAACAATTCTCCGTTGAGCCGCACGGATGATAAACAGGCAGGAACTGTTGTGGTATTCCGTGATCTTACCGAGATAAAGAAACTTCAGGCAGAAGCAAAGAAGAAACAGCATCTTGAGGCAATAGGAAAGGTTGTTGCCGGGGTTGCCCACGAAATAAGGAATCCGCTTTTTGGCATATCCTCCATAGTGCAGATATTAGAGAGGGAAATTAAATCCGAACAACACCGTGCCCTTCTGCAGGCAATGCTTAAGGAGATATACAGACTGAAGAACCTGATTGAGGAACTTCTTCTGTACAGCAGGCCGTCAAAATTGGATATCAGAGAAGTGGATTTAAATGTCCTTATGGAAAAGATAAAGCATTATGTTAAGGCCAAGAAAGAGGATGTAGCCGTGAATTTAATAATTAACCCTTCAGTTACAATCATGGCAGATACAGATAAACTGACCCAGGTTTTTCTGAACCTTATAGATAACGCCCTGAATGCAGGGAGCAGGAACGTAGATATAACTGCTGAGCAGAAAAAAGGCAGGGTGGTAATAACAACAAAGGACAATGGCATTGGGATCAGAAAAGGCATAATAGACAAGATATGGGATCCGTTTTTTACAACAAGAAAAGAAGGCACAGGGCTTGGCCTTTCAATATGCAAAAAAATAATCGAAGACCATGACGGCAGTATGGAGATACAGAGCACCGAAGGTTCAGGGACATCAGTAATAATTAGTCTCTGAGGTAATTACCACCCCTTCATCCCCTCCTTCCGCACTCAGGCGGATTCGCCGAGGAGAAAAAATAGGCGGGGAGAGCTATGTTCTTTTAAGAATCTCTTCTGCCATTGAGGTTATGGGCACTACCTTATCAATAACCCCGCTTTCTATCGCAACCTTTGGCATCCCGAATATCGTTGATGTTTCCTCATCCTGAGCAAGGGTAACAGCGCCCTGCTCTTTCATCAGCCTTATGCCTTTTGCCCCGTCGGAGCCCATGCCCGTGAGAATTACACCGATTGAACGATTACCATAATTGTCTGCCACTGCCTGAAAAAGCACATCCACAGATGGCCTGTGGGCTGTATTTAGAGGTTCCATATCGAGTCTTATAAGTTTTTGATTTTTCCTGACCTTCATGTGAAGGCCTGAAGGCGCAATAAGGGCAATCCCGGGTTCAATCTTGTCCCCCTCCTCTGCCTCCTTAATGTGGATTTGACACATAGTATCGAGCCTTTTAGCGAGCGGCCCGGTAAAGCCATGCGGCATATGCTGGACTATAAGAACTCCGAAGCTTATATCCTTGGGAAATTTTGGCAGAAGCACCTGGAGCGCAGGCGGCCCTCCTGTTGAAGTTCCAATTGCAACTGCATCTATAATGCCCCTGCCTTTATAGTCCTGAAGCGCCATTGATGAAGAAGCAATCCTTAATGGTCTTTGGCCTGTTATGGCCTTAACTTTTGATATTATTTCTTTAGCAAGGCCAAAAAAATCCATCAATCCGGTTGTTGATTTATCGACAAAATCCATGGCCCCAAATTCAAGGGCATTCAAAGTAAGTTCTGTGCCTTCATGTGTATACTGGGAAAGCATCAGCACAGGGGTAGGTTTTGTTCCCATTATAATTTTAAGGGTCTCAATGCCATCCATCTCGGGCATCATTATATCGAGGGTTATAACATCAGGCTCTAACTCTATAACCTTTTCTATGGCCTCTTTCCCATTTCTGGCAACACCCACTACCGTGATAGAAGGTTCAGATTCAAAAATCCTGAGAAGCGCTTTTCGGATAAACGGAGAGTCGTCTACTATGAGGACCCGGATTTCAGGCATTCTTTCTGTAAACAATTATTCCATTATTGTATTCCGGGGAAAAAAGGCCCGTGCGTTGAATAAGGCTCTCTGCCGAACCTATAAAAAGATACCCTGAATCTGTCATGCTGTTATAAAGATTTGTTGTAATCCTGCTGATAGCGCTGTCATTCATGTATATCAGCACGTTCCTGCAAAAGACAATATCTATATCATTGATGTCAGTGAAAGAATTGATGTCCAGCAGGTTCCCATGCCTGAAATCAACATTTTTTGTAAAAATTTTTCTTAAGCTGTAACGGTCTCCTTCGGCCGTAAAATATTTATTAACAATGTCTATATTCCCGTTCAGCCTGAATGAGTTTTTTGTATAGGAAGCCCCTTTTGCCTTTTTAAGCGCATTTTTGTCTATATCAACGCCTATAATCCTGATGTCCCAGTCCCAGATAAAAAGCCCGCTTTCCTGGACCAGGATATTCAGGGTATATGCCTCTTCTCCGCTTGAACAGGCAAGAGACAGGATTTTTAAAATATTCTGGTTCTTTTTCTGTCTCTCTTTTTTAATCTCCTTAAGCAGATTAGAAAATACATCAAGCTGCATTTTTTCCCTGAAAAAATAGGTTTCGTTATTTGTTATGTGAGAGGCCAGCCTAAACAATTCTTCTCTTGAAGAATCTGAAATAATAAACTCATAGTAATCCCTGTAGGATTTGAGGCCAAGGATATTCAGCCTGTGAGATACTTTTGTATGAAAAGTCAGCCTCTTGTCACCTCTTAATTGTATCCCAAACTCTCTATTTATCAGATCTTTCAGAAGAGCAAATTCCTCTTCTGACATCAGATCTTTTTTAGACAATGTCATGTTAGATTACCGGCGTCCTTTTTATTCTTTAACGAAAGCTGAGCTGCTGCCCTAACCTCGTCTATGGCATCCTGTTCAAGCATCAGCAGCGTTTCAATGGCTTTCTGCGTTTTCAAGTTGCCAATGGCAAGAGCAACCTCTGTGCGGACCTCTGCATCATCATCATCCGCAAACCGCAGCAGGGCGGTATTTTCTCCAAGCATGGAGAGAACCTTTGCTAGAATAACCCTGTTGGCGCCCTGTTTTTTAAGAGCGTCAATTATGCCGGGAACTGCCCTTTTCCCGAGCGAAAACAATCCGTTTATGGCATATTCCTGAAGCTCTTCATCGTTCAGGGCATCAATGAAATATTCAAAACCACTCATGTCTTCCGACCAGCACAATGCTATAAAGGCGGCCTTTTTGAATTCAGGCTGGGCCGAATGCTGCAGATCTATAAGCAGGGGAATAAGGCTTGTGAAATATGAAGGCATTGGCTTTGTTCCCTCTCTGTCGGCAATAGTAACTATTGCCTTCAGCGCCAGTTCCCTGAGGCCGGTTTCCTTATCAACAAATGGCGTTAAATGTCTTATGAAATGCTGGTTCCCTGCCCTTTCAATTGCAGCAAATGCCATGCCGTGATATTCTTCTTTTTCAAGGCACTTATGAAGCACAGTTAAGGCTTTATCGCCGCCTATCTCACCAATAGCCTCAATAGCTGCCATTGTGACCCATGTTGTGCTGCCTATGAGTTTTGCCAATGCCATTACCGCCTTTTCGCTGCCTATTTTGCCAAGCGCTTCAGCTGATGCTATTTTAACATTAACATCAGGGTCATCAAGGGCCGGTATGAGCGCTGATAATGCTTCTGCGTCTCCTATATCTCCAAGCACATTTGCGGCAAAAATCCTGACATCCGGATCCTTGTCTTTAAGCAATGAAATAAGGGACCCGACAGCCCTTCCTCCAAGAGACCTGAAGGCCTCCATGGCAGCATTTCTCAAGAGGGCGTCGTCACCATTTCTCAGCCATTCCTCCAGGACAGAAAGGTACGAATCTTCGGGATAGGCAAGAAGATTTTCAATGGTGCTTTTCCTTACCCACCAGTTATTGTCCTTTAGCTTATTTAATATCTCCTGAATTTCCTGCATTTCATTTTACCTTACACGGTGAATTGCTATTCGGTGAATCGGTAAATCGCAAAAACCCATTCACCATTTTGAATTACACTTCCACTCCCTGGATGACCTTGAATGCCTCACAGGTCATGCAGTTACGCAATTTAGACCGCGCGTCACCCTGCTGCGCACCCTTGCACCATGTCCCCGATATAAGCCAGCACCGGTCTTCCTGAACATTATATGCAGGGCATTTAAGCCTTGACCCTGTTGGACAGTTCATTACATCCCAGCATTTTTTATTTCCATTTGAATGTATCTTGAAGTTGCTTATTACATATTGAAGGTTTTCCATCTGAAAAAGTGTCTCTTCGGACGTCTCGGTCATTTTCTTCGACAGCTCAAGATTTTCTGATGCAATATGCCCTATGCCCTCCATAGCTCTCACAACCGTTTCTCCTCCAAGTTTCTGTTCCGATGTTGCATTAGCTACCGACTGTGCCATTTCATGCATTATCTCAGTTGATTGAACTATTTGTTTGGTTCCGCTCACCTGTTCTTTAACGGCAATTCCTACCTCATGGACTATATTCTTCATGCGCTCTACAACCTCTCGTATCTGTTTTCCGCCAATCGCCTGTTCTTTGGCTGCTATATTTACCTCCTGGACCATCTTGTTCATTTTATCAAGGAGAAGCCTGATGCTGCCTGCACCATTTGCCTGCCCTTTTACAGCGCTTGTAACATCATCAGTAGATGCATTCATATCCACAACATATTTCATGCTCTGCTCAATAGCCTTGTTCAGTTCAGATGCAGACTTGGCTATTCCATGCGTTACTTCCGAGCTTTCTTTTATCGAGGCTATTATTTCTGTGAATGCATCCCTGCTCTGTCCCGCAAGCATAATGCCGCCTTTGCCTTCCCTGTAAGTTTCTTCTGTTGCCTTTATCGCTGTTTCAGTTTCGCTCTGAACCTGTTTTATAACGCCCCCAATCTCTTTTGTAGCCTCCATGGAACGCTCTGCAAGCTTTCGTATTTCCTCTGCAACTACGGCAAAGCCCCTTCCGGCGTCCCCTGCCCGCGCTGCCTCTATGGCGGCGTTAAGCGCCAGAAGGTTTGTCTGGTCTGCAATCTCATCTATAACTTCAACAATCGAGCCTATTTCTTCCGAGCGTTTGCCCAGGTTCTGTATTATGCCCATGGTCTTTTCTGTTGTCTTGCCGATATTCTGGAGGCTTTCTATGCTCTGGTATATGGCCTTTCCACCGTCTTCAGCCTCACTGAAGGCCTTCTGGGTTAATTTATTGGCGCCGTCAATCCTTCCTGCAACCTCCCTGACAGTCATTGTCATTTCTTCAATAGTGCTTGAAGTCTCCGTGACCATATTTTTTAAGGATTCTGTATTTTTAGATATCTGCTCGATAGATGAGAGCAGATTTTCAACAGTCAGGGATGTCTCGCTTACTGCCTCGGTCATCATGCCTGTATTTTTTGCAGTCTGGTCGGTAGAGGCAAGCATCTCTTCAATTGTTGCGGATGTCTCTTCAACCGAAGCTGCCATGTTGTCTGCGCTTTTTCCTACCTGCTCTATCGAGGCAGCCATCTCATTTATTGTAGCTGATGTTTCATCAACATTTGTTGCAAGCGACTCTGTATTTTTTGCAACCTGTGATATAGATGCTGCCATCTCCTCCATGGAAGAAGTAGTCTCTTCTGTGGCAGAGGCTTCTTCCTGTGAGGATAAGGAAAGTTTCTGCGCGTTTGAAACTATATTATTTGTAGCCAGGGAAACCTTAAGGGCAGATGTAACAGCATGTGTAATTGTATCCTTAAGGCCCTTCACGACCTTATTGAACTCTCCGGACATCTGCACTATCTCATCACTGCCCTTAACAACTATTTCTTCGGTAAGGTTCCCTTCAGCAATCCTCTTCATTGAATTTATCATCTTTTCGATGGGCCTTGTAATTCCGTTACTTACACCTTTCACAAAAATTGTGCCTCCGATAATACCGAACAGCAATACGAACGCAGCAAGCCCGAACGTAATGGCATTAGCTCTTTTAATGGCAGCCTTCAATTGTATGTCTTTTGTCTCCACGTCTTTTTTCAGGATTTCCTTCATCTTATTCAGGCCTTCCTGGACAGATGTAACTGCAGGAATTGTCTCTGATATAAATATTGCATGGGCCCTGTCCTTGTGTCCGGCCTTGATTTCTGAAATTATTCCGCTTGCCGATTCATGCAGTTTTTTGTGGGGCGCATCTAATGCCCTAAAAGGCTCTTCGATCTCCTTTGAATAGGGCTTAAATGACGTCATCCATTTCCCAAGGTTACATTCAGCGGGATCAAGTTTTCCCTTGAATTCCTTCCCCTGGACAAAGAGGCCCGAAGAAAGCCCGTCCATCCATTTAAGATGGTCCACCACCCTCTCCGAGAAAAACGTGTTCAGCTCTGACAGCCGAAGCACCTCTGCCTTTGCCTCTTCCACATTTTTCATGGACCAGTAAAATCCTCCTGCCATCACAATTACAATGGCAAGTATAACCCCTAAACCAATAAAAAGCTTCGTGCTGATTTTTATCTTCACGCTTTCCTCCTTAAACATAGATTAAAACTGAGGTTAAAACATTTAAACATCATAGTCTCTTTTCTTTCAAAGTTTTTTTTCGATGACCACTGCCTTATAAAAATCGCAGTCCCTGCAGTTATCAATCTTAAGGGCATACGCGCCCTGCACTTTTCCTCCGCACATGGTGCCTGCTACCAAATAACATACCCGCCCGCCTTTCGGATATGCCGGACAGTCGCTTGTTTTATCCCTCCCGCATTTTTTAAATTCCCAGCAGTTAATTTTCTTTTCCATCGCTTCCTCCTCGTTGTTCATGGGCCGTAGACAAATCCATCCCGACCTCTTTAAGCTCAATCTTTTCTCTTTTTAAAAGTTTTTCCAGATCAATTAATATTACAAGGCTATTTTGAATCTTGCACACGCCTGTTATATAATCAGTGTCAATCTCAAGAACTTCTTCAGGAGCAGCTTCCACTGAATCCGATGCCACCTTGATGACATGCGAGACTGAATCCACAAGCAATCCTATTGTCTTATTGTTAACCTCTGTAACAATAATTCTCGACATCTTGCCGGTGTCCTTTGCCGATAGCCGCAACCTTTTTCTCAGGTTCAAAACAGGCAGCACTCTTCCTCTCAGGTTTATAACCCCTTCCATATACGAAGGCGAGTTTGGAACCATTGTGATATTCCCAACCCTTATTATTTCCTGTATCTGGCTTATGGGAACGCCGTATTGTTCCCCAAGGGCAAAGGTGACAAGCTGTACCTCAGCCTGTTCATCCCTTATCTCACTTATAAAATCTTCTGCAAGGCCCGAAGGCGGTAAAGATATCTTAGACACCTGCCAACACCTCCTTTTTCTCATAAAAAGACATAACGTCAATTATAAGCACTATCCTTCCATCACCGAGTATGGAAGCGCCTGCTATGCCATAAGACTTTCCAAATGTATCATCAAGCGGTTTAATCACGATCTCCTGCTGTCCCCTGAGCCTGTCAACAGCAATTGCTATCCGTTTTTCCGCCTTGCCAACTATAACCAGATAAAATTTCTTCCGCCTCTCACTGTTAAGGCCAAAAAATTCATTTAGCCTGATAACCGGCAGCACCCTTTCCCTGAATCTTATTACTTCGTGATTGTTTATAATGTGAATATCTTCTTCCCTTGCCTTAATGCTTTCGTCAACAGCGCTCATTGGTATGGCATAAACCTCCCCTCCTGTCTCAGCCATCAAGGCAGGGATTATCGCAAGATTCAAGGGAAGTTTTATCATAAAGGTTGTGCCTTTTTCATGAATGCTGTCCACAATAACATGTCCGTTTAGTTTGGAAATATTCTTGCTCACAACGTCAAGGCCTATGCCTCTTCCGGAAACATCTGTGGCCTCCTGTTTTGTTGTGAACCCGGCAGAAAAAATCAGGGAAAGCACATTGTCTTTGTCAAGGGAGTCCTCAGCTTTTATTAACCCTTTATCAAGGCCTGCCCTTCTCACCGTGTCAAAATCAATTCCCCTGCCATCGTCTTTTACTTTTATGATTACATAGTTGGATTCCTGCCCCGCTGAAAGGGTGATTCTTCCCTTGTGGTTTTTCCCTTTTTTAATCCTTTCTTCGGCAGGTTCTATACCATGGTCAATGGCATTTCTGATTATATGCAGGAGCGGCTCTTCGAGTTCGTCTATCACGGTCTTGTCAAGCTCTGTGTCTTCACCTTCAAGTATCAGCTGAACCTCCTTGCCCTGTGACTTTGCGAGGTCCCTAATCATTCTTGGAAATTTGTTAAAGACATAACTTACAGGCAGCATCCTTACCTTCATTATGCCTTCCTGGAGCTCTGCTACGGTTTTGCCCATAAGTTCGAGGCCTTCGTTTAATTCCTTGGTGAAAGACTTGTCATTTATTACGCCCTTTATCTGTGTCTCTATCTGATTAAGTCTTGTTTTGAATATTACAAGTTCTCCAACAAGATTAAGCAGGCTGTCAAGCCGCTTAAAATCCACCTTAATGGTATCTGTCTTTGTGCCCAGGTATGATGCAAGGTCTACTTGTTGTTTTTCAGAATCATCGCCGGAACCCTCCAGTTTTTTCTGAAGAGCAAGGATATTTTCCATAAGGTCAGGGGTAAAGGTTGGGTTTTTTCCTATCCACTGCAACGCACTCCTGAGCACATTTGCGCTGTCTAACAGAGTGTCCAGTACCTGTCCAAGCTCTATACTGTTATCGTCAACCTTTTTAAGAATCTCTTCCACATGATGTATGTATGTCTTTAAAGATTCAAACCCCATCATGCCGGAATTACCTTTAAGTGTATGCAGGGCGCCCAGGATATTTATAAGTGTATCTTTTTTATATCCGCCCTTTTCCAAAGACAACAACGCACTGTCAAAGGTATTCAGGTGGCCGTTCGCGTCATCAAGGTAATCCCTTATAAGTGCAGAGTAATCCATGGCTTAAACCTAACGCCTGGTTCCTGTTTCCATCAGCGCCGATGATTTTTTAGTAATCACCTTCTCAATAAGCTCATAAAGAGCCTCGGACTTAAAGGGCTTCACTATATAGCCCCAGGCCCCTAGTTTCATGGCCCTTATGGTATCTTCTTCCTTGCCTTCTGTGCTTATAACTATTATCGGAATATGCCTGTAAAGGCCGTCTTTTTTGAGTTTTTCCATAAGTTGCACGCCATTCATTACCGGCATATTTATGTCAAGGAGTATAAGGTCAATCCCGTTTTCCCTCGACAAAACATCAAGCGCCTCCAGGCCGTTCATTGCATCCATAAGCGTACAGTTCTTATATCTCATCAAGACAAGCTTGTACATCTGATGTATTAACTTGGAATCGTCTACAATCAGGACTTTATTTAAATTTAAGGTGGACATTTCTCCTCCTTTTTATTTTTGAACCATTACAGGAATGCCGCAATCCTCAACTTTTTTTATCAGGGCATCCATGTCAATTGGTTTTTCATAATAATGGTAAGCCCCTCTTTTGTAGGCTGAATCTTTTATCTCATCAGAACCATAGGCAGTCATAATGATTACCTTTGTTTCAGGGCTTATGCCCTTCACATAACTCAGAAGCTCAAGCCCCTCCATCCCTTCTATTCCGCTTAATCTTATGTCTGCAATAACCAGATCAAACTTGTAACGGTCCAGAGCCTCTTCCGCCTCCTCGATTCTGCTGCTTGTTAATACCAGCGTGTTTTCATTGCTTAAAAGATGGGACAAAGCCATTAATATTGCCGGCTCATCATCAACTATTAAAATACTTTTCACAAAATTTACCTCCAGGTAAACCCTGTTATAAGACCTTCGTCTTTCTAACGGGGTAAAGTTTTAAGTTGCCCAAGTTATTGCAAGAGCAGTGCCAGTAAGATCAAGGTTACGATTAAGATTGAAGTTAAGAATATAAATCCTTTGTTTCTAAAAGGTTATCTTGACCTTAACCCAAATCTTAACCTCAGTCTCTAGCGTATGAAAATAGGATGGCGTGACCGATATCCGGTCAGTAGCCGGATTTCTAACAGGCTGTTAAAGATAAAAATGCATCAGGGCTAATGAAATTCCAATAAGGGCGAAGGCTTTTTAGCAAGGGCGTCCTCGATCATATTAATAAAACTGTCTGCTTGGGATTTTTTAACAAAGGCCCATGCTCCGAGAGAACGCAGCATTTTCAGCTTATCTTCATTTTCGTCTGTGCTTAATACGATTACAGGAATCTGTTTGTATAAAGGATTTCTTCTCATTTTTTCCATAAACTCTATGCCGTTCATTAAAGGCATATTCAGGTCTAGAACTATGAGGTCAATCTTATCTTCTCCCGATAAAATGGTATATGCATCATGGCCGTTCTTTGCGCTCAGGAAGACACAATCCCTGCATCTCGCAAGCCTAGCCTTGCAGATGTGATGAACAAATTCAGAATCGTCCGCTATCAAAATCTTTTTCGAGCTGAGCATTATTTTTTTCTAAGCCCCAATTTATAATTACATAGTTATATTGTAATTGTAATCATAAAGAATACCAAAAGAAAAAGTCAATAAAAAGTTATAGGGCAAGAATGCCGGGGAATTTCAAATTTCAGGATCGTACTTGGAAATATTGTAACTTTTAATTTTTTCGTTAAGAGTTGAACGTGCAATTCCGAGCATATTTGCAGCCTTTGTGCGGTTGTTGGCAGCCAATGAAAGGATTGCCTCGATATGTCTGCGCTCAATATCTTTAAGTGTAAGTGCGGCAGCATTTTCTTCGGTTGAGCCGGCAGATAATACCAGGTTCTGGACTGTCAGTACTTCCCCCTGGCAAAGAATCATGGCCCTCTCCAGCACATTGCGCAACTCTCTTATATTGCCCGGCCACCTGTAAGAACAGAGAGCTTCCACAGCTTCCCTCTCAAGCAGCTTTATTTTTTTGGCCATATTCTCTGCAATCTCTGCTATGAAGAACTCTGCCAGCAAGGGGATATCTTCAATACGTTCCCTTAAGGGCGGGATTGTTATAGGCATAACATTAAGTCTGTAATAAAGGTCTTCCCTGAAAGAATTATTATACACAGCATTTGCAATATCTTTATTCGTTGCAGCAATAATACGCATGTCAACTTTTATGTCTTTTGTGCCGCCCAGCCTCCTGAACGTTTTTGTCTCTATAACTCTTAAAAACTTTGCCTGAGTGGCAAGCGGCATTTCTGCAATTTCGTCAAGAAACAATGTGCCCTTATCAGCAATCTCAAGAAGTCCTTTTTTGGCTGACCTTGCATCTGTAAAAGCCCCGGCCTCATATCCAAAAATCTCGCTTTCAAGGATATTATGCGGGATAGAGGCACAGTTTATATCTACAAACGGGTTTTCTCCCCTCATGCTTAATGAATGGATGTTTCTTGCAACAAGTTCTTTGCCTGTTCCTGTTTCGCCCTGTATCAGCAATGTAGTGGAATGGTTTTCAGCCATAAGATTAATTATATGAATGAGCCCCTGCACAGCCTTGCTTCTTCCTATAATGGGATACAACCCTCTTTTGCATAACATTAACTCTTGTCTTAATTTTATTTTTTCAGAGCTCCTGTCAATTATTGCTCCCAGTTCTTCGAGGTCTACAGGTTTCTGGAAATAATTTTCTGCGCCGAGGTTTATAGCTTCTATTACATCCTTAACCTCACCAAAGGCAGTCATTATATAAACCATTGAGTCAGGACGGTCAGCTTTAATTTTCCTTAGAAGTTCCAGGCCATAAATATCAGGCAGCCGAAGGTCCAGGAGGACTATATCCGGCAGGTTCTTCCTGGCGATATCCAACCCTTTAGCCCCTGTATCAGCAAGCAGGACCTCATAGTTTTTTTTCTCAAAAAAAACCTTGAGGGCAAGCTGTATGGCAGAGTCATCTTCAATAATAAGTATTTGCATCGTCCTCAATAACTCCTGTATTTATTTGTTATCGGGAATCTCCTGTCCTTACCAAAGGCCCTTGGTGTTATCTTTATGCCAGGCGGAGATTGTCTTCTCTTATATTCGCTCTTATCAACCATTTTTATAACCTTCTGCACGCATTCTTTTTCACAGCCTGAAGACAATATATCTTCAAAGCTCTTGTCATCTTCTATGTAAGCCTTCAGTATCGGGTCAAGCACAGGATAAGGAGGCAGCGTATCAGTGTCTTTCTGGTCAGGTTTAAGCTCTGCCGAAGGTTCTTTCCATAATACCCTTTCCGGTATCACTGCCCTGCCCTCTCTCGAATTCTTCCATTTGCAGAGTTCATATACAAGTGTCTTGGGCACGTCCTTTATAACAGCGAATCCTCCTGCCATGTCCCCATAAAGAGTAGCATATCCGACGCTCATCTCGGATTTATTCCCGGTTGTCAAAACAAGCCATCCGAATTTATTAGAAAATGACATAAGGATATTGCCCCTGATTCGTGCCTGAAGGTTCTCTTCAGTTATATCTTCATGGATCCCCTTAAATTCTCTCTTTAAATTCTTACGATAGCTTTCAAATATTTCATTAATCGGAACGTCAATTATCCTGATCCCAAGATTTTTAGCCAGCGCAGAGGAATCTTCCCTGCTTTCTTTTGACGTAAATGGAGACGGCATAAACACGCCCTTTACATTTTCCTTGCTTATTGCATCAACTGCAATTGCAGCTACCAGTGAAGAATCAACCCCTCCGCTTAATCCTATAACAACCTTGCTGAAATCATTTTTATTGACATAGTCCCTGGTTCCTAAAACAAGCGCCTTATAAACCTCCTCCCCTAATGAACTGGCCGCTGGCGCAAGATATCTCTTGCCTGGCCGGGATGGGCCGTCAATCCTAACGTCTGCAATGATAATCTCTTCTTCAAACTGCCTGCCCCTGACGATAATCTCGCCTGCCCTGTCTATAATAAGGCTTCCTCCGTCAAAAACAAGCTCATCCTGGCCGCCGACAGTATTAAGATATGCCACTGCTATATTATTGTCTGAAGCTCTTCGAGAAAGCATCTCTTCCCTTAAAGACAATTTTCCAAGATGATAAGGGGAAGCATTTATATTTAAAATAATCTCAGCGCCGGCAACGGCCTGCGATTTTGCCGGGCCTTCAGGATACCATATATCTTCACATATATTGACTCCGACAGTTACATCGCCGATGGCGTATACAGGAGATTCTGTTCCTGCCTTGAAGTACCTGTATTCGTCAAAAACCCCATAATTCGGAAGGTGGTTTTTATAGTATACACCAATCAGTTTGCCGTTACGGAGTATTGCCGCGGCATTATAGATATCACACTGCCGTGATTTAACGCCTGTTTTCCTGTCAACAAAACCTATTACTGCCGTAATACCTTTTGTTTCCCGCTGAACCCGTTTAAGCGCATCAAGGTTGTCACTTATAAACTGCGGCTTCAGGAGAAGGTCTTCAGGCGGATAACCTGTTACGGCAAGCTCCGGGAATACAACTATTCCGGCATTTTGTTTCTTTGCTTTTGATATGAAGTCACAGATTTTAAGGACATTCCCCTCAATATCTCCAACAGTAGGATTAATCTGCGCAAGAGCAAGCCTCAGAATCTTCATTAATAAATAATAAGTTGAAGGGCTTTCATTTGTAAAGCTCTTGTCATATAATATCGCATGGATTTATTATATATGATATTCCCTGTCTCCGGGGTTAAGACATATATATTCATTCCGCCACTTGTTGCTTTGGTGGTATCTTTCTTTACATCTATGGGTGGAGTTTCAGGAGCATTTCTTTTATTGCCCTTTCAGATGAGCGTTCTCGGATATACAAGCCCTTCTGTAAGCGCCACAAATTTTGTATTTAATATAGTTGCAATCCCCAGCGGAGTTTACAGATATATCAAAGAAGGCAGGATGGCATGGCCCCTGACCTGGGTAGTAATTGTAGGCACTTTGCCCGGAGTATTTATCGGATATTACCTGAGGGTCATTTATCTGCCGGACCCGAAGACATTCAAGCTCTTTGTCGGCTGTGTTCTGCTTTACATAGGAAGCCGTCTTTTTTATGAGATGACGGGCAAGGCTGGAGCAAGCAAAGTCAAGATGAAGGCGCTTGAAGAAAAATTCAAGCAAAGGGCAGCAGACCTTAAAAAACAGCAAAATGCCAGAATTGCCTCAGGACTGCCGAAAGAGGCAGTTATTAAAACAATCTCGGTTAATCTTTCAAAAGTGGAATATGAGTTCTGGGGAGAGCGATTCTCTTTTAGCACAATCGGCATGTTTATCCTGGCATTTGTTGTAGGGATTATAGGCGGGACTTATGGAATCGGAGGCGGGGCAATCATCGCTCCGTTCTGTGTGGCGGTATTTCATCTTCCTGTATATACAGTTGCAGGCGCTGCTTTGATGGGGACATTCTTAACATCTATTGCCGGGGTTACATTTTATAGTATTATGCCTGCTAAAAATGGACTTGCAACCTCCCCTGACTGGCTGCTCGGTTTTTTATTCGGTATTGGCGGATTTGTCGGCATGTACCTGGGTGCAAGGTTTCAAAAGTTTGTCCCTCAGAAGTTTATTAAATTAATGCTCGGAATAATTATAGCCTCACTGGCTGTAAGGTATATCGTTCAGTATTTTTTGTAGACTTACAAGACAACAAGCCACTTATCTAACACGTTATCAGAGTTCCACGGGCTTGCCCGTGGGTGAATGATGTCCGGAGATATTTTGGTATACTGATGCATTGTGGAGAACCGTTTATCA
>WPIF01000003.1 GCA_009773185.1 Nitrospirota bacterium | reverse complement strand
AGTAATCCGATTATTGCAAACAATACAAGTCCTGCACCTGCGCCTATGTATAATCCTTTTTTTGCCATTTCTTTTGTTTTCATTTCTTTTTCCTCCTTTTTCATGTTCTTGCCAATATAAAAGCAGATTCTATGCCAATTGATATTGCATTGATTTTAAAGTATTTTTTAGCCTAAGGGCCTTTGCAGTCTTGCGAAAAAAATAATTGTTTTTGCATATCTGCAAGAATTTCAATAAATAAACAGTTTTGGGTCCTTATAGGCATGACACCGACTGCAAAGACTCGCAGCCCTTGCCTGTCCCACAATCCAGGAGTGTGCCTTGTGGCAGTCAAGGCAGGTTAAACCTTTTTTCATATGAAAACCATGCTGCCCTACAGCTGCCTCATTCCGATGGCATTCGCCTATGCAAGTGTCAGAGCCGGGATTTATTCTGCCATGCGGCTTATGGCATTGATGGCAAAGAAGTTCGGACATAGGCCCTTTCATGGAAATTCCGGTATGGCATTTAGTGCACCTGTCTTTTGGAATCATCGCCGGTGTTTTCTCTGAAAAGGAGTGACATTTCAGGCACGAGAAGGCCTCCATCCCGATTCCGTGGACCCCTTTATCCGTATGGCATTTCTGGCAGGCATTCTCGTTTGGCTGGAAATTATGAAGTGTGCTCTTGTGGCATGTCTTACAATCGATTTCCTGCATGAATACATGTCTTGCGTGGCCATAAGACTTCTTCAGCGTCAAAGACCCCTGAGATATCTTGTCAATGTGACAATTTTTACATGCACGCCAGGGCTTTCCCCTTCCATGAGTCTGGGAAAATTCTTTATTATCGCCTTTTACAACATAAGCAACAAGGAGCTGGTTTTGCTCAAGCATGCTTAATTGATGGCATGTCTGGCATATAATGTCACGGTGTTTTCCTTTCTGCCATTCCACAAACGCTTCTTTCATGAGATGGCATGAGGCGCAGTATTGCGGCTCATCCTGAGTATAGCGATAGTAGCGGTGCCCGACAATGCCGCCGAGAACCGCAATAATAACAACAGCAACGAGGATGAAGCCTTTTACCTCCTCCACACACTTAACAATTGAATCTATTATTTTTTTACCCTTGCTCATCCTCAGTCCGGGCACTATTCTTTAGTTATTGCCATGTCTTCAAGCACCTTTAGTTTTGCTATCTCGCCAAGTGCAATTAATGTATCACCTGTTTTTATTGCAGTCTTGTAGGTCGGATTAAATTGCATATCGCCGGAAGTCTTTTTAATGGCTACGACTATAATGCCTAAATCCCTGCCAATGCCGCATTCATCCAGTGTCTGCCCTGCAAGGGCAGAACCCTCCTGTATAGTTATTTCTTCCATCTGGAGGTCAATGTTGCCGCTTTTTGTGGCAAACTCTATAAAATCCACAACAGCAGGCTTCAATACCGTATGCGCTATCCTGAGGCCGCCAATGTGATATGGAGACACAACCCTGTCAGCGCCTGCCCTCATCAGTTTCTGTTCCGAGCCCTCCTCTCCTGCCCTTGCAACAATAAAAAGGTCAGGGTTCAGCTCCCTTGCGCTCAAGACCACAAAAAGATTTTCCGCATCAGTCGGGAGGACTGATATAAGCCCTTTTGCCTTTTCTATGCCCACTTCTTTTAATATCTCGTCTTTTGTGGCGTCGCCTTCCAGTATAAGGAGGTCTTCTTTTTCCTCAGGGAGATCAAGTTTTTTTTCAACTACAGCAAACCCTATATTTTTTTCCCGCAGTTCCTTGCATATAATCTTCCCCATCCTTCCATAACCGCAAACAATATAATGGTCCTTTAACTCTTTAATTTTCTTTTCCAATCTTCCCCTCCCAAAAATTTCTTTAATTTCACCTTCCAGGACAATCTTTGCAACTGTAGTGAGTGTATAAGCCACACTGCCTACTCCGCCTATTATAAGTACTATAGTAAATATCCTTCCGTTAGGAGACAGATCGTGGATTTCCTTGTAACCGACGCTCGCGAGCGTTATTATCGTCATATAAAGGGAATCCAGACAGCTCCATCCCTCTATGACCATATATCCGGCGGAACCGACAGTCGCAACGAATGCAAGGAATATGAGCGCAAAGACTAATTTTTTCCTGAGGTCTTTCAATTATCGGCAGCCCTCCTTATAAAATATTTTATCACTCATTTCCCTTGTTTATACCGCCGGAACTCCCACTAAACTTTACCATAATTTCTGAATATAAAAAAAGAATCAGGGCCTTGAAGCGCAGGCCTTGATATCCTCAACCGCCTCTTTTGCTATAAGCCTTACTTCAGGATTTCCGTCCTTATCCGCTATTTCCTTAAGCAGCGGGATTGAATCACTGTGTCCTATGATTCCCAGGAGGTATGCAGCATCCCCCCTGATAACCGGTTCGGGATTTTTTAAGAGAGGAAGTATGCCGGGAACAGCTTTTTCTATATTTTCAGGGGCTTCTTTTTTAAATGTCTCAACAAGCGCTGACATCCCAAGCCTTACCCTCACCCTTTCATCTGTCATAAGCTCCCCGACCAGAGAATACAGAGAACGGTCATGCCTGAACATGTCAATAATGTTTTCGAGAAAGCCTTTCTCCATATAATCGGCAATCATGGTTTTTAGTTCTTCCCTATCCATCTTTATCTTATTCATTGCAAATATATGATAACAGAATTTAAAATCCTCTATTGGTAAATGAAGGCGGGGCATAGTATTTGAGCGGGTTTATTTTGCCGATATCCATCAAGTAATATTTAAATTTAGATTGAATAAAGAGGCAAAAATCCTCGGAGCGCAGCAAGAATGAGCGAAAACATTATGCCCCGCCTGCCAGCCCATATTTCTGCTTGAACCAAGCCTTTATTGTATAATACCTCTATATGGGCTTCAGGGAGAATATAAAGCGCGACTATAGGGCTGTTTTTGAGAAAGACCCTGCTGCCCGAAGCAGCCTTGAAGTTATACTTTCCTACTCAGGATTTCATGCGATATTTCTGCACAGGATTAATCACATCCTCCGGAATGCAGGCGTGCCTGTATTGCCGCGGCTGCTTTCACAGATAGGAAGATTTTTTACAGGAATCGAAATTCATCCCGCCGCAAAAATCGGGCCGGGATTTTTTATAGACCACGGCATGGGCGTTGTTATAGGAGAAACTGCAGAGATAGGCGAGAACTGCCTGCTTTATCAGGGGGTGACATTAGGAGGCACCGGGAAAGAAAAAGGGAAACGGCATCCGACACTCGGCAATAATGTTACTGTCGGCGCTGGCGCAAAGATTTTAGGCGCAATAACCATAGGTAACAATGCAGTCATTGGGGCCAACTCTGTAATACTCAAGCCTGTTCCTGATAATTCCATCTGCGTAGGTGTCCCTGGAAGAGTAACACGGAAAAAGGTTATCAGGATGACCACGGAAGAGGGGCTTGTGGAACTTTATGATTATTTCCCTGATCCGGTTTCAGAAAAACTGAAAGAACTGGAATCTCATATAGATACAATTTCAAAGAGGATAGACACTTTAGAGAAATCCGAAAAACAAGGAGGAAGGATGAGGATTTATAACACCCTTGCAGGCGAAAAAGAAGATTTCATACCACTGGTAAAAGACAGGGTGAATATGTATGTGTGCGGTGTAACTGTTTATGATAACTGCCATATCGGCCATGCAAGGAGCGCAATTGTATTTGATGTTATTCAGAGATATCTCAAATATAAAGGGTTTAATGTGAAATTTGTCCGGAATTTCACGGATATAGATGACAAGATTATTAACAGGGCCAAAAAAGAGGGCATCCCATGGGATGAGGTTGCAAGGAAATACACAGAGGAATTTTATAACGATATGGACAGCCTTGGTGTTGCGCGCGCTGATATAGAACCAAAGGCTACAGAGCATATCAAAGAGATAATAGATATCGTAAAGGGGCTTATAGATAAAGGATATGCCTACGAGAAAGACAGCAGCATTTATTTTGAGGTAAATAAATTTCACGAATACGGCAAGCTCTCAAAAAGAGATAAAGAGGATATGATTGCAGGCGCAAGGGTTGAAGTGGATGAGAGGAAAAAAGATCCTATGGACTTTGCCCTGTGGAAGGCATCAAAAGAGGGCGAGCCTTTCTGGGAAAGCCCGTGGGGCAAAGGAAGGCCGGGCTGGCATATTGAATGCACTGCAATGTCAATAAAACATCTGGCTGAAAGCTTTGATATCCACGGCGGAGGCGCTGACCTTATATTCCCTCATCATGAAAATGAGATTGCCCAGTCAGAGGCCTTCACAGGCAAGCCTTTCGTCAAATACTGGGTACATAACGGTTTTATCACAATTGATAAAGAAAAAATGTCGAAGTCCCTCGGAAACTTTTTTACCATCAAAGAGGTATTGGACAGATATGACCCTGAGGTTGTGAGGTTTTTCCTGCTCTCAACCCATTACAGAAGCCCGATAGAATTCTCAGACGAGCAGCTTAAAGAGGCAGAGGTCTCTATAGACAGGTATTACACAACATTGATAAGGATTGCAGATTTTTCCGGTAACGGTGATGTAAAGGATAAAACTTCAGGGATAGAAAAAACTTTTGAGGGCGTAGTCAATTCATTCAAGGAAAAATTTCAAGCGGCAATGGACGATGATTTCAATACAGCGCTTGCGCTTGGCCACATCTTTGAGCTGATAAGGGAAACAAACAGATTTCTTGACAGCAGGCCTTCCGGCCAAAAACCTTCTGAACTCATATCAAAAGCAAAGGAGCTTTTATCAGAGGCAGGCGGGGTTCTGAACATTTTCAGAAGGGCCCCTGATGAATGGCAGAGCGCATTGATGAAGTCAAAAAAGATTCAGCTGACAGGGCAGGATGTCCTGAATAAGATAAAGGAAAGGGAAGAGGCAAGACAAAAGAAGGATTGGGCAGCTTCGGATGCAATAAGAAAAGAACTCGATGAAAAAGGAATAATTCTTGAAGATAAGAAAGACGGGACAGACTGGAAAATTAAGGTCGGGTAAATGACAGGCCCTGATTCGAGGTTTAAATTAAAGGCTGTTTTTCTGTCAGGCTTACTCCTTTTTTCCATATTTTCATTCACGCCACCCTTATACGCAGCAGGCAAGGTCAGCATAAAAAGCATAAAACATCAATCATTCAAGGGTTATACGCGGGTTACAATCTATCTCTCAAGGCCCGTCGAATTTTCAATGAAACATCTTTCTAATCCCGAGAGACTTTATTTTGATTTAAAGGATACAACACTGCTCCCAAAAACCAAGGCAAATTTCACTGTCGGAGATACAATATTAAAAACAATCAGGACAAAACAGTTTAATAAGGATACCGTGAGGGTAGTATTTGATCTGGGGAAGGCAGAAGACTTTAAGGCGTCTTTGCTTAACAAGAAAAATCCAAGGCTTGTTATTGATATTTATGCCCTCAAGCCAGCCGGGAAGGAGGCTGATGTGGCCAAGCCTGAACCAACGGCTGAAAAGGTTATGCCCGCACCACGGGAAAAACCCGATGCTGTCCCCGCGACAGGTGAAAAATCGGAACCCCCTGCAAAAAAAACAGATACTGAGGTTGTTCCTCCGGCGCCTGTAAAACCTGAAGCCCCGGCAAAAGAGCCTGAGGCCATTCCTGCCGGAAAAAAACCTGATATTATCTCTCCGGCGCCAACAAAACCCGGGACATCTGCCAGAGAAAAGTGGCATATAACCGGGAAAGGAATTATAAAAAATATTCGTTCTCAGTCGTTTAAAAATTACACCCAGGTTGTTGTCTATTTATCAGGGCCTGTTGAATTTACAAAGAACCGCATTTCAAAACCCGAGAGGCTTTATTTTGATTTAAAAAGCACTACCCTTTCTAAAAAGGTAAAGGCAGTTTTCAATGTGGGAGATGGGATATTAAAGGCAGTAAGGGCGAGGCAGTTCAATAGAGATACGGTCAGAATTGTCCTGGATGTGGAAAAGATAGAGGACTTCAAGATATCTGCGCTTACCAAACCAACAAGACTTGTTGTTGATATTTACGCCTCCAAACCAGGCAAAAAAGAGCCTGATATTGTACCGCCTGCACAGACAAAGAAACCTGAAATCACCCCGACGCCTTTAACAAAAGAGCCTGAGGCTGCTGCACCTGCTCCAATAAAACCTGGTGTATCTCCATTACCACCGCAAGCACCTGAGGTTACAGCCCCATCCCTGAAAAAAGAACCTGATGTTGTTCCCCCGGAACAAAAGCCGGAGGGTTCTCCTATGATAAAAAAAGATGCCGCTGATTATATATCCTCAGGGGAAAAACATATTCAGTCAGGAGAAGATGAAAAGGCCTTGCTCGATTTCAGAAAGGCTGTGGAATTAAATCCCCAGAGCGCGGAGACCTATGTGGCTATAGGCCGCTCCCTCTTTAAGTTCGGGAAAAAAGACGAGGCGCTTGATATCTACAAAAAGGCCATTGAGCGTGATCCAAATTCTTCAGATGCGTATAACGGGCTCGGGTATGCATATTATTTGCAGGGCAAACTGGGCAGTGCAGTGGATGCTTTCCTGATGGCTATTAAATTGAATCCTGAACATGATGACGCGCATGCAGGCCTTGGTTATACATATCTCACCATGGGGAATACAAACTCTGCGATTGACCAATACAGGATTCTGAAAAGCCTTGACTCCAATAAGGCAGATGACCTCTTCCGCCTTATTTTCAAGGAACAACAGACCAAAGAGCAGGGCAAGGCTTTAGAAGTAAAACCCTCCGGACTAAAATAAATATGTCAAAGGTCCTCGTAGGAATGAGCGGAGGGGTTGATTCATCTGCAACAGCATATCTTCTTAAAGAGCAGGGATATGATGTTGAAGGGCTGAGTTTTATTCTATGGGAAGCCAGGCAACGGAATGATTTCACAACCTGCTGTTCCTCTCAGGCAATCGAAGATGCATCCAGAACCGCCTCTCAAATCGGAATTCCTCACAACTCGGTTGATGTAAGAGACGAGTTTATTGAAAAGGTCATAGAGCCCTTTGTTGATGCCTATACAAAGGGAAGGACTCCCAACCCGTGCATATTATGCAACAGATATATAAAATTCCCGTTTCTTCTTAAAGAGGCTGAAAAAAAAGGCGCTGAGTTTATTGCAACAGGGCATTATGCAAAAATAGAAAGACAGGTTTCATCTATCAGCCCTCAGCCCCCAGCTTTTTTAAAAAAAGGAATTGACCCTAAAAAAGACCAGTCGTATTTTCTTTATGTTTTAAGACAGAAGGAACTTAACAGGCTTCTGCTTCCTCTGGGAGATTACAAAAAAGAGGATGTAAGAAATCTTGCAAACAAGCTGGGGCTTCCTTCTGCTAAAAGGCCTGAGAGCCAGGAGATATGTTTTATAGAAGACAAAAATTATTTCAAGTTTATCAGTAAAATAAATCCTCTTGCCGGCGCCACAGGGCCTATAATGGGCATGGATGGCAAGGTACTGGGAGAGCACAAGGGAATTTATAATTATACAATCGGCCAGAGAAAGGGGCTTGGCATATCTTCTCCATCTCCGTTATATGTTTCAAAAATTGACGCGGTCAAAAACATTGTTTATGTTGGCCCGCAGGAATCAGCAAAGATAAAAGAGTTCGAAGTGAATGATTTAAATTGGATTGTCCCTGTTCACCCGTTTACCAATTCACCTGTTCACCAATTTACAGTAAAGGTCCGTTCCATGATGAAAGCTGAGCCTGCAACAATATCTGGAAGTTCTGATTCAGGAACAGTTAAGGTTATATTTGAGGAACCTCAGTGGGCCCCTGCACCGGGCCAGTCAGCAGTTTTTTATGACGAAGACATTGTAATCGGCGGAGGGATAATAATCTGACCGGCTTATTTGTAAAGTTTTATTTGTTTATAAAAAAAGGGCTTTAACATCTTCAGCGCCATAATTGAAACCACGGGTTTTAAAAGCCATGAAGCAGCTGATTTGCTCCCCAGACATTTTTTACAGTATGGATGAATTACCCGGTATTTCCTGAATCCTTCTATAATCCTGCCAAGTTCATCCGAAGAAAGAATATCTTTAAGGGAAGAATTATGCAGGTTCCCGATTGCGGTGCGGCCGTTAAAATCTATACAGCACAGGGCTACGTCACCGTTATAAAGGATGCTGAAGTGGTCCCGCATGCCAAAACAGTAGCCTGCCCATGCATCTTTGATGCTTCCATCCTCAAAGGCATGCCCCCAGTCTTCAAGGACATAGGTCTCAAAAAAGATATTCGGATAAATCTCCGCTACATTCCACTTATAAGCCGAGAGTTTCCCTATGTTTGCCATTGCCTTTTCTCTCTTTTCATGCTCCAATCCGAGTATATCATAAATGCGTCCCGCCCAATATCTGAACGTGTCCTGCAATTCTGCTGTTGTTGATATGACTTTTATGGGGCCTTTCCTTTTTTCAAGCCCTTTCCTGGGAAACCGCGTATTCAGAAAGCGGAATTTGAAGATTGTATCTGCATGTTTTGTGATATAGGAGGAGAAAAAATCAAAGATGCCGTTAAGATACGTATCAAAATCCAGCTTGCCTGCCTTTCTGAGAGCAAAGGACCTTTTATCAGACGTCTGGAGAGATATATCTATCTGGTGGAGGTCATAATCCAGAAGCTGTTTTCCTGTCTTGCCGCCAAGACCCCCTCCGTTTGTGGTAAGCCCCACCTTCATGCCGATGTCCCGGGCATGGGACAGTATTTCAAAGAAATCACGGTGCAGAGTTGGCTCTCCCATTACATGAAAGGTAATTTTTTCGCTTATATTATTTTCTTTAATCTCGGTGATTATGCGTTTGGCGAGATCAGTCTCCATATAGCCATAAGGCCTCTTCATCTCTGATTTTGGACAGAATACGCAGTTAAAATCGCATACATTTGTTAATTCAATATGTACGCGTTTAAGCGGAATCTCAATATGCCCGAATTTTTTATTCATCCAATAGTTTACTATAAGCCCTGTTCCGCTGACAAATTGACTATGTTGACCTTAAGGGGTTATCATAATTTCCATGATTACCCCTGATCGAAGATTCGCCGAGGCGAAGAAACAACTTGAGACAATCAAGAGAGGCGCTGTTGAGGTTATAAGCGAAAAAGAGCTTCTTCAAAAGTTTGAGAAATCCATCAAAGAAAAAAGGCCTCTTAAAATAAAGGCCGGGTTTGACCCGACAGCTCCGGACATACATATAGGGCATACAGTGCTTCTTGAAAAGATGCGCCAGTTCCAGGAACTCGGACACGAGATAATATTTCTGATAGGTGATTTCACAGGAATGATTGGCGACCCAACAGGACGGTCTGAGACAAGAAAACCATTAACAAAAGAAGATGTTTTAAAAAATGCGGAGACTTACAAAAAACAGGTATTCAGGATATTAGAGCCTGAAAAAACAAAGGTTGTATTCAACAGCGATTGGCTGTCAAAAATGGATGTAATGGAGCTTGTGAAGCTTGGCTCGATGGAAACAGTAGCAAGGATGCTTGAAAGAGAAGATTTCAAAAAAAGGTTTGAATCCCATCAACCAATAACAATACTTGAATTTTATTACCCTCTGTTTCAGGCTTACGACTCGGTTTTTCTGAAAGCAGATGTTGAGCTTGGAGGAACAGACCAGCGCTTTAATATTCTGATGGGAAGATCCATGCAAAAAATGATGGGAATTGAAGAACAGGTGGTTATAATGATGCCCTTGCTTGAAGGGCTTGATGGTGTTAACAAGATGTCAAAGAGCCTCGGAAATTATATCGGCATTACAGAGTCGCCAAAAGAAATGTTCGGAAAACTGATGTCCATAACTGACACTCTCATGCTCAGATACTATGAACTCCTGAGCCGCATATCTCTTGAGGAGCTAAAGAAACTTAAAAAGGGAATCGAAAATGGAACAGTCCATCCAAAGGCTGCTAAAGAAAATCTTGCACTCGAGATTGTAGAGAGATACTGGGGAAAAGACGCTGCCTTAAGTGCAAAGGAAGAATTCGGGCATATCTTTGGAAAAGACAAAGGGCTGCCTGATGATATACAGGTATTTGAACTTAAGTGGGAAGAAGAAGAGATGTGGATTCCGAAGATTATGAAGCTCTCAGGCCTTACATCAAGCACAGGTGAGGCAATGAGGGTTATAAAACAGGGCGGGCTGAAAATAGATGACCAAAAATGCGATAACCCTGATGCAAAGCTCAAAAAGGGAACTTACCTTTTTAAGGCAGGAAAGAGAAAGTTTTTGAAGATTGAGGGAAAATAAAACAACGCATAATTACTCTAATTTTTCTTTTCCGGTTTTTCTTTCTTAGGTGTAATATTTTTCATGGCCTGCTTAGTATTCTTACCTGCCAAGTTCAATCTTAATATCCAAAATAAAACAGGTGCTGTTATCACAATACTTAATATAATAATTGCCTTTAGAATGTTTTCCTCCTTACTTAATGCTGTCCCTCAACTTGCTATTTCCGTTAACAGGCCTGATATCTTTGCCGGTCAAATCATTCTCCTCATGGCGAGAGAATCTGTATTCTTTCATCAGTCAATAAGCGTTTAAAATCAGAGACGTTAAAAGTTATCAATTTATCCGCGTTTGATTTTATGGCTGCCTTAAAGGCAAGGGCATCATATATTATGCCGCCTGAAAATCCCGAATCCCTTAAATGTTTTATTGTGGCGATATATTCCGAGCTTGAAAGAGAAATTATTGTTGCAATTCCTTCGATATTCTCGCTGATAAGCCTCCATGCCATTTCAGGAGTAATTTTTGGACTTACAGGTAATGTTGTTAATACTGCATACAGTTCGGCAAGGGTATGTGAAGATATAATCATATCAAGGTTGTGTGATTTTGCCCGTTTGAGCCAGTTGATTGCCTGACTGTGCATTGGATGCAACTTGACAAGTGCGGCAACAAGGACACTTGTATCAAAAAATACCTTCATGCCCTCTTGATAGACGACAATTTCTTAATGCGTTCCTCGCGATGCCTGCGGATGTTTTCTGTAATGTCACCTAAGACAGTTCCTGTAAATACAAGCACCCCATCTTCAATACGCAGCGGTGATTCCTGTTCCGCTTGTTTGATTACTATTTCTTTATTATGTTCCTCTATATTCAGCTCAGCCCCTGGCCTTAAACCAAGCCTGTCCCGCATGTCCTTAGGCACAACAACCCGTCCGAATCTATCAATCGTTGCTTTCATGAAATCTCCTAATTGCCATTATAGCATGCCAAATGGCAATTAGCAATGGCAATTAACTTGCTATTTCTCCATTAACAGGCCTGATGTCTTTGCCGTAAACCTCATCAAGAATCTCCTTTGCGCCTTTTGAAAGCAGGTCTTCAGCGAGTTTGAGGCCCAGGCTTTCTGCATCTTTGGGGTTTCCTTCGACATGGCTTTTTATAATCCTGTCGCCTGAAACACTTCCAACCAATCCGTCAATAATTAGTAGTTCCGGGTTTTTCCCTGACCCCTGACCCCTAATCCCTAATTTTGCATGCGCAGCGATAGGCACCTGGCATCCGCCCTCGAGTTTTTTAAGGCATGCCCTTTCTGCCCTCACACAGACTGATGTTTCATTATGATTTAATGGTGCAATGAGTTTATTTATAAATTCATCATCTATCCTGCATTCAATGCCAACTGCGCCCTGCCCGATTGCAGGAAGGCTTATCGAGGGCTCAATTGTTTCTGTAATCCTGTCAGCCCATCCCAGCCTTTTTACTCCTGCAGCAGCAAGGATGATTGCATCAAACTGCCCTTCATCAAGCTTTCTCAGTCTTGTATCAAGATTTCCTCTTAATTGTGAAATCTTTAAATCAGGCCTGATACTGAGAAGCTGGCTCGAACGTCTCAAGCTGCTCGTTCCTACAGTCGCACCCTGCGGCAGGTCTTTAAATTTTTTAATTTTCCTTTCGCTAACCCCTGACCCCTGGCCCCTAACCCCTGCAGTTATAAAAGCATCACGCGGGTCTTCTCTTTTGCATATAACCGCAAGATAAAGCCCTTTTGGAAAATCAGTCGGCACATCCTTCATGCTGTGAACAGCAAGGTCTGCCTCGCCCCTTAAAAGCGCCTCTTCTATCTCTTTAACAAAAAGCCCTTTGCCGCCGACCTTTGCAAGCGGGACATCAAGAATCTTGTCGCCTGTTGTTTTTATCTTGTTGAGTTCGATTGTTAAATCAGGGTTGAGCTTAATAAGCTCTGACTTAACCCACTCAGCCTGCCATAATGCAAGCTTGCTTCCGCGTGTTCCTATTACAACTTTTTTCTTCTTCAATTAAAGCCCTCTTTTCTGTCAAAAATTACCCGAGGCTTTATAGTATAATATCTTTATAGAAAAAGCTTCAAGGAAGACCGGAACTAATTTATCGAAATGAAATAACAGACAGCAGGATTTGTTTTGAGCGGTTTTATTTGCCGATAGCCTTACAGAATGTGTTTATATAATAAAAAGGCAAATACCTCGGAGGTCGGAACGACCGAGAATAAGCGAAAAATTAATCCTGCTGTCTAAGTTTAAGAAAAACTAAATGCTTCAAAAGATTAAAAATAAAGTCCTCTCAGGAAAAAGGCTCTCAAAAGAAGATGCAATAAAGTTATTTGAGACAGATGATATATTCACACTCGGAAAACTTGCATCCCGCGCCGCAAAAAAGAAAAACGGCAATAAGGCATATTTCATCAGGAACATCCATATCAATCCTACAAATATCTGCGTAAACCGTTGTAAATTCTGCGCCTTCAGCCGTTCAAAAGGAGAAGCAGGCGCATATGAAATGACTATTGATGAAATAGTAAAAAGCCTTCAGCCCTCAGCTCTCTCTCCTCGGCGAGTCGCCAGTGGCGACAGCCCTCAGCCCTTCAGCGAAGTCCACATCGTCGGCGGGTTACATCCTGACTGGCCTTTTGAATATTACCTTGAGATGATATCGAGAATAAAAAAATCTTTCCCGAAGATATGCATTAAGGCATTTACTGCAACAGAGATAGATTATTTTTCAAGGATAAGCGGGAAAAGCATTGTTGAAACATTGACGGAACTTAAAAAACACGGGCTTGATACAATGCCGGGCGGAGGCGCCGAGATATTTGATACAGGAGTAAGAAACCAGCTCTGCCCCGAGAAACTTTCAGGGGAAGGATGGATTAATGTAATGGAGGCCGCACACAGAGCAGGGATTAAGACAAATGCAACAATGCTTTACGGGCATGTGGAGAATTATGAACAGCGCGTTGACCATCTGATAAGGCTGAGAAAACTTCAGGACAATACAAAAGGGTTTCAGGCATTCATACCATTGGCATATCATCCAAAGAACACAGAGATTGGGGGCGCATATTCATCAGGGATAGATGACCTTAAGACAATTGCTGTGAGCAGGCTTGTCCTTGATAATTTCGCTCACATAAAAGCCTACTGGATTATGCTTGGAGAAAAATTGTCACAGGTTGCGCTTTTATTCGGGGCTGATGATATTGACGGAACTATTATTGATGAAAAGGTTACTCATTCAGCAGGAGCGCTCAGCAGCAAAGGCTTAACTGCCGGCGAGTTGATAAATATGATTAAAAAGGCAGGGAAGGTTCCTGTTGAAAGGGATTCGTTTTACAGAAAGGTCAAATAAATATGTAAACAGTATATAAGAATTATCGGATTGAACGACTTGGAGATTTTTCGTCAGTAGTTCTTAGCGAATGGAGCGTTAGCAGCTTCGACTGTCTGAACCCGAAGGGTGAGTTTCGAAGATGCAGCGGAAGAGCTTAGAACTGCAGAAAAATCTCCCGGCAAGTGAAAGCCGGTAATTCTTATATCAACTGTGACTAAAAAAAATGAATAGACTGACAAAAAAACAGGCATTGGACTTACTTAAAAAAGCTGACCTTCTCGGACTTGGGGAGTGGGCTGACAAGATAAGAAAAGATTTGCACCCTGAAAAGGTTGTCACGTTTGTAGTTGACAGGAATATCAATTACACAAACATCTGCATAAATAAATGCACTTTCTGCGCATTCTGGCGGGACAAGGAAGACAAAGATGCCTACATCCTGAGCAAAGATGGTCTCTTCAAGAAGATAGAGGAGACAATAAGCCTCGGCGGCACACAGATTCTCATGCAGGGCGGGCTTCATCCTGATTTCGGAATCGAATACTATATTGACCTGCTCAAAAATATAAAGTCACGCTTTGATATAAATATCCATGGCTTCTCTCCTCCCGAGATATGTTACATCGCAGACAAATCAAACCTAACAATTAAAGAGGCTTTAAATATTTTAAGGGCTGCCGGCCTTGATTCAATACCAGGCGGAGGCGCTGAGATACTTTCAGACAGGGTTAGGGAAATACTGAGCCCGAAAAAAATAAAATCATCCTCATGGCTTAAGGTCATGGAGAATGCTCATATGCTTGGCATGAGGACAACAGCAACAATGATGTTCGGGAGTGTAGAAAAACCGGAAGACATCATCGAACATCTTGATGCGATAAGAAATCTTCAGGACAAGACAGGAGGATTTACAGCATTTATCCCATGGACTTTTCAGCCGGGGAATACGGAACTAGCCAAAAAGCGTTCAGCGTTCAGCGTTCAGCGTTCAGCGAAAAAAAACTCCAAACTAATGCCCGCTACTGCTGTCGAATACCTGAGAGTGCTTGCACTTTCAAGGCTATATCTCGATAATGTAGAAAACATTCAGGCGTCATGGGTAACTCAGGGACTTAAGATTGCAGAGGTTGCTTTGAGGTTCGGCGCAAATGATTTCGGTTCGACAATGATTGAAGAGAATGTCGTTGCATCAACAGGCATAAGCTACAGCGTCTCAATGGAAGATATAATCAGGGCAATAAAAAATGCCGGCTTCAGACCCGCACAGAGAGATACATACTACAATATCTTAAAAGAGTTTTAAAGCTCAGAAATAGGTCGGATATAATATTCTCGCTCATTCTCGGGCTAAAGCCCTCCGAGGTATTTGCCTCTTTATTATATAAACATATTCTGTAAGGCTATCGGCAAATAAAACCGCTCAAACACTATATCCGACCTATCTATTATCATATAAATCTCCTACAGCTTCCTGCCTTCTGCCCCTGCAAGTTCTATTTTTGCTTTTATAATTCTTTTATAGTAGTTTTTTGCCTTTGCATCATTCCCATTTACAACCGCCTTATGCAGGTCACCTTCGAGTTCCGCAACCTCAAGCCTCCTGTAGTAATCAAGTGACTCAATCATATGGGCAAGAACTATCTTGCCTGTAATCACCGGGTGATTATTTGTAACATTCGCCTCTTTGTACATTGTGCCGTGCTCAAGCTCAACATCAAGCCCTGCACGGAACTGCTCAGGCTCAATCTTCATGCCTCTTGCGTCAATCTCTCTTAAAATCCTTTTTGCTTCTTTTAAAGTAACTTTAGGCTCTTTGATTTTTGTCCAGTCTCTTAATCCGAGCGCTTTGCATACTCTCTGTACTTCAGCCTTAGTAACATATTCAGGCAGTTTCATAATTCCTCCGATGATTTCTATATAATAAAGGCAGAGTGGATTTTATCTTCCGGAACCTGATTTTTCTCAATGTATTTATTGATTTCTTTCTGGTGGTCGCTGTAGTAGCTAAGAGCTTCAAATACCTGAGCAAGCTTAAGGTGGGGCATATGAATTACGATCTCTTCAGGGGAGAGGCCAAGACGCCAGTTTTCCACAATCGCCCTCACAGGAGTGCGCGTCCCTCTGATTACAGGCTCTCCTCCGAGGATTTTTTTGTCGCTCACGACATATCTGTATTCGATTGTAGTCGCCATACAAAATTATAGTCCATATATCGAACTTCTGTAAAGAAAGATATGCCTGCCGGCTCTGTCAAATAAAAAATACGGAAAATGTTCCTGTGCCTTTAAAACATATTTAGATTATACGAAAGAATATGAAGAGATGCAATCAGGCATAGATTGAAAAAATTTACTAGCTCCTAATAAGTTTTAAAAGATTTGGTAACAAAATAAATTGGGGGAACTCCTCTTCCCTGACTTTTTTATCAAAGGATTTAAGGGGACGGTTCTATTTATTTTCATTTTTCACCGCCAGCCGCAGACAACCAATAAAATTTATAATAATGGCTCTATATTTTTGCATTTTTCTCATTTAAATAGAACCGTCCCCTTTTCTGTTTCGAAAACCTTCCGAATGAATTCTTGCTTTTTCCATAGCTTACCTCCTGTATCAATAAATAAAAGGAATAATACCAAAAGTTGATTTTTTATATTTTATATAATCTTCACCAAATTCTGCCTCCAATAATTCATCTTCGGACTTTGCGCGAATAATAACAGGCACAAGTGTTGTCAGCAGCATACCGACGAAACCGGGGATGCTTCCCAGTATCAGCCCGGGAAGAGACCCCAGAATTAAAATGCCCAAATATGCCGGATGTCGAGTAAACCTGTAAGGACCTGTTTTGATAAATTTACCGGCTTCCGGCTTCTTAACATCATATGAAAATGATTTCCCTAAGTGGATAACTGCCCATATCCTGATAAGAAGACCTGCGGAACATAATACAAGGAGAATCGCCAGAAACCATGGCGGGAATTCTGCCGTAGACCAGTGATAACGGATGTCAACCCATGAATATATGACAAAAAAAAGCCAAAACATCCGACTGATCATAAGCAGTGGTTGTTTAGGCTCCGTGCCCTGACAAGGTCTTGTGATACCAATATAAAATTCTGTTAATATCCAACAAAGCCAAATCGCAATCAAGATTATTATAAAATTACTAAAAATAATTGAGTTCGAAAATATTAGGGCAGGGGCCAGCGTTATTGATGCAGCAATAGTCATTGCGAACTTTTTCATATGCTGTCCATATTATTCAGGTATAACGCCGATGCTAACCAGCGAGCGTACAAGCCAAAGATGAAAACCAACCGACGTTTATTGCGAGTCTGGTTGAGCATTTTGTTAGCCTTGTTTTTTTGTTCCGAATTTCTTTATGCGATTTAGAGCGCCGAAACCCTCCACCGTTAATCTGTTAATAAGATCTTTCTTCGGAAGGTTGCATTGTATTAGTAAGCGTAAGCTGTTGCGAACATAATTTTGGAGCAATAAGAGATCTGAAGTGCTTAACTTCTTAGAATCTCCAGTATGAACAAGAGTAGATCTTTTGTCATAGAGCTTTCGAATGTCATTGAAAATTTGATGGGACTCTCTACTGGATTTGCCTAAGAAGACCGCCGCGCCCCGTGCAAGCCTGTAGCGCAGCTCTTGATTACCATCATTAAACAACGTTTCCATCGCGATCATTAAAGCTAAGAAAGAAAGGCGATCATCGTGAGCCTCGTACGACAGTAGAAAAGTTTCAAATGCTAATTGTAAGTATTCATGACTTAGCGGAAAACGCGTTGTTGATATAAAGTCGTTGAAATTATCTATTTCTGTTGGGCTGACGTGAAACTTCCAATTCCTTAGTTCATTAAAGTTGTCATGAAGAGCATCAAGTTCTCTTTTCCCCTGGTCATCATAGGTATAAAAACAACTAAAGCTGAGTCTTATGTCGCCTTTTGAGCAGAGGCGTAGCAAATTAATTCTTTGTTCTATTTTCTCTATAAATGATGACTGATATTCATGCGTCTTCAGAAAATAGGAGACAGAACTCTCATTGTCCTGCTTAGGTGCGTCCATTAGTTGTGTGGTAATACAATAGGCGCTTTTCCTATCGCCGCATCCATAAATAGTTTCAAACCTTCCTTCGATTTCAAAAGTTGATTGATCGGTCATTTCAGCAATCAATTCAACAATTCTAGATTTTGCCCTTTGCTCCACTTTCAAATTGTTAGGAAATTCTATGAATTGTATCGAATAATTAACATTTCCAAGAAGGCCGAAATATGAAACATTCTGGGGAATTTCAAAGTTGCTCATGATTTTAGATTTCATTTATTTATCTTGGGCTAACGCCGTTGGGTTTATATTTTGTCAAGTTTGGGGTCATGTGTATAAACAATTTTACCGAGTGTTGGAGGTATTTTGTGAGAAATTTCTTCTATTTTCTTTTTCAGGTTTATATCCTCTTGTTTGAGATTTTGATTTTCCGTTTTAAGGTTTTCATTCTCCGTTTTAAGAATTTTATTCTCCGCTTCGAGCAACGTAAACTGCTCCTTGAGAATCGAAAGCTGCTCTCTGAGCAACGCGATATGCTTCTCTTGTATCGCAGAAGAACCATGTTCGGTAATAAGTTTTTCGATGGGGTCAAATAATGACATTACTTTATTCCTTTTTTGCCGTTATTAATTTTTGTCCCTATCGGCGGTCGGGGCTATTTTATGCCCCGATTGCCGGTTTGCGCTAACGCCGTTGGGGTTTATTTTTATTAACCATTTAACTTTGTAGGAGGTTGCTATGTTTAAATTTTCTGTCACTGGACATGCTTTTAGTAAAGAAGATAGACAAAAGCTTTTTGATGACTTTTTTTCTGTCATTGATTCTCAGTATGTAAATATCTGTGGTTATCTTACTCTTTCTTTTGAAAAGGTTACTGGCACTTATCGTAAAGTTGAGAAAGATACCGATTTAAAGTTATGAATAATTCTGAATATTGTTTATTTGTCTCAATTTTCTCTTCTGGATTGAAGTCTTTAAATTTGTCTTTAATCATAAGAGTTGTTGCGATGAATACAGCATCTTTCTTGTCCATTGTTTTTTCTCCTTTTTTCTTAATGCCGTTATTAATTTTTTACCCTAACGGTTATCGGGGCTATTTTATGCCCCGATTGCCGGTTTGCGCTAACATATAATCTACCTCGAAGGTAGTTTCTGCCTTTACGGTGGAAATATAGCACATTTTGGTAAAAAGAGAAAACAAGAAAATCATTAAAATCAATGGCTATAAAATGAACCTGTTTGGCATTTTGTGATAATAAGGACTAAAAGCCTGGCTGGTCTTTTGTGGCAAAATCGTCCACCACTGTTTCTATCCATTTGAAGTCTTAAGTTTTTTGCTTATCTACAAGTTGTCACTTACAGGAAGAAAATGGTATAACCCCTACCTGAACCTTCCATCCACCATCTCTAAAATCCTGTGGCACTGGCGCGAGAGTGATTCGTTATGGGTGACGATTACGAATGTGATGCCTTCTTTTTTATTGAGTTCAAGGAGCAGTTTAAAAAGCTCCTCGCCTGTATGCGTGTCGAGATTCCCTGTCGGCTCATCAGCAAAAACAACCTTGGGCCCGAGTATTAATGCCCGCGCAACTGCAACGCGCTGCTGCTCTCCGCCTGAAAGCTCTCCTGGCCTGTGGTTTTTCCTTTCATACACTCCGAGTTCTCTGAGCAGCTTTTCTGCCTTTTCTTTAACCTCTTCAAAGCTTGCCCGCTTGCTCGCTTGCCCGCTTGTTGCCATGCTTATCAGTCCCGGCATCATCACATTTTCAAGCGCGGTAAATTCAGGGAGCAGGTGATGGAACTGAAAGACAAAGCCTATTGATGTATTCCTGAAAGCAGCCAGTGCATTATCATCCAGAGAAAACACATCTTGGCCCTCATATAAGATACTGCCTGAACTTGGCCTGTCCAGAGCGCTCAGGATATGCAGGAGTGTACTCTTGCCAACACCTGATGCTCCAACAATCGCAACCATTTCCCCTGCCTTTATAGAGAGATTAATCCCGTTCAGGACTTGCAGCTCACCCGCAGGCGGATAAAAAGATTTTTTTAAATTCCGAACTTCAATCACTTAACATCACCTTTTACGCAGAAGTCAGGCAATGGTATCTGAGCGGTTTTTTTTGCCGATAGTCCGACAGTGCAAATAAAATAATCAAGAGGCAAAAACCTCGGAGCGCAGCGAGAATGAGCGAAGATGCTATTGCCTGACTTCATCCCTCTACTCATACCTCAACGGCTCAACAGGATTAAGTTTTGCCGCCTGCCAGGCAGGATATATCGTTGCAAAAAAACTTATTAATATCGCAGACGAAGAAACAGCGACAAAATCAATCAGCTCCATTTTTATCGGCAGATGGCTGAGATAATATACCTGCGGCGGCAGTTTAATCACATTATTGAACAGATGTCCAAGCAGATATCCGCCTGCAATTCCAATTGTTGTGCCGGTAAGCCCTATAAAAAGCCCCTGAAGCATGAATATGAACATGATTCCCCTGTTTGTCGCGCCCATTGCTTTAAGGATTGCAATCTCACGGCTTTTTTCAATGACATTCATTATAAGAGTGCCGACAATATTAAACGAGGCAACAAGGACTATAAGGATAAGTATTACAAACATTGCAAGCTTTTCGAGCTTTAAGGCTGAAAAAAGATTGCTGTTCATCTGCATCCAGTCTCTTCCGTAGTATGGGAAATCAAGTTTTTTCTGGATATGCTCTCTTGTTTCCTTTGCCTTGTAAATATCCTTAACCTTAAGCTGAATCCCTGTCACAGTATCTCCCATGCCAAAAAATTCCTGGGCAGGAGAAAGCTCTGTAAGAACAAGATTCGAATCATATTCGAACATCCCGACTTCAAATATCGCAGCAACCCTGAACTGCCTGACCTTTGGAAGCATTCCCAACGGGCCGATTTCTCCAACAGGCGATATCACATTTATCTGGTCGCCTCTAAAAACACCAAGGCTGCTTGCAAGTTCTTTGCCTATTACAATTCCGGCGATTCCTTTCTCAGGCTTAAGGTCATCCATCTTCCCGTCTTTTATATATCTGGATATTTCAGTGGTCTTTATTTCAAGTGCAGGGTCAATTCCCCTTAAATAAACACCGTGCGCCCTTTTCCCTGATGAGACCATGACCTGACCGAGGACAAACGGAGACGAAGAAGCTATATCCTTTTCTTCATTAACTTTCTCCATTATATCTTTATAATCAGTTACCCCTCCCCTGTAACTCAGGACTACAATATGCGGATTCACACCAAGTATCTTTCTCTGAAGGTCTTCGTGAAAGCCGCTCATTACAGAAAGCACAACAAGGAGCGCCATGACGCCGACTGCCACACCGCCGACAGAAATGGCTGTATTAAGCGATATCCCCTTATTCTTCTTTTTGGATTTGAGATAACGGAATGCAATAAAAAATTGATATGGAATATGTTTCTGCATGAGAATGAATATATCACGGATCAGGTGGTTTCAACAAGAGAAGAACATTAATGCATAAATTTTATCTGTAATTTACAAGTTGTATATCTTTCTTTAATGTCTTAAAATATAAAATCAATGGACCCGATTTTGACCCAGCTAAACGAATTTATCAAAGAGCCGAAGATTGCCTATTTCTCTATGGAGATAGGGCTTGCCAATGACATCCCTACTTACAGCGGAGGCCTTGGCGTGCTTGCAGGAGACACAATAAAATCAGGCGCAGACCTCAAACTCCCGATGGTTGCAGTAACTCTTCTGAGTAAAAAAGGATATTTCACCCAGGAAATAGATGAGAGAGGCCGGCAGTCAGAACTGCCTACTATCTGGGAGCCGTCACAATATATGACCCTCCTTCCATCAAAGGTATATGTGCAGATAGAAGGGCGCGATGTTGCTATACAGGCCTGGCTCTATGTTGTAAAAAGCCTTACAGGAGGGAACATCCCTGTATTCTTTCTTGATGCTGACATCCAGGGAAATTCTCCTGATGACAGGGAGCTTACAGCCCATCTCTACGGCGGCGATCTGTCATACAGGCTGAAACAGGAGATTATCCTCGGGATAGGCGGGGTAAAAATGCTCCATGAACTCGGATTTGAAATTAAAAAATATCACATGAACGAAGGCCACGCCGCCCTGCTGACAATTGAACTGCTTCTTAGATATAAAAGGCCCATTGAAGATGTCTGGGACGAAAGGCTTGTATGGGATGTGGACCGTGTAAAAGATATATGTGTTTTTACAACCCATACCCCTGTTGAAGCAGGCCACGACAAATTTTCCTATGACCTGGTATCAAAGATAATGGGAGAACCGATACCCATTGATATATTGAAATCACTTGGCGGCAAGGACAATCTCAACATGACACTCCTTGCAATAAACCTCAGCGAATTTATCAATGGAGTTGCCAAAAAACACGGAGAGGTTTCAAAACACATGTTCCCGGGCTATGAGATTTCCGCCATAACAAACGGCGTGCATTCCTTCACGTGGACCTGTGACAGCCTTAAAAAGCTCTATGATAAATATCTTCCGGGATGGGCAAACGAGCCTGAACTGTTTGTGAGGGTCGGCCGTATCCCTGATGAGGAATTGTGGACAGCGCATACAGAGGCCAAAAGGATTTTAATTGATTTTGTCAATGCAGAGACAAATGCCGGCCTGGATTATGAAACCCTCACAATCGGTTTTGCACGAAGGGCAACCGCATACAAGCGCGCTGACCTGATATTCAGCGATATGGAACGGCTCGAAAAAATTGCCGCAGGAAAGATTCAGATTATTTACTCCGGCAAGGCTCATCCTAAAGACGACCACGGCAAATGGCTTATAGAAAAAATCCATGTAATAAAAGAAAAATTAAAAGGCAAGATTAAGATGGCTTATGTAAAAAACTATAACATGGAAAAGGCGCTCAAACTTGTCGCCGGTGTTGATGTATGGCTTAACACGCCCCTCAGGCCCCGCGAGGCATCAGGCACAAGCGGTATGAAGGCAGCGCATAACGGCGTGATGAACTTCAGCGTTCTTGACGGCTGGTGGATAGAGGGGCATATCGAAGGCTTCACAGGCTGGGCCATTGGTCCGAGCCCCACAGAGATAGCTCTTACTGATAATGTCGAGGTTATAGATAAAAGAGATGCCGATGATTTATATGCCAAGCTTGAGACTATCCTGATTCCCATGTATTACAATGACAGGCATACATGGATAAGGATGATGCAGAATGCCATAGGCAAGAATGCCTATTATTTCAACTGCCACAGGATGATGAGGAGATACGTCACCGAGGCTTATATAAGATAGCGTATCGCTGTTGTTTACGATATTGCAAAGTGTGAAAAATTAAAATACAGGAGGCAAAAGCCATGATGTCAAATATCCCGATAGATATTAAGAAGGTCAGAAAAGGTGACATAGTAAAAGAGATACTCCGCATAGGAATGATAGCTGAGCTTGATGCGATAAACCTGTATGAACAGCTTGCAGCAATGACAGACAGGGCGGATGTCAGGAAGGTCTTTCTTGATATAGCAAAAGAAGAAAAGACCCATGTCGGAGAATTTCAGGAACTGCTCCTGAGGGAAGACAGGGAACAGGTATCTGAGCTAAAGCACGGCAGGGAAGAAGTAAAAGAAATAACAGGGAAGTAAGAATTTAAAATAAGCATCGCTGCCTTTCTCTTCTTTGCCGGAGCATAGACCAAAATACTGGGTTATCTATTCTATCTCTACAAGCGTGATATCAAATGTCAGGTTCTTTCCTGCCATGGGGTGATTGCTATCCATGGTAAATGATGTATCCGACTTGCCTATTACAGTAACAACTACCATTTGTCCGTCAGCCCTCTGCATATGAACCTGCTGGCCTATTGGAGGGTCGAAGTCCTGTGGAGCCCTATTCCTGTTAAACTCAAACACCCTCTCTTTACTATGCAGCCCGTATGCATCTTCTGCCGGGATTTTTACTGTCTTTGATTCACCAGCGCTCATCCCGATAACGCCGCGGTCAAAGCCTTTTATAAGCTCAGCCTTGCCGACTGTAAACTCCAAAGGTGTGCCGTCCCTTGAGGAATCGAAAACTGTACCGTCTTCAAGCTTCCCTGTGTAATGAACCTTTATCCTGTCTCCTTCTTTTACTGTAGCCATTTTCCCTCCTTTTAAAATAGCGCCCAGCTGACAGCTATCAGCTTACAGCTTTCTTTGATATCACATTATAATATTCCATATCGAGCAATCTTCTCTTTATATCTACCCCTGACGAGTATCCGCCAATCGAGCCGTCTGACTCTATGACCCTGTGGCACGGCAAAACTATGGGTATGGGATTTCTGCCCAAAGCCTGCCCTACTGCCCTGGTTGCTTTTGGATTTCCTATCCTCTCCGCAAGCCATTTATATGTCCTTGTCTGCCCGTACGGAATATCTTTTAATGCAAGCCAGACCTTTTTTTCAAAATCCGTACCCTCAAGGAAAATTATGTTCTGCCCGAATTCAACGGTTTTCCCCTCAAAATATTCCTTAAGTTCTTTCCTGAATGAACCCGGCGTCTTCCCCCGCCTGTGCTCAGGCCTTTCAAAATATATACCCGAGAGATTTTTCCCTGAAAATATCAGATACAGCGCCCCTATCGGGCTGTCGAATACATCAAAAAACAGTTCTGTCCCGGACGACTCTTTAATCCTCATCCTGAATATCCATCTGCTCCCCGGATTTTCATTAAACTACAAAGTGTATAGCCTTACAGATAGCCCATGCAAGCAGAGCACATGCCGGAATTGTAAGAATCCATGCAATTACAATGTTTCCGCCAATTCCCCATCTCACTGCTGAAAGCCTTTTTGATGCACCCACACCCATTATAGTTGATGAGATAACATGCGTTGTTGATAATGGCAAGCCTATCCTTGATGCAATCTCTATGACAGTTGCAGCTGACGCCTCTGCTGCAAACCCGTGAATAGGTTTTAGCTGCACCAGGCGCACGCCGAGAGTCTTTATTATCCTCCAGCCCCCCAATGCTGTACCGAAGGCCATGGCTGTTGCACACAGTATAATTACCCAGAATGGAACATGAAAGCCGGCAGGAGGAACTTTCCCCAGGCTTACATCATAACTTATCAATGCCATTGTAATGATACCCATTGTCTTCTGGGCATCATTACTGCCATGGCTGAAGGCCATGTATGAAGCTGATACAATCTGAAGCCTGTTAAAAAGGTTCGTAACCAGAGATGGCGAGGACCTTTTAAAAACCCATATAAGAAACATCATGAGTAAAAAACCAAGTATCAGCCCTACTACAGGGGACAAAATCAATCCCATAAGAACTTTATAGACACCTTTTTTAATAATAACTTCTGTGCCTGCCGTTGCTATTGCTGCCCCTACAAGACCTGATAGTATGGCATGGCTTGAAGATGTTGGAAGCCCAAAATACCATGTTATTAAATCCCATATAATGGCAGCCACCAGTGCAGAAACAACCGTGACTTGCGTGACAGATGCGGTCTCGACAAGGCCGGACCCAACCGTCTTCGCGACTGCTGTCCCGGTTAAAGCGCCGACCATATTCAATATTGCTGCCATTGCAACAGCAACCTTAGGGGATAAAACCCTTGTTGATACAGATGTGGCTATTGCATTTGCTGTATCGTGGAAGCCGTTTATGAAGTCAAAGATAGTTGCGAGAACTATTACACAAATGAGAAGAAAATATGTATCATGCATATTTAAGGACTATAGATTCCAGGACATTTGCGACATCCTCGCATTTGTCTGATGCGTCTTCCAGGTGTTCGTATATCTCTTTCCATTTTATGATAAAGATGGGGTCATGCACACCATCAAACAGCGCTCCAAGGGCGTCCCTGAATGCCCTGTCCACTCTGTTTTCCAGCCTGTTTATCTCAATACAGTATTCCTGCACATGAGAATAATTCTTTCCCTTCAGTTCTTTTATCGCCTTATGTATAACCTCAGCGGTTGTAAGAAGGTCTTTTGACATTACAATTGCCTCTTTTGTTGGTTCTTTTATCTTAAATACTGCGAGCCTGTCAACAGAGGCCCATATCAGGTCCAGAACATCATCCAGACTTGCCGCAAGCGCGTGCAGGTCCTCCCTGTCTATGGGAGTAATAAAGGTTTTGTTGAGTTTCTTCATTATGTCGTGGGTCAGCATGTCGCCGTCCTGCTCAACCTCGTATATCTCTTTTGCCCGCGCCTCGATATTGTCGAAGTTTTCCATGAGGGCAACAAGGAGGGCAGCTGCCTTGGTTACGTTTTGCGCAGCCCTGTCGAAAATCTCAAAAAAATCTATTTCTTTGGGGAAAAGTTTCATGGTGATTTAACTGTTATATAGTTTATAGGAATCTAAAGTATGCTGTCAAATAAAACACTTTGATAAGATTATAAATTTTTGTGTTTGCCCTGAATTAAATCCGCGATTTTCTCAGGCTCAAACCTTTCAGAATCCAAAACATTGTTCACAAACCTGAATATTAACCTTCTTTGCTCCCTGGTCACCTCAGGATAGAATACAGGGTTTGCAACAACAGCCCCCCTGAATGCAAAAAATGGCGCAAGAGTTTCGTAAATTTCCCTGTCATCTGACAATCTCACATACTCATCAAAAAATAATTTCAACGCCTCAAGATAAACCCCGGTAATCTTACCGTAATTTTTTATAGAGAAAAAGATATAGTTTATCGTAAGCGCTGTCACATCATCAGCCGGTTCCCCCCACGGCCCTCTGCTCCGGTCAAGAAGAATGAAGTCACTTTTAACTTTTAACTTCTCACTTTTAACTTCTTTAAACAATATATTGCCCGGGTGGAAATCTCCGTGTATCTGTGAAAGTCTTTTGTATCTTGGTTTCAGTTTATAAATCCAGTCAACTGACTTTTTTATTATATCCGTCATCTCTTTATAAGGGAGAGCGCCATCGGGATATATGTCAAAAACACCCATAAGGCATTCACCATGGCCAACAGTGTCCCTTAGCTTTCTCCAATAAAGTGTTTTTGAATCTTTCTTTGCTGAATGAATCTTTGCAAGATATGACGCCATTGCCTTTATCTTTTCCATGTCTGAGTCTTCAAGCCTTTTTTTATGCGCAAACCCGGACAGGTCATGGAAATAATGGCGGCCCTCTGCTTTTTCAAGCAGAAGATAATATTCCCTGCCGCCGCCGATGGACTTTATTAAACCTTTCTCCGTCTCAGCAAGCACATCAAGGGCCTTAACATGTTTGGGCAGGTTTTTATACTCGTCAAGGTCAAGAAGGAAAACAGATGCTCTGTCCGATGGATAGTCATGCCCGAACTCTTTTGGGCTCAGGCTTTTTATGACATAGGACTTAATGCCCGCCTTTGTTTTTATCTCTGCAAGAAACCCTGCTCCCTGGACACCGGAGCCGAGTTTTTTGATTTTTACCCGGGAAACATTTCTGAATTTTTTTCTAAGGTAAGTCTTTATGGCTTTTTCATTAATCATTGCTTATCTATATAGCATAGGCAGGACTGGCTTGAGCGGCATCAGAGATTTTTCGGTGACAGTTCTTAGTGAAATGAAGCGACCACAGCCTCGACTGTTTGAGCCCGAAGGGTGAGTTTCGAGGATGTAGCGGAATGAGCTTAGAACTGTCGAAAAATATCGTAGCAAGCGAAAACCAGTCATGTCTGTCAAATATGACAACGAGAGCAGACATTATGCCTTCCATTACCACTCACATTTCTCCAAAATTACTCCTGTACCTTTTAATAAAATCCTGATACGTATAATGGTGCTCCTGTGTCCCGTATTTTTCTATCGCATATGTGGCTGCTACAGCCCCTATCTTTGCAGCGGCCTTAAGGTCCTTACCTATAGCCAGCCCTTTCAGCAACCCCGCCCTGTATGCATCTCCTGCGCCTGTAGGGTCAACCACACCAAAAACTTTTGCTGCCCGGACACTAATGTCAGATTTGGAGGTGCTTATCAATGAACCTTTTTCTCCAAGGGTTGTGATAATTGTTTTTGTCAGTTTCAGCAATCCCTTCTTGTCAATCCCGGTCCTGTTCATAATCATCTCAAGTTCATAATCATTGGAGATTAACATCACTGAGCCTTTAATCCATTCTATAAGGGCTTTCTTTCCCCATGCAGTAAGGGACTGTCCGGGGTCACAGATATAATTAATGCCTTTCTTTTTGCATGCCCCTGCATATTCAATCATATCCTGAAGGTTCCCGGGTGCAATCAGGACAATTGAGTCTTCCGGGTCAACACCGCTGAATTTATATTTGGATTGATATTTCATGGCGCCGGGATTGAAACCCGTTATCTGGTTGTCTGACTTGTCAGTTGTTATATAGGCGCCTGCAGTAAACTCTCCCTTAATTATCTTCAGCCCCTTTGTGGAAATTTTTTTCTTTTTCAGCCACCTGAAATAACTTTCATAGTCCTTGCCGATAGTAGCAAGTATTACGGGTTTCTCCTTAAGAAGACTGAGCGAATAAGCAATATTTCCGGCAGTGCCGCCGAATTTTTCTACCATGCCATTAACTGTAAAACATACATTCAGAATATGTATCTTGCCCGGCAGGATGTGGTCTGAGAATTTACCAGGGAAGTCCATAATCCTGTCGTATGCCATTGAACCTGAGACATAAATATTCATAAGTATTTCCTGTATAACCCTTTCCTCTTTATTATTTGCTGCTAATTTTGACGCAGCGCTTTCAGCTCATCTTCAAGTTTCTTTTTTTCGGCTTCCAGTTTTCTCTTTCTCATCATATTTTGCTGCAGCATGGACCGCTCTGCATCGCTGCTGGCGTTAATATAAAGATTCTGAATTCTTGCCCGTGTAGTCAGCAGTTCTCCTTCTATTTTCCTAAGCTCGGCTTCTTTGCCGGCTATCTCCTGAGCTTTTTTGTCTGCTTCGGCAGACTGAGTTTTTATATCATCGGCAGGCTGGGTTTTTATATCAGATGTCTCTTGTGGCCTGTCACTTCCCGGCACGTCCCTTCTGGTTTCAGGCTCAGGGGCTTTTGTTCTTTCCTCTTTTAATTCTTCGGCTGGTTTAATTTCAGCCGGCTTAATGTCCTTAATCAGCTCCTTACTGCTCTCTATTTTAAGAATATCTGCCTCGGGTATCCCTACCATCCCTCCTTCAAAATAAAACTTTATCTCCCCCTCTGATTTCTCATAGCGGGTTACACCCTTTATTGTTGAACCGTTTTTCAGATAAATCTTGTAAGCAGCATCGGCATATGATGCAAATGCAAAATGTAAAATTAAAAATATAAAATTAAGGGATACAATAATTTTGAATTTTGAACTTTGAATTTTGAACTTTGAATTGCTCGTCATACTTTCCTCCTGAGCTCCTGCAGCAGCTTTTCTGCAATCTTTCTGTTAAACCCCTTTATGCCTGCAATATCATCAATGCCTGCTTTTCTTATATCTTCTATACTACCAAAATGCCTCAAAAGAGCAAATCTTCTTTTCTTGCCTATGCCGGGAATTTCTTCAAGGGGAGACCGCATCAGCCTCTTATCTCTCAGCTTCCTGTGGAAACTTATTGCAAATCTGTGCGCCTCATCCCTTATCTTTTTAAGGAGAAGGGAGGACGGGCTTCTGTCCTCAAGGTCCACAGGTATGTTGAAAGTTGTGGTAAAGGCCCTGTCAGGTTTTTTTGCGATGGAAATAATCTCTGCGTCTTTTATGTTGTATTCGGCAAAGGCTTTTCTGGCTGCTTCAAGCTGACCTTTGCCGCCGTCAATAACCACCAATAAAGGAAGTTTATCCCCAAGATTTTTTATAACCCTGTCTGCTATCTCTCTCATCATTGAATAATCATCCATGCCTTTCACAGTCTTAATCTTAAAATGCCTGTACAGCTCTTTTTTAAATTCGCCTCCGGACCAGTAAACAAATGCGCCCACGGATTCACTGCCTGAGATAGTTGATACATCGAGAGCTCCTATACTGTAAGGAATATCTGAAAGCGCAAGCCTTTGTTTCAGTGTTTCAAGAACATCACCGGAAACAGCCTGCTTTTTATCCCCGGCCAATATTTTTGCGTTCTCCTCAGACATTTTAAGAAGCTCAAGCCTTTTGCCTTTTTTCGGGATAATTATCTTTACCTTTTTGCCCTTCTTCGTCTTAAGCCATGCAGCCAGCATTGCTGCCCCTTCAGGGCTGCTGCTGAGGACAATCTCATCCGGCGGGATAATCTCTTTTGTGTAAAACTGCTCAATAAAGTTATGGAGTAATTCTTTAACCGTAATATCCCCTGTCTCTTTCAGAAAAAAATCTTTTATGCCGATCATTAGCCCATTTTTTATGAAGAACACCTGAAATGCAGCGTCTCTTCCTTCCATGTAAAAGCCGATAACATCTATGTCATTGAGTTCAGGGGCAACAACCTTCTGGGATTCCCATATATTTTTAAGATTGTTTATACTGTCCCTTATCCTGGCAGCATCCTCGAATCTGAGTTCTTCGGAGAATCTCTCCATTCTTTCTTCAAGGCCAGCAAGCAGGTTCTTCTTTTTCCCCGCCAGAAAGAGCCTTACATCTTCAACTGTCTTCAAATACTCATCCCTGCCTATAAATCCGGCGCAGGGCGCAGGGCATCTTCCCATCTGATGCTGAACGCATGGCCTTATAGGTTTATCAAGGACATACCTGCACGGCCGCAAATGGAAATTTTTCCTTATAAAAGAAAGCGCCTCCCACATGCCGCCTGAAGGGATATAAGGCCCGAAATAAAGAGAGCCGTCCTTTTTAATCTTTCTCACAACCTCAAGCCTTGGCCATTCCTCATTTGTTGTGAGTTTCAGGTAAGGATAGTTTTTATCGTCTCTGAGGATTATGTTGAAATGCGGCTTGTATTGCTTTATCAGATTTGCTTCAAGCACAAGCGCCTCAAGCTCATTGCCTGTAATGACATAGGAAAAATCCCTTATCTTTCTGACCATCGAGGACTTTCTTTCATCAAGCGCTGCCGACTTTTGAAAATAGCTTCTTAGCCGGTTCTTTAAATTTTTTGCCTTGCCCACATACAGCACGTTTCCCTTTGAGCCTTTAAATAAATAGACCCCTGGCTTTGGAGGGACATGTGAAAGTTTCTTAAGCATCGTTTACGCCGTTAGAAAGGGGAGTGATTTTAAAATGAGCACACATTTTCTAATAGTATAGCACTCCTGCCGAAAAGACAGTTTTCTAACGGGGTTATTTTCAGGAGGCAGCAATTACAGCAATTCGGCCATAATACCCCCCCCGCAAAATTCAGGGGCTTTTCTGTTTCATCCTATTTTCTTTTTACGCCTCTACTACAAGAACAGGGCAGGGGGCATGGTCAATAACCTTTTCAATTGTGTTCCCGCTGAAAAGTTTTTTTATCCAGCCTTGCTTGTGCGCTCCCATAACAATAATGTCGCATTGTTCTTCTTTAGCAACGTCTACAATCTTTTCATGGACATTGCCTTCTTCCAGCCTCGTCTTTATCAAAGCGCCTTCTGTCTCTGCTATCTTTTTTATCTCTGATACTTCCCTCTCCCCTTCGCTGCCGAGCACATCCTCAATATTTTTAATCCCTACAAGGTTAAGGTCTCCGTCATAAGGAGGGATAACCTTGACAACCGTGACCCAGCATTCCTCATCTCCTGCAAGTTTTAAACCCTGCCTGAGGACTTCTTTTGAACCATTCACTGCTATAAGAACTTTTCTGTAACCCTTCATTTTTCTCACCTCACCACAAGTATCGGGCAGGAAGCATTGGTTATCACCCTTTCAACAGTGCTTCCCATCATTGCCTTGCTGACGCCCCTCCAGCCGTGGCTCCCCATGACTATCAGGTCATTGTTAAGCTTAGAGGCAGTTGTTAATATCTCTTCTCCTGAAGGCCCTTCTGTTATCTCAGTGTTTGCAGCCACACCCTGTTTTGACGCTATGTCCTTTGCCTCATCAACTATTCTCTGCGCCTCTTTCATAAGGCTCTTTCTTATTGAATCTGTTTTGAAAAAACCTATCATCTCTTCGTAACGGGGGATGACATACAGGACCGTTACCCGGGCATTATCAATCTTTGACAGCTCACATGCCCTGTTAATCGCTTTTTTGCTGAATTCTGAACCATCAAACGGGACAAGAATTGATTTGTAAACCCCTGTGCATTTACTGCATTCCTTTTTAACTACAAGGACATCAACATTGGAATTGATAATAACCTGTGATGTCACACTTCCCATCAGCAATCTGTTTAAACCTTTTCTGCCATACGTGCCCAGCACAATAAGGTCTGCTTTCTTCTCACGTGCCATATCAACGATAACAGTGGGCGGATCCCCCTCGCAGAGCAAGGACTGAACTTCTATCCCAAATTCGGAAGTCAGCGTTCCCTTTGCCTGAACACATACCTTTTCCCCTGCCTTCAGGCGCTTTTCCAACTGCTCTGGCGCGATTCCGAATTCCTCGGGGTCAAAATAAACAGCATGAACAAGGATAATCCTGCCGCTGTGCTTTTTTACCCAGTTAGAGGCCTCAGTCAGCGCTGCCTTGCTGGAATATGAATCATCAAATCCTACTAATATTTTTTCATACATATTAATGTGCACCTCCGCCCTTTCTGAATACCAGGCCTACGCCAAACCCTGCACCCAGCGCAGCGATTATGGAAATTATCCCGTAAAATATTGCCTTGTTCTTTGCCATGTCTGCAAGCCCCTTTACCAGGCCAACCTGCTCAACAAGAACCTTTGCCTCTGCTGTTTCAGCCACCTTGCCATTCTTAACAGCATGTACAGTTACTACATAATTATCAGGGGAGGCCTGATAAGGCCAGTCCAGCACTATGGAATACTCCTGCTTCCCATTCTTTGTAACTGTAGATATCTTCCCTGAAGATGTGGAATACAGGTTCGATGATTCCTTGTATTTCAGGAATTCATTGAACCAGATATTTTTTTCTTTGTCGTTTGCAACCGGAGTTACCTCCATATGCCTGCTAAGCGCCGGATACCCAAGAACATATTTATCCATCTCTTCCCGGCCCAGAATATCTTCAATGTTTTTTGTGCTGTGAAGAAAATAAAGAAACGGTGCGCGCTCGAATGTTAATTTGCCGACATTCATCCATAAAAACCCGGCTACTTTCCCTTTTTTCCGTAATGCCTCATGCCTCTCTGGCGAGGTTATCTTTACAATAAGGTCAGTCCCCGGCTCTGATATGCCTTTAACGCTCACAGAGCTTCCGTGATAAAAGAAATCTATTGTGATGTGGTCATGGTTTGCCTTTGCTGTCAGTTCCGCTAACGCTATCCCGTTTAGAGCAAAGAGCAGAGAGCAGAGAGCAAAGAGCAAGAATCGTATTCTGTATCCTGTATTCTGTGTCCTGTGTTCCGGCATATTAGTGTCCTCCTCCCTGTGCTAAAAGCAATGTTGGGCTCAATGTCAGCTCAAAGATTATCTTTACAGTCACGACAAGCACTATAACTGCAAGGATTATCTTGAGCTGTTCGCCCTTGAGCTTTCTGCCGAATACCGTCCCAATCTGTGCTCCGACTGTTGAACCGAGAAGGAGCAGTACCGCAAGCATAAAATCTACGGTATGGTTGGTATATGCCTGAAGAAAAGTCACCTCTATGCAATTAAACAGTATTTGAAAGAGGCTTGTGCCTACAACAACATGCATCGGCATTCTTAAAATGTATACCATCACCGGAACCATCAAGAACCCGCCGCCAACACCCATTATTGCCGCAAGGATTCCTACAAATCCGCCAAAGACAACAGGGAGAATGGCTGAGTGAGTAACGCCTGATTTTTCGAAATGAGTCTGGAGGGGCAGGGACTTGAGAAACCTGGTTATACCGGATTCTTTCTCTGCCTTGACCTCTTCCACCTTTTTCTTTTTCATGCTCAAAAGGCTTTCAATAAACATGTATGTGCCTACTATACCCAGCATCAGTACATAGGTAATCTTTATAACAAAATCCGCATTCCCCATTGTATTGAGTATTTTTATGCCCTGGACTCCTATAAGCCCGCCGATAAAACCCCCGGCAAGAAGATACAACCCCATCTTGAAATCAACATTTCCAACCTTCCAGTGGGCATATGTGCCGGATGTAGATGCTGCCACAATCTGGTTTGAATCAGTTGCAGCTGCAACTGTCGCCGGTATTCCTAACATTATCAATAACGGCGTCATTAAAAACCCGCCTCCAACCCCGAACAGTCCCGAGAGCAGACCAACAGCAAGCCCGAGGCCGATGGGTATTAAGATGTTAATGCTTGTTAATGCTACAGGCAGATAAAGATACATCCGAAAATCCTCCTTCTATATCAGTAATTTTTTTGTAAATTGATCCCTTTAAGTCGCATAGACATTTCTTGCCATCGTAACAACAGGCCTTGAAGCTGTTTTCACAAGCCTGTTTAATTCTTTTGACGATACATGCCCGTTATTGGTTACGCTTGGGCTCAGCAGAACCATGTCAATGCCCATCTTCTGTGTCAGCAAATCCTTGACTGCCGACACCACATCTGTTTCAGCGGTATGGATACTCACATCTACGTTCGACTTGCTGCATCTTTCTGTAAAAGAAGCAATCCTTTCCCTGAACCCTTTTTTCTCTGAGCCGTCTTCGGAAAGTATTTCCCTTGCTATTTCATGCTCACCGGCCTCTGCAAAGGTAATTGCAGTCATGAGGTTATCAAACTTCTGCCATAGCCCTTTTTTATTAAGCAAAAGGACTGACAGGCCTTTTTTCATCATGGTTGCGAGGTCTATTGCATAGCCAAACCCTGCCTCGGAATCCTCATCCTGATAGGTAACAAATAAAAGATTTTTCCTCATTCTTTACCTCCATATACTCAGTCTTTATACGGGTATATAGAGCATAAAGGATACCTGACTGCAACTCTTTGTTTTTAAAGGCTTTTTAAAGGGATGGCTTAAGGAGTGTTTATAATTTGAACAGTAGACTCAAGTAAGATATATGGCTATAACTTATTGTTTTAAAACTATTTTTAGGGGATATAAGGGGAGATTATTGGAGTGTTAAGAAAATGAACAGTGGAACGCCATGCGCAGAAATGTTCTTCCTTGACTTTGTAGCCATAATATTATAAATTGTATACACTACAGCACAAGGAGGTCCCATGCAGACTGCAACAAAAAAAGTGGCTAAACATTTCAGGCTCGATGAAACCTTAATTAAAAATGCCCAGAAAATACTCAGGGCAAAAACCGAGACAGAGACAATAGAATCCGCACTTTCTGATGTGATATATCAGGAAAAGATACGGAAGTTTATTGAGCAGACAAAGGGGAAATTTAAATTTGAGGGGCTTAATTGAGGCAGAAGGCTGTTCTCGATACCTCTTTTCTCATAGAACATTTCAGAAAAGGCTCGGTTTATGATACCTTCTTAAACCTGAACAGGTTCTATCATATTAGTTTCAGTTCTGTAGTCCTGATGGAACTCCTTTCAGGGGCTTACGACACCGCGGAACAAAAACTTATTGAGCAGATAAAAAATAATTTTACTGTTGTAACAGTGACCGAAAGACAATGGTATGTTGCAGGCAATGTGATGTTGAGGTTAAGAAAAGATAAAAAAGTTGACCCCCTGAGAATCAAAAGCCTCCTTGCAGACATTCTGATAGCTGTATCCGCAAGAGACATCGGCGCGGTTTTGATTACAAGAAACGAGAAGGATTTCAAGCTGATAAAAGAGATATTGGATTTTAATTACATACCTTATTAGTAAACTTTTGCTCTACTCATTTATTAGCACATAACGATTGCCTTAACCAGCGCGGGCAACCAGCAACGCCAAAAACAAACTAGGCTTATTCCACGTCTGGTTGAAGGCGTTGCTATGTTTTGATTAATCACTTACCAACGCCGAGTGCCGTCCCTAAGCAATAAAATAAGCCGACGACAGTTAGAAGAAATGAAAATATTACAGTGAACATAAGAGCCATTGCCTTAAGCAAGCCGCATTTTAAAGCAAGGAGTCTACCTGAAATAAATATATCGTCAGTCCAGCTTTTCTTTTTAAAGATAGAAGAGCTTGAAATCACTTCAACCTGAAAGCTTCGAAAAAAGAATGTCAATAAAAGGGAAAAGGGAAACCATAGGGAAAACAATAAAAGAAATATTGCAATAGAAGCAAAATTGGTCAATTGACTAAAAAAATCATACCTATTATCTAAATAACCGAAGATGCCAGCAGAGAAAATTGCAACACCCAAGAAGTACAATATTGCCGTTAATGGAAAAGCCTGTAACGTGCCACAATTATAACAAGCCCACTTGTAACGGCCCCAGATATGTTCTTTTGAAATCATTCCTATCAGTCCCAGCCACCATGATTGAGTGGTAGCACATTTAGGACATGTGATTTTGTATTTTAATCGGCTGTTAATTAAATTCATATTTCAAATATAATATTGCGCTAAGCATTATTATACTGAATCCGTATAATTTACAGAATAGTTATCTCTCAGCAATTACTAATGCGGTTCATAAGTAAAGATACATAAAATCATATTCTGTCATGCCCGAGGACTGTAATCGGGCATCCAGAGGTCTGGATTCCCGCCTTCGCGGGAATGACGCCCTCCAAGTGCCGAAGTCAGAAGTGCAAAAGGCTAAAGCCCTGTCAAGTCAGGCCTACTCTTCCTTAAGAATCTTCCAGAGGCTTGTACGGGATATGCCCAGCACCTCTGCTGTCTTTGATTTATTTCCCCCAAGCATCTTAAGAACTTTTTCCACATATTCTTTAGTAAGCTCATCAATGCTTTTTATCCTGCCAGGCTCAAATGTTTCTATATTTAATATGCGGATGCCTTCCGGAAGGCTTTCAGGGGTGATGGTTGAGCTGTTCTCAAGTATTATTGCCCTTTCGATAATATTCTCAAGCTCTCTGACATTGCCGGGAAAGCTGTAGCGCATCAGAATATCCATCGTATCTTTTGCAAAACCTGTTATCTTCTTATTGGACTCAGGAAGATGCTTCTGGAGAAAGAATGTACTTAAAGGCTTTATATCTTCCTGCCTTTCCCTGAGAGGGGGAATAAATATGTCCATAATATTTAATCTGTAATAAAGGTCCTCCCTGAACTTGCCTTCTGCAATAAGTTTCTTTATGTCCTGATTTGTGGCAGCTATAAACCGCACATCAACCTTAATGAGCTTGGTCCCGCCGACCCTGTAAAATTCTCCATCTTCAATAACCTTAAGAAGTTTCGCCTGTAAGTTTGGGGACATTTCTGCAATCTCATCAAGAAACAATGTGCCTGTGTCTGCTATCTCTATGAGCCCGGGCTTTGTCCTGACAGCTCCTGTGAAAGCGCCTTTTTCATGTCCGAACAGCTCACTTGCGAGAAGCTCCTCTGTAAGAGTTGCGCAGTTTATTGACAGAAACGGCATGTCCTTTCTTTTGCTTGTGGAATGTATTATCTGCGCTATCAGATTTTTGCCTGCCCCGCTTTCTCCTGTAAGCAGGATGCCGCAGTTCGAATCTTTCATCCCTTCAATAAGAGACAAAACTTTTTTCATGCTCTGGCTCTTTGCAACAACAGGGACCTTTTTGTCCATTCCTATATATGCCTTTAATGCAATGTTCTCTTTTTTGAGCATCTTTCTTTCGAGGGCCCTTCTCACAGGAATCCTGACTTCATCCGGAGTAAAAGGTTTTGGGATGTAATCGTATATGCCTTTTTTTATGGCATCGACAGCGGACTGGATTGTGCCGTATGCGGTAATGATTATGAATATACTCTCAGGAGCTGTTTCTTTGATATTATCGTACAGTTCAAGGCCGTCCATCTCAGGCATTTTAAGGTCTGATATGATAAGGTCGTAGTTATTGCCTTTAATCTGTTCAATCGCATTAATACTGTTTGTGGTGGTAAAGACCTCTATGCCTTCTCCTTCAAGTATGGCCCTTACAGCCTCGCATACGCTGATTTCATCGTCAATAACTATTGCCTTATACATTTACAGGAAGCCTTACAATAAATTTAGAGCCTTTACCGACACTGCTTTCCACTCTGATTTCCCCGCCATGTTTTTTAATGATACCATAACTTACTGCAAGTCCCAGCCCTGTTCCCTTATTCAGGTCCTTTGTTGTAAAGAACGGGTCAAAGATTTTGGTTATATTCTCTTCAGAAATGCCGCTGCCTGTATCAGAAAAGATTATCTCCAGAAAATTATCCATGACCCGCGTTGCAACCTCTATCTTCCCCGGAGGCGTGATAGAATGGACTGCGTTCAGCAGGATATTCAACACTACCTGCCCTATCCGCGCCGGGTCGGCAGATATCTCAGGAAGGGTATCGGACAGGTTCAGTGTAAGTTCAATATCCCTGAAGATGCCCTGAGCAATAAGGGAGTCAATTATCTCTGTTACAGGCCGGTTGATATTTATCTTTATGGTATTAAGCGGCGTCTCTTTTGCAAAGCTTAGAAGTTGTCTCACAATATTTCTTGCTCTTTCGGTCTCTCTTGCCATTATCTTGACTTTTTCATAATACGGGTCTCCCTCTGGTAGGTGTTCAAGCATAAGATGCGAAAACGTAAGGACAGATGTAAGCGGATTATTAAGCTCATGGGCAATGCCGGTAGCGAGAATGCCTATGGATGCAAGTTTTTCCGCTTCTACAAGCTGGGACTGCTTTTCCCTGAGTTCTATGACTTTATTTTCAAGCCTCGTAAGTGCAATCCGCAGTTTTTCTTCCATTATGTTAAACGAGACTGCAAGCGATGCTATTTCATCATTGCCTTCAACAGCCACGCTTTCAGATAAATCACCCACTGCAACCTTTTTTGTTATTTTTTCAAGGTTCCTTATCGGCGTGGATATACTCGTTGCAAGTTTTATATTAATGATTGCGCCCAATATTATAATTGCCAGCAGCGCATACAGCAGCAGGTTCGTAAATTTCTTAAGTATCGCTCCGATATCCGCCCTTTCCTTTTTTGAAAGGCTCTCTGTAAAAGACTGTATCTCTCTGGCCTTCACCCTCATTTTGTTGACAGAGGCATTTTCCTGTTTATAAAGCTCATACAGCTTTTTCATAAGGGTGCTGTATCTTTCAATTTCTTTGCCGTGAACAAGCCTGGAGGAAGTCAGTGTTTTCATGAAAGTTCGATAGGCAGCCTCATCTTTATACAGCATGAGGTTCTTCTCATCCTTTCTTAAGGTCAGAAATGTCTGGAGGTCTCTGCCGGCGGCCTTTTTCTCAATCGTCCTGCCGGTCTCGCGTATTATTGTTATGAGTTCGTCCTGTGACCTGAGATTTTCTGCCACGCTGTTAAAAAAATTCTCATACTCGGCTATTGCCTTTTTCATCATATCATGGTTCTTTTCACCTATCTCTTTGATTATCTCGATTTTAATACCATCAATATCTTTTTTTAATATGCCAAGGTAGCCTTTAAGTTCCTGCTGGCTGCCTTTATCCTTTAACAAAAGAAATACCTTCTCATATCTCCTTACCTCGAGGATGGTGTTGGTTATGTCATCTGCTGTTTCGACAAGCGCTAACCTGACAGTGACTGTGCGCAGTTCCTTATATGCGAAAAAGCCAAGAATAGCAGCAAGCAGTGTATAAAGCCCGAAACCAATGAAAAGTTTATCTCTTATTTTCATATATTGTAATTGTAATCAATAACCGCTAAAAAATTTAGAGATTCTATTTGTTTGTTAATAATATCCTATACACCAAAATTAAAAGCCCCTGTGAATTTCAGGGGCTTTTTATATTTGTCAGGATTGTTTTGCTTTCAGGCCTTGACCACAAGCACAGGGCATGATGCATAACCGATGACCTTTTCAGTTACGCTTCCCATAAGGAGTTTTGTCAGGCCTGTGCGCCCATGGCTTCCCATGAAAATAACATCAGCCTTTTCTTTCTTTGCAAGATCTGTGATCACCTTATAGGCATCGCCTTCGCCAACAAATTTTGTTGTTTTGATGCCGGAGGCCTCTGCCTTTTTCTTGACCTCTGCAACAAATTCTTTTGCTTTGCGGGTCATGTCTTCTACTGCCTTGGGCGCCTCGGCATAAAACTCGGCAGGGACATCAACAATAGATATGGCCATCAGTTCTCCGCCATACGATTTTGCAAAGTCTATTGCCCTGCCTGTTGCAACAGCGCTGTATTTTGAGCCGTCTGTAGCCAGCAGGATATTCTTCCAGCCGATTACCGTATCCGAAGGGACCACAAGCACATCCTTGCCGGAATGTCCAATCACTCTTGCAGCAACACTGCCGATGAGGGACCTTTCAAAACGGGACACCCCGCGCCTTCCCATAACAATAATCCCGCAGTTTTCAGACTCAGCAAGGGCAACGAGCCTCTCAGAGCTTTCTCCCTCTTCAAGCACAGTTTTTATAAGGGCGCCCTCTTTTTTTGCTATCCCATTTGCCCTGGAAAGGATTTCCTCCCCTGTACGCCTTAATGCCGCATGTATATCAGTCACTCCTGTAAGGTCAATATCTCCGTCATATGCCGGCACTACTGTGGCAACTGTTATCCAGCATTCCTCATCATTTGCCAGCCTGAATGCCTGCAAAAGCGCATTCGTGCCTGATTCAGAGCCGTCAAATGCCACAAGTATTTTTTTGTATCTTCCCATTTTTTTATCTGACTAAAGCCTCTTTCGTTGCCAGTTCATGCTCTGCCTTACGTCCCTGCCACATTGCGCGAAGGACTATGAATGCTCCCAATACCAAAGCAAATATCATAATTGCAAAGCTTGTACTCTTTAATACTTTTACAGTGCCTTCGCCTAAAGTTTGTATAAGACCTAACTGGGAAAGATAAACAGGGACCATCAGCCCGCGGCTGAAAAGCACTATTACCATTATTACTCCCATAACAACCTTTATTATAAAAGGTTTCACATAAGTTGTTCCTATTGCGCCGAGCTGGATTCCAAAGAGAGAGCCTGCAAGTATTATCATCGCAAGCCTGATATCAACAAGCCCGTGCATTGCGAATTTGAATGAACCACCAAGCCCCATTACAAATGCTATAACAAGTTCCGTGGCTGAGGCCATAAGACTCGGGGCGCCAAGCACATAAATCATTGCAGGGACACCAATAAAACCGCCCACTGCGATTGTTGCTGCGAGCATGCCTGTTGCAAATCCCAATGGTATTGTGAAAAGAACAGAAATTCTTGCATTAAGGCTCTTAAAATAGACCATTGTTCCGGGGATATTTACTGACTGGACCCAGCGTGCTATTTTTGTGGCCTTTTCTTCCTCGTTTGCAGTCCCTGATTTATATGTCTTCCACGCATCCATCAGCACAAAACCGCCGACAACAGCGAGGATTACTACAAATGCCACGCTTACATAAAGATTTGAACCTGCATCTCCAAATATTTTTTTAATGCTTTCTTGTATATGCGCGCCGTAGAGAACTCCGGCTTCAGCAGAAATACCAAGCACTATCCCGAGTTTTATATCAACCTGCCCGTATTTTGCCCGTTTGATAGCGCCTATTAAAGCCTTTGGAAATTTGTGGCACATATTGCTTGCAACTGCCACAAGGCCCGGCACTCCCATGCTCATCATTGCAGGGGTCATTACAAAGGCCCCGCCCGAACCTATAAATCCGCTGACAAGGCCGCCAACAAAACCTACGAGAAAAAGATAAATCATATTTACAGCGTCAAGATTAATAAAATTGGCTGCTGCCTGAACTGCCTCGTGCATGTTATTTTACCTCCTTTTTCTTCTTTGCCGCCTCGATACCCAGCACTGTCCAGAAATTTCCTGTGAATGAACCGTGGACGAATGAGAAGAGAAAAGCTGTGAGTATCGGTAAAAAAGCATAAACTCCTCCCAATCCGAAATAGCTGTTTACTACATCCTGCTTCATGAGCAGGATGTAGTAAAGTCCTACAGAGACAATCCCTGCTATTATCAGCTTCCCATAAGGCTTTTTCTTTACATTTTCATTGTATGCTGCCATTTTTTCTCCTTAGATTTGGTTTTATTTATTTGTTTCTTGCGTTATGAACCACAGACCTTGGCTGTGGCCTGTCTACTCTCTTTGTGGCTCTTTCATTCTGAGAATTTGCATCGCGCAGGATTTCCCTTGCTGTATCAAACTCCCCTTCCTCTGCAAATGCCGCAGAAGCCATTAAGGTGTCAAGCCTGTTAATTAATCTTCCGAGTGTTTTCATTTCAATCCCTCCTTTTTTTCTGTCTTCATACCTGGGCCCCTGCAGGCCTTGATATGGTTACGACAGGTTTTGTTATGTTTTTGAATAATTTTTTAAAATCTATACCCTTCTTATTCTCTGAGAGGTTAGGGCTCAGGAGAACCATGTCTACGCCGGGCCTGGTTTTGAGAAAATCTTTAATTGCAGTTATTGAGTCACCGGCAGCTGTCTGATAAATGAATTCCAGAGAATTTTCCCTGCATCTCTCAGCCAGTTCTTTTATCTTTTTCTTTTCAGTCTCATTTATTTCTGCTGCCTGCTTATTCATCAATTCCTTTACTGTTTCAAGTTGTCCGGCTTCTGCAAAAGCAACCGCAGCCATCACATCCTCGTAGGTTTCCATCATCCCCTTGCTGTAGACCATCAGCACGGCAATCCCTGAATGAAGTGTCTTTGCAAGTTCAAGAGCATAGGAGAACCCTTCGTCACAGCCTTCACCTCCTTTGGTTACGAATAAGATTTTTTCTACCATCTGCCTCGCCTCCTTTTTGAGCTTTGCTGATAGTAATTCCAAGATATGTGCCAGAGAGAAACGTGTTGAAATTAAATTGTTTTTTGGATTAGAGAAGCCCAAGCGCTGTTTCAAACTTAAACAGAGGTGAACAGAGAGGGGACAGCTTGGCTCAATGTTATTTTTTACTTTTATGGCGTATAATTTATCAGAGGACAGAAACTATGCCGGAACTCTCAAGAGATGAAAATAATTCAAAAGTCCGCAACCGCCGCGTGCATATGGCGAATGAAAGGACATTCCTTGCATGGATAAGGACCAGCATAGGGATAATGGCCTTTGGCTTTGTAGTTGAAAGGTTCGCCATTTTTTTAAAGCAGGTTTCATATTTTTTAGGCAAAGAGATTGCTGTACCACCCCGCGGATATTCATCCATCTTTGGAATATTTCTTGTTGGTTTGGGGGCCTTAATGGGCGTGCTTGCATTTATCAGGTATAAGAAAGTGGAGAAACAGATAGATGAAGATACTTACCAGCCGTCTTTGCTTCTTGATGTGCTGCTCGCTATATCCATTCTTGCAATCGGGATATTTCTTATGATTTACCTGATTCACAGCATATAAAGCTACTTTTTTAATATCCTCCACAGGCTCAGCGCCCCTATGTTTCCTCTTTTATTTCGGTTGATAGTATGCTAAAGATATATTTGATGATGTTATACGCTCTGTTAAAAACAGCGGCAAAACCAATATAGGGCATGAGGTGTCCGGGAAGAATACTGAACAAAAAACTATGAATTTAAAAAATATTCCAGGCAAGAGAGCAGAGATATTATTAGCAATCTCAGGTTTTATACTTGTACTTTTTATAGGCGCATTTGATTATTTAACAGGGCCGGATTTCTCCGCACTGACCTTTTATTTAATTCCTATCATCCTTGTTACGTGGTTTGCAGGAAGATTGCTGGGAATTCTTATAGCCATTTCAAGCGCATTGATATGGCTTCTGGCCGAAGCGGCACCAAGACAACAGTATCCCAACATGATTATTCCTTTCTGGAACCCTGCAGAAAAATTAGGTATTTTTTTAATAGTCGTTTATATCCTGTTAAGGATTAAAGAAGGCGAGGAAACCTCAAAGAGACTGGAACGGGAAAGAAAAGATATGCTTTCCATGTTTGCCCATGATATGAAAAATCCGCTTGTAATAATAGGAGGCTTTTTGTCAAGGCTGATTTCAGGCAAGGCAGGCCCGCTTACGGAAAAGCAACTCGACTATATGGAGTTGATGCGGGATGAATTACAGAGATTTGAGAGGTACATGACAGGCTTTCTTGAATTATCAAAACTTGAGGCAACAGGATATAAACCTGCCCCCTCTGTTTTCAATATAGCAGCAGCCTTAAAAATGCGTATTGAGATGGAAAGAATCACAGCAGAAAAAAAAGATATCACTATAAAATTCGAAATCCCTGAAAATACCGCAGTTATGGTCAGCGCAGATGCAATTCAGATAGACAGGGTAATTACCAATCTGCTGGACAACACAATTAAATATACTGATACAGGTGGAACTGCAACGGTAAAGCTCGTAGATAGAGATAAAGATGTAATCGTTCAGATAGCAGACACCGGGGTTGGTATACCGGATGAACACATCCCCCATATATTCGATGCATTTTATCGTGTAAGCAGGGATGCAAAAGGCTCGGGCCTCGGGCTATCCATTGCCAAAAGGATAGTTGAGGCAAATGGCGGCAAGATATGGGTGGAGAGCGAACACGGGAAGGGAAGCACTTTTAGTTTTACACTTCCCAAACACTATGCTTAATTTTTCAGGACTCGTGGAACATTTCCCTTATGCAGGACTTTTCATCCTCCTTATCCTTGGTGGCATCGGGCTTCCTTTCCCTGAAGATGCAACCCTGATATTGTGCGGATTTTTAATTTCCCATGACATGGTAAAGCCTGCCCTTGCGTTATTTGTTGTTTATTCAGGGTTATTGGCAGCAGATTTCTTTCTTTATCTTGTCGGGAGGAAATATGGCCGTATGATTGTTACCCACAAGAAGTTCAGAAATATTATGTCTCCTGAAAAACTTTCAGCGCTTGAGGATAAATTTAGTAAAAAGGGAATCCTTGTCGTATTGGTTGGAAGACATTTATTCGGCCTGAGGGCCCAGATATTCCTTGCTTCAGGTGTCATGAGAATGCCGGCGTTAAAGTTCATAGCAGCCGATGCTGTATCTTCGATATTTACCATTGCTTTAATGGTTGGAGCAGGTTACATAGGAGGCAATAGTTTACAAATCATAAAAAAGGACATCACAAGGATTGAACATGCCGCCATTTTCCTGCTTATAATCGCTATAGCAGGCTATATATTTTACAGGTATTTCAAAGCCAGGCGTGATAAAACATTAGTATGATTACTTCTTCAATATCCTCCACAGGCTTGTCCTTGAAATCCCCAGAAGCTCTGCTGCCTTTGATTTATTGCCTTCTGAGAATTCAAGTACCTTCTCAGCGTATTCTCTGTTCAGGTCATCAATCGGTTTTATCCTGTTCGGGTCTATGGTTTCTACCTGAAAAAGTTTTATGCTCTGGGGAAGTGTCTCCGGCCTGATGCGCGATGTTTTTTCAAGAATAACTGCCCGCTCAATAATATTTTCCAGTTCCCTTACATTTCCCGGGAAGCCGTATGAAAGAAGCATGTCCATCGCCTCTTTTGTGAAGCCTTCGATTTTCTTATTTTCCTTTCCGCTATACTTTTCCAGAAAATGTTTGAAGAGAGGGGCGATGTCCTCCTTTCTCTCCCTCAGAGGAGGGATATGAATGTCCATCACGTTCAGCCTGTAATATAAATCTTCCCTGAATTTACCGCTCGATACCAGGGCGGTTATGTTCTGGTTTGTCGCAGCAATGAATCTCACATCTACCCTTATTGTCCTTGTGCCGCCAACTCTTAAGAATTCCTTGTCCTCTATCACCTTCAATAATTTTGCCTGAAGATTAGATGACATCTCTGCTATCTCATCAAGGAATAACGTGCCCTTATCAGTAATCTCAAGGAGCCCCTGCTTTGATGTGACAGCGCCGGTGAATGCACCTCTTTCGTGGCCGAAAAGCTCACTTGCCAGCAGCTCCTCGGTAAATACGGCGCAATTCAGGGCCAGAAAGGGTCTTTGTTTTCTTAGTCCTGTATAATGGATGATCTTTGCAATAAGCCCTTTCCCTACGCCGCTTTCACCTGTGAGAAGAACATTGCAGTCAGAATTGGTGATGCTTTTCACAACCTCTATCACCCTTCTCATTGTCTTGCTTTTTGCTATAAAAGGCTGGTTTTTATCAAGGCCGAGGGAAACTTTAAGGGCGATGTTCTCATTCTCTAATCTTTTTTTTTCCTGAATCCTGTTTATCTTCAGGTTCAGCTCATCGAGGTTAAAAGGTTTGGTTATATAATCAGTTGCGCCTTTTTTCATGGCCTCAACTGCAGACTCTATGCTGCCAAAGCCTGTGATAATGATTACATCCATGCCGGGATATTTATTTTTCACCTCTGCAAGAAGCGAAAGGCCGTCTATTCCCGGCATTTTTATATCGGATATGAGAAGCTCAAATTCTTCTTTTTCGATTCTCTTCAATGCATCTGTGCCGTTTTTTGCGCCGGTGACTGCATGCCCTTCTTTCTCCAGGGCATAGAGCAGGTGTTTTAATGTTATTTCTTCGTCTTCAGCAACTAAAATTTTAAGTGCCATTATCCCCCGGTTCACCCCGTTTCCATCAGCGGGGCAGAGTTATTGTAAAAGCAGTGCCTTTATATGGTTCACTGTCCGCTTCTATTTTCCCGTTATGTTTTTTTATTATACTGTAAACAATCGCAAGTCCCAAACCGGTGCCTTTTTCCTTGGTTGTAAAAAAGGGGTCAAATATCCTTGTGATATCTTTTGACAGGATGCCTTTGCCGGTGTCAGACACTTTAATTTGAACAGAAGTGTCTGCCGCATTTACCCGGATATGCAATAACCCGCTCCGGTCCATGGCATCAACTGCATTCGTGAAAAGGTTAATGAAGACCTGCTCCATGAGATGCCTGTCTGCAAGGATTTCCATTTCTTCGGGAGCGTCAATATCATATTTTGAATTATATAATTCCCCTGACGCAGACATCTGTTTAAGCACCTCATTTATCACGCTTACTATATTAACCTTTTTGAGGTCAGGCGGTTTTTCTCTGGCAAACTCGAGAAGGTCTCCGACTATTCTTTTTACCCTCAGGGTTTGAGAAAAAATGTCTTTAACGGTTTCCCTGACTATCGGGAGACATGTCTCCTCGTCTATCTCTTTTGATAAGACCTGTGCCGAGAGATAGATATTGTTAAGGGGATTGTTAAGCTCATGCGCAACTCCTGATGCAAGGGTCCCTATAGAGGCAAGTTTTTTGCCCTGAAGCAGTTCCTCGTTTTTCCTGCCAAGTTCAGCATCTCTTGCAATCAAATCCTGTTCCATCTTGTTGAAGGTATTAACCAGTACGCCAACCTCATCCTCTTCCGCCGGAATCACCAGGGATGAAAAATCTCCCCTGCCTGTTTTTTCAATAGCGCCTGCCAATAGTTTCAGCCTCCTTACAATGCTGTGGCCGATAAAAAACAGGGTGCTCAGGCCTACAAAAAGGAACAGAGGTATCAGGACCAATACGGCAGTCTGCGATAAACTGATGACCCTTTCCACTTTCTCCCTGGCTGATTTATCCAGATCCTTGGAGAGGGTCAATATCTCTTCTCCGTCTTTTCTGAGAGCAAGTATCTCCGTACTTAATTTTTTAAGGCTTTCAATCACAGGGCTGCCGCGTTTTAAAAAAAATGACTTTTCCAACACCTCTGCATTGGCCAGCGGGCGCTCCAGGATTGTTGATTCTATAAGCTGCGAAAAAACAGCGTATTGCTTGTATGACGGCTTAACCTTATCAAATTCCCGGTGAAACTCCCAGAAAATAAGTTCTATCTGGTTAAATCTCTGTGTGTATTCGCCTACCTTATTTTCAAGGCTGAGCAGTTTCCCGGAATTATAAAGGGGCCTGTTCTGTCTAAGGATATCTTTAAGCTGCCTTATATAATCATATACGTTTTCAAGCTCCTTGATGTCCCCGTAGAGAAAAAAATTCTTTTCGTGCCTCCTGAGCTGCAAGGATTTGCTCCTTATGGTGTCAGACAGTTCCAGATATCTTATCTCTTTCCTTATTTCTACAAAATTAATGTAAGAAGAAATAGCAAGGATTGCTATGATTACAGAACTCACAAGAAAGCTGAGGATTATCTTTTTCTTCAGTGACATACAGGCTTATATTATCACTAATGCCTAAAAAAATAAAAAAGGGGATAATCCTGCATCCCCTTCTGGTGTCTTTAGAAAAAGGTCAGGCTACTTCAGCAGCAATTCCTCTGCAACCGCAACTCCGGTTCCGAGCTTGACAGGATGTCCCATGCCCTTTAAGGTCATCTCAACTCCTGCAATCGCTGTTATAACATCAAACGTATCAGCATAACCAAGATGTGCAATCCTGAATATCTTTCCTTTTGCCTGTCCCTGTCCGCCTGCTGCTGTGATGCCGTATTTCACCCTTAGATTCTTGTAAATCTCCTGGCCGTCCACGCCTTTTGGCGCATTTATGGCAGTAACAGAATTAGACGGAGATTCCTTCGTGAACATCTCAAGCCCGATAGCCTTTACTGCCTCTCTTGTTGCATGCGCAAGTTTTGCATGGCGCGCAAAGGCATTCTCAAGGCCTTCTTTCTGAAGAATCTTGATGCATTCATTTAAGCCTATTATCAGGGTAACCGGAGATGTAAAGTTCGTCTGGTTGTCTTTGAGTTTCTTCCTCTCGGCAGTGAAATTAAAATAGAACTTGGGAGACTTCGAAGTCTCCGCGAATTTCCAAGCCTTCTCGCTTATCCCTACGAATGCAAGGCCAGGAGGAAGCATCACGCCTTTCTGGGAACCTCCTATCATTACGTCAATCCCCCATTCATCCATTCTGAGGTCATGCGCAACCAATGCTGATATTGCGTCAACAACAAATATTGTGTTTTCGTATTTTTTTACGATTGAGGCAAGTGCCTTGATATCATGATAAACGCCTGTTGACGTCTCTGAAGCCTGAACAAAAACTCCCTTGATTGAAGGGTCTTTCTTCAGGGCCTTTTCTACATCCTCAGGTTTTACTGCATATCCCCAGTCAATCTTCATCTCTTCAACTGAAAGGTTGTATGCCTTGCATATCTTTGTCCATCTTTCTCCAAAGTTTCCGGCGTTGATTACCAATGCCTTGTCCCCGGGGCTGAAGAAATTATTGACCGAGCCAACCATTCCTCCTGTGCCGGTTGAGCAAATGATGAGGACGTCATTCTTTGTCTGGTATAACCACTGAAGCCCTTTTTTGGCAGAATCAAGCACAGGCAGAAAATCCGGCGACCTGTGATGTATTATGGGCATTGCCATTGCCAGCAGCGCCTCCGGTGGAACAGGTGTCGGGCCGGGCGCCAATAAATATCTTTTTAACATGGGAAACCTCCTAAAATTTTAAGTGGATAGATAGTTTAAACATTAAAGATTGTTGTAGTCAAGATGAGACGAAGCAGGCAGGGCATAGCATTTGAGCGGTTTTATTTTGCCGATATTCAGAGAGTTTGTCTTATAAATATCAATAGGCAAAATACCTCGGAGCGTAGCGAGAATGAGTGAAAATGCTATGCCCTGCCTGCTGAAATAGCTTACAGCTTCCCCTTTACCAGATTATCAACCACAGATGGATCTGCCAGGGTTGATGTATCCCCAAGCTCTTCTATCTGGCCATGGGCAATCTTCCTTAGTATCCTTCTCATTATCTTGCCGCTTCTTGTCTTTGGCAAGCCCGGCGCAAACTGGAGTTTGTCCGGTGATGCAATCGGGCCTATAACAGTCCTTACATGGCCGACAAGTATCTTTTTGAGTTCTTCTGAAGGCTGCTGGCCTTCCTTGAGGGTCACGTAAGCATAAATGCCCTCGCCTTTAATCTCATGCGGAAATCCGACAACAGCAGCCTCTGCAACAGCCTCATGGCTGACCAAAGCTGATTCAACCTCTGCAGTGCCCAGCCTGTGTCCTGAAATATTTATAACATCGTCTATTCTTCCCATAAGCCAGTAATCGCCGTCTTCATCAACCCTGGCTCCGTCTCCGGTAAGATATTTGCCGGGGAATCTGGAAAAATAGACCTCTTTTATACGTTTATTTTCCGGGTCTCCGTAAGTGCCTCTGAGCATTCCGGGCCAAGGTTTTTCTATTACAAGATAGCCGCCTTCATTTACGCCTGCAGCGGAGCCGTCTTCTTTTAACACCTTTGGCGCCACACCCGGGAAGGGCCTGTTGGCTGAACCGGGCTTTGATGTCATTGCCCCGGGCAGCGGAGTTATAAGAATCCCGCCTGTCTCTGTCTGCCACCACGTGTCAACAATCGGGAGCTTTTCCTTTCCAATGTGAACATGGTACCACATCCATGCCTCCGGGTTTATCGGCTCTCCGACTGTGCCAAGAACCCTGAGAGAAGAAAGGTCGTGCTTTTCCACCCAGCCTTCACCTTCTCTCATTAAGGCCCTTATGGCTGTGGGCGCTGTATAAAAAATATTTACTTTATGTTTATCAACTATATCCCAGAACCTTCCTGCATCAGGGTATGTTGGAATGCCTTCAAACATAAGGCTTGTTGCGCCATTGCTCATCGGCCCATAAACAATATAGCTGTGGCCTGTTACCCACCCTATGTCCGCTGTACAGAAATGGATATCTTCATCGTGATAGTCAAATATCCATCTGAATGTGAGATTTGTAAAGAGTAAATATCCTCCTGTTGTATGAAGTACGCCTTTAGGTTTTCCTGTAGAGCCTGATGTGTAGAGTATAAAGAGCGGGTCTTCAGCATCCATCTGTTCGGGCTCGCAATAATTTGCAATATCAGGGGCCTTCATCTCTTCATGCCACCAGACATCCCTGCTGGGCTCCATGTCTATTCCGTCAACCCTTTTTACAACTATCATTTTCCCCACTGTCGGGCATTCATGAAGCGCTTCATCGGCATTTGCCTTAAGCGCAACCATCCTTCCTCCCCTTACGCCTTTATCTGCGGTAATTATCAGCTTTGACTTACAGTCCTGAATCCTGTCCCTTAATGCCTGCGCACTGAATCCGCCAAAGACAATGCTGTGGATAGCGCCGATCCTTGCACATGCAAGCATTGAGATGGCAAGTTCAGGTATCATTGGCAGATAGATGGTTATTCTGTCGCCCTTTTTTATCCCATGTTTTTTCAGGACATTGGCAAACCTGTTTACTTCGTAATACATCTGCTGATAGGTGTATGTTTTATATGAGCCGTCATCCCCTTCCCATATGATTGCCGCTTTATTCCGTACGGGTGTATTTATAAACCTGTCAAGGCAGTTATATGAGACATTGAGCTTGCCGCCCTGAAACCATTTAATCTCGGGTTTTTCAAAATTGTATTCAAGGACCTTATCCCACTTCCTGAACCATGCCAGGTTCTTTTCAGCCATCTCCGCCCAGAAACCTTCGGGGTCATCAATAGATCTTTTATATATCTTCTCGTATTCTTCCAGACTTTTGATATGGGCCCTCCTGCTGAATTCCTTTGACGGCGGGAAATGTCTTTTTTCCTGCATTAATACATCAATCTTCTTAGCCACTGCCATCCTTTATTCCTCCTCTTGTATCATGTAAGTGCCGTGTCAGCAAAACAGTCCGGTAAAGCGAACAAACGCCGGAGCTTTTCCGGCATATATCCTCCGGCACAGTATATTATATATTAATTAGCCTTCCGCTCCTATACCCATGGCTGTCTTGGGAATGTGGATATGAACGGGCACGGGGTTGCTTGCAGGTTATGAATGCTACGAATTTTTAATTTACCGGAGGCAGGAGCAAGGTTCTTTGAGATTTTAAAAATGGGCGCTGACCTATTTGTTTGAGACAAGATGCGACCCCATTGTTGTATCTTGTCGTAGTACCGTAATGATTTAATTACTCCTTTGATTCAGCGTTTTTCAATAGCCAACCTTTTCCTTTTTTATATCTACTATTTTTTTCTTGACAAGTGCTTTCTATAACTGATAATCTTTTTCTAATATAATTAGAGCTAAATAGACTCTATTTAGATTTAAAAATGGCAAAAAACAATAAAAGCCATAAAGTTCAACCATCCGTAGATCAATATACCCATCATGTGTTGAAAAAATTAGTTGGAATTAAAGGAACCTCTGTTTCTGATGTGGCTGGTTTTATATTAAGAGACTGGATTGGTGATCATATAGAGGAACTAGAAAAGTATAAGATCACAGTTGAAAGAAAAGATGGGAAACTGACTTTATAGATATTTGACAGATATTTAGTTTTATGAGATAAATATGTTAGAATGAACCCTAATTAAAAGGAGGTATTGATATGTCAGCAGATTTTTTTATCGATCAAGCTTCCGTATATACCAATGGTCTTCTTGCTGCAACAACTTCGAAATTGTTAGCTACCTGCTTAATAGCGAAGGGACAAAAGACTAATATTGATATTGTATTAGGCTCAGAAAATGAAATCATTCTGGAAAATGCAAGACATTTTCTTACTAACATCCTAAATGGACAGCAATTCATTTCTGGCAAAACAAAACAGGTCGCTCCTAGCGTGGAAGGCATTATTGCCTTTAATTACGCTATACAGACTATTGAATCAATCGGAAAGGAAAAACGTCCGTCCGATGTTGCGGGACTCCTATTATTTTTTGAAGAGATATTATCAGTTTTAGACAAACTTTCGGAATCTAAGTTAGCAGATATTGCCGAAGATAATTTAAATATGACAAATCAATTTTTTGCTCGGCTTGCAGATGTTTTCTTAGACAAAGTTCAAACCTTTTCACGCTCTGAGGCGAAAATCTTTCAAGCTATGTAGATGGATGAAATAATAGCCGAAAAAGTTATTACGGCGACGTATTATAAGCTTAGCCTTATTAAAGAGCAAATTTCTCAAATTCGACTTCATAGTTTTCCCTCGGATAATCCTAAACAACTCGCTGAGATTATAAAGGTAATTTGTAATTTATTCCAGGAGTATCTTCTTCGTCTTCAAAATGATGCAAGCTCTCAGCCAGTTGAGGTTGCTCGCCTAGCGAAATTTATAGCTAACACAACAGGAGAACTTGCCTCACATCTTCGGTTTGTCGAAGGGGCTAGCATTGAAAGAACACCATGGAATATGGTTTTGCCTTTTCAATCTTTCGTCAAAGATATTTATCAGCCGAATTCGTTTTTGATTGTTCGTCCGCAATGGCAATATAACTATAAAGTGATATGGGATCTTGTAGAAGTTTACAAAGAACACATAGAAAAAGGGCTCAGCAAAAAAGTTAGTTTGGATCAAAAAGTTTTCAATACAAAATTATATATTGTTTCATTCCCTGGGTTTGAAAAGAATAATCTTCTACTTCATGCTAATTTGGGGCATGAGATTGGTCACCCCATTGCGTCAGAGTTTTTAGCTGCTGAAGCAGAAAGTGCAAAGGCAAAACCACAATATCTGCCCAGAATTGCAGAAGAATTGGAAAAAGTATTAGAAAAAGTATTAGAAAAATATTTAGGGAGGGATGCTACAGAACTCGAAAAATATGCCCAAAAAGGGAAACTGCAAGCACACATAGTCTTCCTACGCAAAAGAGGATTAGAGGAAATAATTTCTGATTTGATCTCTGTGAATTTATTTGGCATTGCATCTCTCTTTGCAACCGAAGAAATAGCTGATATCTCTCAATCGATAGATGAAGTAAAGGCACCACAATATTATCCTCCATTGCGTATGCGCTTACGGTTAATGTATGAGGAACTCTTATCAAATGGGCTAGACTCAATGTTCAATAATGTGGATGCCCAAAGAACCTTTCAGCAAAATGATTTTAATATGCATGTTCTAAGTGCGGTAAAAGAAAGGCTTGATATAATTAAAACTACAGTTTCCATAGATAAAGATAAAAACCATATAGAAAATGATCCCATATTAAAGATTGCGTATGATTCTATTCTGGAAGTATTACCTAAAATTAAGGGTTTTATAAAGACAAGAATAAGTGGCCATGTGTTTGAATTTGAAAAAATTCATAATACGGTGTTACCTCTTTGCGATAGAATAGCCAATCGCATACCTCCTAATGCGGTTGAGATAGATCCTTTTATGCCTGTAATAGCAGATATCCCTGCAATTTTAAATGCAGGGTGGTTTTACAAGATTACATGTCTTTCAAAGTTATCTTCCTATAGGAAACAAGAAGAATATGTCAAAGAGTTAAATATTCTAAATGATTTACTTTTAAAAGCGGTAGAACTCAGCCATGTTCATCGAGAATATTTTAAGTGGATAAAGGATTCAAAAAAATGAGCACCTTGTCGAAAGCAGAAATACTTCGATTTATGACAGCCATCAATTTAAATGAACGTTTAATTATTACCCCATTGCTTGATAAAGATGAACAAGTTAAAGACTGCGCTATAGACGTGAGGTTAGGCAACCAATTTATTATCACACAGAAAACCTCTTTCACTGAAATGGATGTTTCACTTCAAGATCAAATTAAAACGAGAATTGGGCAGTATCAACGAAAAATTGTAATAGGTTTTCGAGAACGCTTTGTTTTACACCCGCAGCAATTAGTTTTAGGGAGTACAATGGAATATATAGTTTTCCCAAACTGCCTGTCGGGATATGTTATTGGACGGTCCTCTTGGGGCCGTCTCGGCCTGATTATTGCGACAGCTACTGGGATTAATCCTGGATATAAAGGCTGTTTAACACTTGAACTTGAAAATTTAGGTGAGGTGCCAATAGTTCTTTATCCTGGTATTCGTATTGCACAATTAATTTTGCATACTGTGGAAGGTGAGGGCAAGTATAGGAGTCGATACCGCTTCCCTGTAGGTCCTGAATTTAGCAAGGCGCATGAAGACAATGAGATAGGGTTCTGGGCCCGCAAAAGGGAGTAGAGTGCCGATATTCAATATTCCGGGGAACCATACTTAATTTTCATATTGCCTCTGCTTGAGGGAATTCCGGGAATTCCGTTCACCTTAATTCTTATTAAAGTGTTGGCAACCCCATTAAGTCTCCATACCCTCTGACTTTTTTACACACACAACTCTCCTTGATGCCGCTACTTCCCCTACCCACAGTTCCTTCCATAATAAAATAGTTCAGACGGGCTAAATCCCCCGCAGGCCCCATAAAATCAGTCATGAGTTGCAGAAATGCGGTGACAGCATGGCCGGAGATCGAAGTTGTCAATGATATTACGGAAGGCGCTTTAGAATCGATATCTTGCACATAACCTTCACGCAATAAACTTTTTCTTTCGTGTTCGGGTAAACTTTCAGCTCTGATTCGATCAGCATTGAGAAACTCATAGCACCACAAGCATGGCTTATCTGGCCTTAGTATATGAATAGCTCCGAAGGCACCGTGTATTTTCTTATCTTTTGCATCAATGCGGACTCCCATGTCAATTACAGGAATGAGATACTGGTAGGCTATTTGGTTCACGATAGACCTTCCCCAGTGTTCATCGGTACAGCAAAAGATAATATCACGGTCAAGAAGCAATTTAGCAGCGTCCGTTTTAACGACGGAGTCTCGGATTGGCTGAATATATATTTCCGGGTTAATTTTCTTTAGATGCTTTGACATCAGCTCGACTTTTGGGATTTTTTTCTTTCGTAGACGATAAGTATGCAAAAACCGTTTATAGCCATCTTCATAGGTGCTTCCATAAACACGGGTAATATTTGACGGATCAAAAACATCGGGGTCTATGAGTACAATGTCTTTGACACCCATCCTGACAAGCTGTTCGGCCACAGGAGAGCCGGTACCACCGAGGCCGACTATTGCAATTTTAGCGTTTGAGAGAATAGCTTGCCCCTTGTTTCCAAAAGCCAATATTTGTCTATCGTATATATCGCTCGGTGTATTGGTTTTATGGTCCCTCCCATTGAGAAAGATTTTCCTGATGTGTCGGCCAAGTATAGTGACGGATGAAACAGGCTTATATCCGTCTTTAGGCTTCCATATTCTCGCACGAACTTTTGTGGGCGATATGAGAAGTGAGCCTACCGGCACATTGGGTATATTCTTCCATATACTTTCCGCGATTCTCTTCTCCCCATGGTCATCTGATGGAGAATAAGAACTATCTGTTGGGTGGCTGTGGCATAGAATGACACCAAGGTTATTACGCTCACATAATGAGATCAGGCCATTGATGGCCTTTGGAGATATGTCCAGATGGTAATTTTCCTGTATCCTATATTTGCTTTTAGGAACATCAACGATTCTTCTAACAATAAGCTCCTCTGATGCCCCTATCACTTTACGTCCAGCAAGCAAGAAAGCCGCGCCCTCTTTCGGAAGATCACTCAGAACGGTGGTTCGGCAACGGTTGAAGTCTTGCTCCGTAATTCTGATTGTATATTTGTTTTTCATTTTAATTGCATGAGCCTCCTATTAACGAATTCAAGGAATGTGAAGAGGTTATTCGCCCCAGGATTCCATTTCTGAGGGTGCCAAGAAAAACGTAGCCACTGCCTATCGAGAATGTTTTCGACTGTTGTTGCGGCCTGCCCATTTGATTCCTGAAGTCGTAGGTCAGGGTCTGTCCAAAACATATCGAGCTTGCCGTTCGGGTAAGATAGAGGAATCTTGAGAAGCAGATTCGTGCTTGCCTTGTTGTAACCACGCGGCAAAGGATATGCCTTCATGACAAGCAGAAGCAACCCTGAATCTTCATAAACATCGATCTCGTGTCCCTCAGTCCGTAAGTGGTTGATTTCGTGAGTGAGCTGCTGTGGCATTACTGCCACAGCACCGAAAGTTCCCGGAGGTACGACTCTGAACTTATCACCACTCTTCACCTCAATGCTTCCTTTGACCTGAATGTCGTCTATAGGGAGTTGTCCTTCAGGGTCTGGGGCTTTGACAACTTTCCAGACCTCATAATCATTGTCTGCTCCAGCCAGTTTTCTGATTTCATCAGCGGTGATGGTTGTTGCCGTGATGTGGTGGGGCACCTGATTGATAAGAATCGTGACATGGTCTTCCTTATGTCCTTTGTCTTTTTCCATAACTAACTACCTCCTTTTTCTTTTCTGACCCCTTTAAAGGGGTCATTGTCGGCCTTCTGATCAATAAAGCGACCGTCGTCAGTGTTACGCTTTGTCCAGTTGTCTGTTTTAGGGTTATACACTTGAGAGCGGTCTTTTACCGCCCCCTGCCTGTGCCCGTCGCCATAAGGCTTGTTCTTGCCCATATCTTTTTACCTCCTTTCGTAAGCGACTGTCTTTCTTTTACTATGCGCATTCTTAAAACCTCCTTTTCAAAATCTATTCGCTTACTATAGTAAGCAATGCGCACTATATTTGTCAACTAAATAATGCACTGCTTGATTTATTTTGCAAACCGTTATAAAATCTATGTAGAAAGGAGGAAATATGAGCAATAAATTGGCTGAAGAACTAAAAAGCGTTCGCAAAGTCAAAGGTGTTAGTCTGCGTGAAGTGGAAAAAGCCACAGAGATATCAAATGCTTATCTTTCACAATTGGAACGTGGAGAGGCAACTAATCCGTCGCCTAATATTTTGTATAAACTTGCCGAGTATTATGAAATCCCCTATTCCTCTTTGATGGAAGCAGCAGGTTATCTAAAGAAATCAAAGGTCGAAAAGGGAGAAAAGACAATAAAACCTAGCACAATGCAGGCGGCTTTGATGAGTGCTGGCTTAACTGATGAAGAAGAAAATCTAGTTGCGCATTATATTGGATATTTACGCTCACAGAGGCAAAGGAGTTCACGCTAATTGAAGTTATCAACTAATGTAAAACTCATTTGCAGACCAGATAGTGAATCTGAGATATCAAAGATTGCAGAGAGAGCCATTAAAAGAGCAGGTGCAATGGAAGTTTTGCCAACGCCGGTTGATGATCTGGTAAAGGCCGCCGCCATAATGGAGGTTCAGTCACCTGAGGAATTAAAAGAAAGTTTTTTCGCACGCCTTACCAAATCCGCACAGGAAACTTTTAAATATGCTATTCAAAAAGTTAGAGGAATCGCAGACTTGAGAGACCGAATAAATTATATTCCCCAAAATGGCAATCCATGCAGAAATCTATTCCCGAAAGCTCATGAGTTCGGGCATCAAATTATTCCATGGCATAACATTAACACTACATATCTAGACGATGATTACACATTAAGTCCAGATGTGGAAACAGATTTTGATAGAGAGGCGAATTTTTTTGCTTCAGAAGTTATATTCCAAGGTAAAAGTTTTAGGGTTCATGCACTTGATTATGTTGCTTCTCTACACGCAGTATTTCGCCTTTCTGAAATGTATGGGGCTTCAAAACAGGCAACTATTTGGCGATATATTGAGGAACAAGATGAGGCAATTGCAGTTGCACAATACTATCCGATAGACTCTACTGATGAGCATGGTAATCATTTTCTGAGACATTGGAAAACAATACCTTCAAAAAAATTTATAAAAAAATATGAAGACATTGAACTTCCATCTCGCATAGGAACTGGGCACCCATGGGTCGCAGCGCGAGATATTAAGTTTCATGACGGTATCAATATACTTGAAGGAAAAGACTTAATTCGTTGTGGTATGAGTGAATATACCTTTGAATGGCAAGCATGGTGGAATGGTTATACTTTATTTGTTTTATTGCGACACAAACCTATTCTTGGAGTAATTAGTAAAATTATAAAATAACTAATAAGATCGAGCCTTGCAAAAAGAAGGGAAATTTTAGGAATAAATAAGTAGGGGGACGCTTCCAGGATTATTAACTCCTACACTGCTGCAAAATTCAAAAGACTTGGCCTATCTTTAAAATATCTTTTCTTCCGTTTGCCAGGCTCAACGAAAAAAGTTCCATAGCCAGGAAGTTAGGAAGACTGTAAACATTAAGCAAGGGCTTCGGGGAGTTTATTGGATTTGTCTATGTTTTTCTTATCCTTCTTTAACAGGTATCCTCACCTCTACTGAGTGTTCCTGACGGTCGTCAACAAGTGGGATAGCCTTATCGTGTTGTTCAACGCCATCAACGGCCACGCTCGTCTCGCCGCTGCCCGCAGGCGTTTGCCGGAGAGTGATATGATAGAGAGTTTTCCTGTACCGGTAATGCACCTTGAACATATCCCAATCCCCAGGCAGACACGGCTCGAAACGCAGCTTGTCTTTTTCAAGTCTCAGCCCCAGGAGTGATTCCAGTATAAGCCGGTACATCCAGCCGGATGATCCCGTGTACCATGTCCATCCACCACGGCCGCTGTGCGGTGAGACCGCATATACATCGGCTGCGACAACGTATGGTTCTACTTTGTAGATTTCAATTTCCTCCGGAGATCTCCCATGGTTTAAAGGGTTTATCATTGCCAGCAGTTCCCATGCGCGCTGGCTGTCGCCCAAGGCGGCAAATGCCATAGCTGTCCAGATAGCGCCATGAGTGTATTGTCCGCCGTTTTCCCTGACGCCTGGCACATATCCCTTTATGTAGCCGGGATTCAAATTCGACTTATCAAACGGCGGATCCAGAAGTTGGATAAGTCTATGGTCACGCCTAACAAGGCGTTTATTCACTGATTCCATTGCCATGGCTGAGCGCTTGGCATCCCCGGCCCCGGAGAGAACAGACCAGCTTTGCGCAATGGAATCAATCCGGCATTCAGGGTTACCCGCCGAACCAAGCGGCGAGCCGTCATCGAAGAAAGCGCGGAGGTACCATTCGCCATCCCAGGCATTCTGCTCGATATTCCGGCGCAATTGAGCTGCTTCTTTTTGGCAGCGTTCGGCAAAGGCCAGGTCGCCATGCAGTCGTGCAATCTCAGTGAACCGCATGAGCACTTCATAAAAGAAGAAGCCAAGCCAGACGCTTTCGCCTTTGCCGTATTCGCCCACCATGTTCATGCCGTCGTTCCAATCGCCCGAGCCGATGAGCGGCAGACCATGCCTGCCAAGGTTGATACCCTTCATGATAGCCCGCACACAGTGATCATACAAACCAGCCGCTTTTTCAGACACGCGGGGAAGATCGTAATACGAGTCCTCGTCAGTGTTTACCGGGCGGCCCTCGAGGAAACGGACTGGTTCATCCAGCACTCCTGTGTCCCCTGTGCTTAGAACGTAGCGGGAGACAGCCAGCGGCAACCAGAGGAAATCGTCCGAACAGTGTGTACGTACACCCCGGCCTGACGGAGGATGCCACCAATGCTGAACATCACCCTCCTTAAACTGATGGGCCGCGCATATCAGGAGATGCTCGCGCGCGAGGCCCGGGTCTGCATAGATGAGCGCCATCACGTCCTGCAACTGGTCACGGAAACCAAAGGCTCCGCCCGACTGATAATATCCGCTCCGGGCCCAAAGACGGCACGCAAGAGTTTGGTACAAGAGCCAGCCATTGCTCAGGATATTGACAGACTGGTCAGGTGTTTCCACCTGCACTGCGCCAAGCGTGTTATTCCAGTACTGCCACACTGCCTCGAGCGCTCCGCGCGCGGCAGCAGGTCCACGGAAACGACGTACCAGTTTACCGGCATCAGCAGCATCCCGCCCTGCGCCAAGCCTGAAGATGATCTCACGCTCTTGCCCGTCAGCCAGCTCGAATGGAACCTGGATAGCGGCACAGGGGTCCAAAGCGGGCCCCACCTTGCCGGAGAGGCGCAATCTGGTCATTGCCGCGGGATTCCGAAGTGTGCCGTTGCGCCCGAGAAACTCAGCCCTGTCGCCGGTTAAAGTCCTGGACACATCGTCAACATCAAAGAAGGCAACCCGGTCAGCAAACTCCGTGTTGTAGAAATTCCGCGCAAAAAGCGCGCCGCTGTTGGGGTCAAGTTCAGTAATCACATGCATTGCTGTTTTTGGCCGCAGATCTCCCAGCACCCACTCTGCATATCCGGTAACAGAGAGGCGGCGGGACCTACCCGACTCGTTTCGTATTTTCAGCACCGTAAACTTAATTGGTGCATCCGGGGCCACGTAAACCCACATCTCCGAGAGGATGCCGCGCTCCGTGTGCTCAAAGACGCTGTAGCCGAATCCGTGCCGTGTAACGTAAGGCGTTGCCCCGCTACGTGGCAGCGGCGTGGGGGACCAGAAATGTCCGCGCTCTTCATCCCGGATATAAAACGCCTCTCCGCCCGAATCGCTCACGGGATCGTTCCCCCATGGAGTGAGACGAAACTCGTGGGCATTCTCGCTCCATGTGTAAGCACCTCCGCTTTCCGAAATAATAGTTCCGAAGTGCGGATTTGCCAGCACATTTACCCATGGCGCCGGTGTCACTTGCCCGTGTGTTGTCGTAATGATGTACTCGCGCCCGTCAGGCGTGAATCCGCCGAGTCCGTTGAAGAACGTCAGGTCGTGGCGAGGCAATGCAGCAATTGCCAGTGGTTCGGAGTGATGGGTTCGGGTCAATGTAAGGAGCGGCACTGTTACTTCCATAAGACTGCGACGGTTGATCTGCTCTGCCAGCGTCCCCTTGCTGTCAGTAATGATGGCGCGCGCTACAGTTTGGAGCAGGATGCGGTCCTCGTTCGATATCTGGTCCGCAGGTCTTACAAAAATGCCGCCTGGCTGATCGGTCACGTTGACTTCGACGCCTGCGGCAATGAGCCCCATAATCCGGTCTTGCAGAAGTTGCCGGTAACCGGCACGATCTTCGTTCCAGATCACAAGATCCACCGCCAGTCCTTTTAATCGCCAGTATGCGTGGGCCTGCACGAGTTGGCGCACCAGGTCTATATTGGCCGGATCTTCAATCTGCAGCAGCACGATTGGTAAATCGCCTGAAATGGAGTAGCCCCATAGACCGGATTGCCCCCTGCGGTTGTTGTTGATGACACCAGGTTCGGCTCGCAGCAAAGAATTAGCATGGATAACAGAGCCGGCAAGGCGTCCATAGAGTTGCGCATCTGCCTCTGTGGCATTGAGCTGCCGCAGGAGCACCTGGCTATGTGTCCACGCCAGTTCAAAGACACGGTCCGCGAGACGCCGGTCCTGGTATTTCTCTACAAGTCCCAGGCACATGTCACGGGTTTCGCCGATGCCGGAGACAATATTAATCGTTGCCGATTCTTCCGGATCAAGGGTTATCCGATACCGCACAGCAACAATCGGATCGAGCACTGAGCCCTGGCTGCCGGAGAGCGCCCCTGTAAAAAAACCAGCTGCCCCGCGCATTGCCTGCGGGTCAGCGATAGTGCCTCCCCGCCCGATAAACTGCATGCGGTCAGTCTCATAGGAAGCCTCTCCTATATCTGCCCCGTGCACTGCCATGAGATGGAACATCCACGGTGGATGCTCGTCCAGGGAACGGGGACGGCGGGTGCAGAGTATGGCTCCCTGCTGGCGGATAATTTCAGTCTGAACAAAGAGATTGCTGAACGCCGGATGCAGTGCGTCCGCGGCAGACGATGCAAGGACTATTTCCGCATAGCTCGTGACATCAATCGTCCTTCGTATCCGGGTGCGATTAGTTATAGTTATCCGGCGCAGTTCGATATCATCTTCCGGTGAAACAGCGATCTCCGTATGGGTGTCAACGTCGTGGTCCCTGCAGCGAAATTCCGCTTTAGCATCCGAAAAAATTGCTTCGTAGTTATTCGATCGCTTAAGCGTCGGCTGATATGCAGTAGACCAGAATTCTCCGCTCGCCACGTCGCGCAGATAACAGAACGTACCCCAGTTGTCGCAGGTGCTGTCTTCGCGCCAGCGTGTCACTGCGAGGTCCTTCCATCGGCTGTAACCGCCGCCGGCGTTCGTGACCATTACATGGTATCTGCCGTTGGACAATAACTGCACTTCAGGAATAGGCGTATCAGGACTGCTGAAAACGCGCACCGGCATATCCGCACCACTGGAAGTTTCATGTATGTCGGAGAACTCGGCAATGTGCGAATAAAACGCAGTAGCCTTTGGCACCCGCTCCTGGAGCAGCAGCATGGTCGCCTGGAACACCGGCTCCGCCTCGAATCGTTTCTGCATCGGACGGTCCAGAAGCAGATAGGCCAGCGAGAGTAAACTCATACCCTGGTGATGTGCCATAAAGGACCGGACCACGGCGCTCGATTGTCCGCGCGGCAAACGTGAAGGTGTATAATCTATCGCTTCATAGAAGCCGTATTTTCCTTCAAACCCTTCATCAGAGAGTCGCTCGAGATTCAGACACGCTTCCTCGGGTGCCACCATCAGCGCAAGCGCCGAAGCATAGGGCGCAATTACCAGATCCCCGGCGAGCCCGCGCCGCAGCCCGAGGCCTGGCACGCCGAATGCCCGGTACTGGTAGTTAAGGCGGACGTCTATCGTATTGTAGCCGGATTCCGAAATGCCCCACGGTACTCCGCTCTTCTTTCCATATTCGATCTGCCTGGCCACAGCCGCCTTATAGGTCTGGTCAAGCAGCGTGTTTTCATACGTCGGCATCACCAGAAGCGGCATCAGGTACTCGAACATAGATCCGCCCCAAGAAAGCAGGATTGGCTCTCCGCTCGTAGTGGTAAGCAGCCGCCCCAGCGTGAACCAGCTCTCCTGCGGCAGTTGTCCCTGCGCAATCCCTACGAAACTGTACAATCTCGCTTCCGAGGCAAGCAAATCATAATAACTCGCGTCCTGCCGGTGTTCACCTGCATTGTACCCGATGGTCAATAGATGCCGCTCCTTGTCAAACAGAAAGTCATATTCCATACGGCTGAGTTCATTCGCTTGCAATGCAAGGCGTTCGATAGCAGCGATCCTCTCAATGGCGCGTTGGTTGCCGAGTCCTGCCAGTTCACGCAAAGTCGGTATCTTGTCAATACCAGGAACTGCCGACGGAGCTAGAAACGTCAACTCCTGGAGGGCATCCTGGCATTGCCGGGCAAAGGCACGCGCCCACCACCCGGCCGGGTCGTCACGGTCAGTACTAATACCGGAGACCACTTCCTCGGCAGACATTGCCATTTGATTAAGATACATCCGGGCCGCCATAAGCGTAGTTGGCGGAGACTTGAGCGCGGACTCCAGATACTTATGTAGTTGAGCAAGCCCCGCCGGAGTGACTACTCCTGTAGTGTCCGCGAGAATCTCTGCGAGAATCATTAATGTATCTCTAAGGCCTTCAAATAATCTCTCTCCAAAGATTTTTTGATCGGGAAGCGCGAGCAGCCCTGGCCGTAATGTCATCAGATGGCCTGCAAGGTTCCCGCTGTCCACCGTAGAAATGTAGAGGGGTGACAGCGGCTTCAGGGATTGTGTGTCATACCAGTTGTAGAAGTGGCCCCGGTATCGTTCCAATTTTTTCATTGTCTGGAATGCATTATCAGTGCGCTTGATGAGTTGCCCCGTTGAAATATAGCCGAAGTCGTGCGCTGACAAATTCGCAAGCAGCGCAAGTCCCATGTTGGTTGGTGATGTGCGATGAGCAACCACGGCAACAGGATGCTCCTGATAGTTATCAGGCGGCAGCCAATTATCTTCCGGGTCAACGAAGGTTTCGAAAAACGTCCACGTCTTTCGGGAAAGCTTACGGAGAAAAAGGGTCTGCTCAGCAGTCAGCCTTGCTCCGCGGCGTGCGAGTGGCAGGCTGATCCACCACGCAATAGCAGGGGAAAAAAACCAGAGGCACAGTATAGGAACAGCATTAGCTAAAACCGCCCGCCCCGAAAGCGCCAGGCAGACCACTGTGGCAATGGCAATGACCGGGGCAATCCACATTGCCCTATACGAGCTGACGAGTCCCTCCTTGTTATTATGGCTCGTACTCTCAGGATCGCCCGAAGGATTCCATTCAAGCAGCCGCCTGTGCGTTATCAGCATCCGCCATGTGGTGCGCACAACCGCATCAAGACTGTAAAAAGCCTCGTAAGGCAGACAGACAAGTAAAAATGCAGCTTGAGCGAAACGCCTGCGCACAGAGCGTACTGAGGCAGCAAGGTGCTGCATCAAAAGCACATCGCCCGGCTTTTGAAACACATCCATGACAGAGGCAATCAAAGAAGGAATCAGGATGATGCCTATCACCGACAGAGTCCAAAGCCATGCCGATGGCAAGATTGTCCAGCCCAGGAGCAACAGCAGTGTCAACGCTGCAGATACGAGACTACGCCGAAGGTTATCGAATATCTTCCATAGGGACAGCCCCGAGAGCGGATTCTTCTGAAGGCGCGCATCCAGGCCGGGACCGGGGATATAAGGCAGCAGCCACCGCAAAAGCTGCCAGTCTCCGCGAATCCAGCGGTGCCGGCGGCTTACATCCGCGCTGTAGCGGAATGGATATTCCTCGTACACCATTACATCGCTCAATAGCCCTGCCCGGGCGTAGCATCCTTCCAGAAGATCGTGGCTGAGGATTCGGTTCTCGGGGAAGCGTCCGTTGAGCGCCAGTTCGAATGCATCAACCTCATAGATGCCCTTGCCGATAAACGAGCCTTCATGGAACAGGTCCTGGTAAACATCTGAGACAGCGCGCGTATACGGATCGATTCCCGGCTCACTCCCGCACATGCGCGCATACCGGGACCGGTTCGTGCCCGGCAGGCTCACAGCCACGCGCGGCTGAAGAATACCGTAGCCGGCAACCACACGTTGTCTGTCTTTGTCGTACTGTGCACGATTCAGCGGATGCGCCATGGTCCCCACAAACTGCCATGCCGAATCGCGGGGCAGTTGGGTATCCGTGTCAAGGGTGACCACGTACTTCACGTTCGATAGGATTTCTGTATTACCGACGATAAGAGAGAAGGCAGGGGCGTTATCCGTCCTGCTGCGCAGAAAAGAATTCAATTCCGCAAGCTTCCCCCGCTTGCGCTCGTAACCCATCCACATCCGCTCCTGAGGGTTCCATCTGCGCGGGCGATGGAAAAGGAAGAAAGTGTCGCCTTTTATATTCCTGTATTTTTTATTCAGCTCTTCTATCCGCTGCCGGGCCAGCAGCAACAGCGGTTCGTCCTCCGGCAGCATCTCCCCGGCCGCGTCTCTAAGATCAGTCAGCAGGCCGAAGTGCAGGCTGTCGTCCCGGTTTGCAAGGAACCTGACTTCAAGCGCCTCAATCAGTTCCTCTATATTATGAGTGCTTGTGAGCATAGCCGGGACCACGACCAGAGTACGCAATTCCGGCGGAATCCCTTTGGAGAAGTCCATTCGCGGCAGAGAACGCGGCGTCGCGAGCAATGTCGCCAGCCAGTTTACCAGCGCTATTGCCAGCTGACTTGCAGCCATTAGAGAGAGAGCACCAATCAGCCCGAGTGCCCAACCATGTAACCCGCCGGCATGCGCCTTTGCCAGCAAGTGACCGCTGAAGACCGTTGTCATCAGCATAATCGTGCCTGTGTACAGCAGCAAGGGAAACCGTGAGCTCAATTTTCGCAGGGCCTCAATGACAGATAAGCGCACTTCTGCCAGATGCTCAAGCTGCGCCAGTCCCTTGTCTATAAGGTAAAAGCCGACATGTGCCGAGCGATCGTCGGGCCCATTCCTGTCAGCGCTCTCGCGGGCAAACTGAATCGCCTCGCGCGCCACCTCGCTCTCGGACAGCCGGCTGCTCTTCGCAATTTTTTCCACGACGTGGCGGTAGTGGTCACGGGTTGAGAAATCCATATTGCCGTAAACGCCGCCCGTGTCCTCACGCAGGGTTTTCTCCACGGCACTCATCGTTTCCACGAAATCACGCCAGTCCATCGCATCCAGAAAGCGGAGGCTGTTGATGCTGTTGCTCATCGAGACCTGATCAGCGGCCTGCTGCTGGTTCTCCGACTGCACCAATTGTTTGATTGTCAGGCCGGACTCGGAAAGCCGCTGCTCAATCCATGTGAGCGGCATTGCCAAAGCAGGGCCCTGCCCCTGCAACCGGCGCGCAAATTCTGCGACAAACGAACTTACCATGGGCGGGTTCGAACGCGCCATGTCCGCGATCACTAAAATAAGGCTCTTCGGATCTTTCTCCGCGATCTCCGTCATCTGGTCCGCCCAATAATCAGCGAGGTTTCGGTCAGTCCTGTCCGTGGCGATCCGGACTGCAACGCGCCGGAGATTCTCTATCAGCGCAAGGCGCAGCATGATGGGGATTGCCCATAATTCACCTAACTTCAGGTCAGTGACTGTCTGGTAGGCTGCCACGAAACTGCTGAGGCTCTCCGGATCTACCCGCCCATCGCCATGTGAGATCGTCTCCAGAGCAATGTCATACACGCGCGGAAGACCAACTGACAGGCCATTCAGCAGCCGGGGCAATTCCCGGCTGTACCCCTTTGGCAAGTGTCTCCTGGCCGTGCGAATCTGCTCTTCAATAAGGTAGAAGTTATCGAGCAGCCATTCCCCCGCCGGCGTAATACGGCGGTTTGCCTTAACAGCCTCTATCAGCAGATTGCGGACTCCAAGCAGTACACCTTCATTATCAGCCAGCCGCGTCAGAAGCCGGTCCTGTGCACGTCCCGGACCCAGCTTGTGCAGGCCCGCCAGGGTCTTGCCGTGCTGCTCCAGCTGCTCGCTGCTGAGCAGTTCTGATCTCAGCGGCAGCTCGGTGTCAGCGCCGTTTTGTATCCGGATGTTTCCGCGGAACCTCGCCCGCAAGCGGGAAAGACTCCTCAATATGCTCTTGCTGCTTATCTTCAAGCTTGTGGTCTCCTTATGAGAAGCGAAGCCTCAACGAACCAAATCGCAACTATCGGAACTGGAATGGTGGCTTTAGACTACCTCGTTTCGGTAGTCGGTGTTCATGCTGTAATCTACGTCCCATTATAGCAGATTACTACCTTGACGGTTAGTCAGCTGGCGGGAGCATATTCTGTTTTTAAGCTATTTAAGGTTAAACTAATATTATGGGATACAGAGAAATTTCATTAAAGCTGCCCACTGATTACAATGAGGACGAGTTTAGAAAAGGCATTGGGAAAGAACTGGGGATACAGGAATTCTCCTATCAGATAGAAAATAAAAGCCTTGATGCGAGAAAAAAAGATAACATCCACTGGCTGGTCAGGGTTTTAGTTTTATCGGATGAAGTTACGGGAGACATTCTCGTTCCATCCCCGTCTTTAGATATTCCGTATCGGAAAAGAAGAGAGAAGGCGGTTGTTGTCGGAAGCGGCCCGGCAGGGTTCTTCTCAGCGTTTGTCCTTCAGAAGGCAGGCTTCCATACAACGATAATCGAACGTGGCACAGATGTTTATAAAAGGGTCGAAGGAGTCAGGAAGTTTGAAAAGACCGGTGTTTTTAATCCTGTCAGTAACTATGCGTTTGGCGAGGGCGGCGCAGGGACCTTTTCAGATGGAAAGCTCACTTCAAGGTCCAAGCATATATCAAAAGAAAGACAGTTTATATTGTCCAGTTATATTCAGGCAGGCGCGCCGGAAGAAATAGGATATATGGCGCACCCTCATCTCGGGAGTGATAATCTCAGAAAGATTGTCAGAAATCTCAGAGATGCATTCATCGAGATCGGCGGGAGCGTGTTATTTGAAACCATGCTGGAAGATCTGAAAATTAAAGACGGAAAAGTCATTGAAGCAATCACTACATCAGGCGGAATTGAAACGGATTATTTTATTATCGCCCCGGGGCATTCCGCCTATGAGACCTACCGGATGTTGATCAGGAGAGGCGTTCAGTTCCGTACAAAGAGTTTTGCCATAGGCAGCAGGGTGGAGCACCCCCAGGAAATTATAAACAAGGCACAATGGGGCAGGGAAAGGCTAGCCGGGGTAAAGGCTGCTGAATACCGTCTTACATCACCGGGAGACGGCAATCTTCCGGTGTATACTTTTTGCATGTGCCCCGGAGGAACTGTTGTTCCTGCAGCTGCATATAAGGATACAAATATCGTAAACGGAATGAGCCTGTATATGAGGGATGGGAAGTTCGCAAACGCGGCTTGCGTAGCCGGGGTTCATCCAGATAAACTCATTGGCAGGAAGGCATTGCCGGAGGAAGCCCTTGACTGGCTGGAAGCTCTTGAACAGAGTTTTTACCAATACTCAGACGGCTTTAAGGCCCCGTTTTGCAGTATACAGAATTTTATAAACAGGAAAGAGCAGGCAGAAATTGTTGAATCAAGTTATCCCCTGAAATTAAAACCCGCTGCTTTATGGGACCTGCTCCCTGCTGAGGTAAGCAGTTCTATCAGGGAAGGACTCAAGGATTTCAGCAGGAAAATAAAGGGATTTGAAACAGGCAGTATTATGGGGCTTGAGAGCAAGACTTCATCACCAATCCAGGTTCTGCGGGAAAAGGACAGCCGCTGCGCCGGCTTTGAAAATCTTTATATAGTCGGAGAAGGGAGCGGTTGCGCAGGGGGGATAATATCCAGCGCTGCGGACGGCATAAAGGCCGCTATAAATATTATAGGGAACAACGCATGAGACAGCCATGATTCCATGGGAATTACTCGACAGCGTTCAGGTACCCGGAAACAATGGAGAGCTTTGCCTCTACAAGCGAGGCAGGGAGTTCTCTATCAGGGTAAACAATTGTGAACTCATGAACAGTTCTGTGCATGGGTCAGAGGACGCTCTGGCTGAACTGGCCTGTGCAAAGGTGGTAGCAGGCCGTCCCAATCCCAGGGTTTTGATAGGCGGGCTGGGCATGGGGTATACACTGGCAGCAGCCCTGAACAGGCTCGGCCCCAATGCAAGTGTTGTAGTGGCCGAACTGGTACCGGCAGTGATAGAGTGGAACAGGAAACTCCTTGCAGGCCTGGCCGGTCATCCCCTTCAGGATAAACGGGTTACTATTCGCGAGGCCGACGTTGCCCAGGTGCTGAAAGAGAAACGTTGTGACTACGACGTAATCCTGCTTGATATAGATAACGGCCCTGAGGGCCTGACCCGCAAAGGCAATGACTGGCTCTATGCAAAGGAAGGACTGGAAGCAGCCTTCGCAGCGCTGCGGACTAAGGGCGTGCTGGCAGTATGGTCAGTCAGTTCCGATCGTTCTTTTACCCGGCGTCTGAAACAGGCAGGGTTTGAGGTAAAGGAGGTCAGTGCATACGCCCGCGGTTCACGTGGCGGAGGACGGCATACGATATGGATCGCTGTACGCGGTTCATGACCTGAACAAAAGCGCTCAGATGTTGCAGCTTTCTTTGGAGAGTTCAGAGATATTGAATTAACTCCGTCATAAATCATATAATACTAACTGCGGACTGTTTTTTTGCTTAACAAGAACTACGCACAAAAATCCCGCTTCAGAGAAACTGCTAACCGGCAGCATGACAAGGCAGCAGGCCAGAATAACAGAATGATACAGGTAAATAATTTAGAAAAATCATACGGACGCCAGGTGCTCTTCGACAAGGCAGGTTTCACGATCAACCCCGAAGAGCGCGTTGGGCTCGTGGGCAGAAACGGCCACGGCAAGACCACTCTGTTCAGGCTGATATTAGGACAGGAGCATCAGGACTCAGGGACTATCAGCATCCCTGCAGGCTACAGGATCGGGCATCTCTCCCAGCACATCCGGTTTATTGAGGAGAGCGTATTAAAAGAAGCATGTCTGAGCCTGCCGCTTCGCGAAGACCACAGGGACGAAAGTTACAAGGCAGAAGCCATCCTGATGGGCCTTGGATTTTCCGCTGACGACCTCGTCCTCAATCCCGCGCAGTTATCCGGAGGGTTTCAGGTGAGGCTGACCCTGGCAAAGGTACTTGTCTCCAATCCAAACCTTCTCCTCCTTGACGAACCCACAAACTATCTCGATATCGTGTCGCTCCGCTGGTTAGCCCGGTTCCTGCGCGCATGGAAAAAAGAGCTCATCATCATCACGCATGACCGCTCATTTATGGACAGCGTTACCACGCATACAATGGCAATTCATCGCTGCGGGATAAGAAAGATAGCCGGGCCTACGCAAAATGTGTATCAGCAATTACTGCTTGAAGAAGAGATACATGAAAAGACACGGGTAAACGACGAGAAAAAGCGGAATGAGATAGAGCAGTTCATAAACCGCTTCAGGGCCAAGGCAACAAAGGCAAAGGCGGTTCAGTCGAGGGTCAAGGCATTGCATAAAAAGGAACGGCTCGAAAAATTGTCTGACACAAGGAATCTTGACTTTACCTTTAACTCATCAGCCTTTAACGGCAAACAGCCTATGGAAGTAAAAGGACTCTCTTTTGGATTTGATCCCGGCGCGCCGTTAATTGACGGGTTGAGCTTTTATGCAGGCAAGAAGGACCGCATCGCGATAATAGGTAAAAACGGCAAGGGCAAGACAACGCTACTGAACCTTCTGGCCGGGGAATTGAATCCTTTGAGCGGCGAGGTCCGCCATCACAATGACCTGAAGCTTGCGTATTTCGGACAGACAAATGTAAACCGGCTTAACCTGCAGAAGACAGTGGAAGAAGAGATAATGGAAGCACACCCTGACCATAGCAGGGGCGCGGCGCGCAAGATATGCGGAGTCATGATGTTTCCGGGAGATGATGCATTAAAAAAAATCAGCGTCCTTTCCGGCGGTGAGAAGAGCCGGGTCCTGCTTGGCAAACTGCTCGTCAGCCCTGCCAATATGCTGATGCTGGATGAGCCTACGAACCACCTTGACATGGAGTCTACGGAGTCCCTGCTTGAAGCGATAGATGCTTTCAGCGGCGGCGTAGTTATCGTTACCCACAGCGAAATGATACTCCATGCCATCGCGACAAGGCTTATTGTCTTTGATGGCGGAAAGGCAACCCTTTTTGAAGGCACGTATCAGGACTTCCTTGACAGAGTAGGATGGGAAAATGAAATCCCCCCTAAGCAGCGTGACACTAAAGTAAACGGGGGCAAAACCGCAGACAGGAAACTCCTCCGCCGCCTCCGCGCTGAGCTGGTCAATGAGAAATCAAAGACCCTCGGGGCGTTGCAGAAACGGATTCTTGAAATTGAACGCGAGATAGTAAGCCTTGAAGCTATGGTTGAACAGAGCAATAAAGATATTGTGGATGCTTCTGTTAAAGGCGATGGTACAGCAATCAATAAACTGTCAAAGGCGCTACACGCTTCACAGGCAAAAATAGATTCCCTCTTCTCTGAACTGGAACCTCTGCATATCGAACTTGAGGACAAGACCAGAGAGTTTGAAGAAAAACTCAACGGGAAACCGGCCTGACTCCTCGCTGCTGCGTTTTATTAGTGCGTTACTAAGACGTTTTTTCTTTTTTCAATTGTCTTTTCTCTTTAAGTGTGTGCTGTGGTTTTTTCTTTTCACTTGCTTTTTTCTTGCTTTTTTCTTTACTCATTGGATGCCTCCTTTATTCGTAAAAGATTATACAGGTTCTCTGCCATATTGCACATTTTAGCATGTGTGACAATAACTGTCTAATGCCTGTAAAGGATTGACCAAAGTTGAGATGGCAAACCCGGATGCGGACAAGCCGGACTGCCGTGGATCGTCTGCTGGACCCGAAAAATATCTCGGTCACTTTGAATACGCTGGAGAAGGCCGCGCTTGTGCTTGGGAAGAAGTTGAGTATCAGGCTGGGGTAACAGTTCCGCTTTTCTCGCAGCGTCAGCGAATGTCGTCTTATGCTGAGGAGAGAAATGTTTTGGGAGAGACTATGTTAAGCCTGTTCAAACCAAAAGATTTCAGTTCCCTGATAGGGATTTCGAGCAGGTCTTTATCTCCTGTCAGCAGGAAATCCGCTCTTACTGCAAGACAAAGATTAAGGTAGGCATTGTCCTTCTTGTCCCTCGAAAGGTCAATCTTTTTGGAAGGTGTTACCTCTGTCGCATAAGAAGCCAGTCGCATGATTATAGAACGCAGCCGCCTGATTCCTGCGCTGCCGAGCTTGCCCTCAAGCTCATCAAGCAGTCCTGATAACTCCTGTCTGATTTCTGGTGAGATGTAAACATCACAGGTTTTCAATGCTTTGAGGAAGGCCTTTCTCGGCGTGCCTCCGAACAGGGAAGAAACAATAACGTTTGCGTCTATCACAACCTTAGGCATAAACCTTTTTCCTGGCTTTTGCAAGGGCTTTAAGGACATCGGACTCCGTGGTCCCGCTTTCTTTCAATAAAGACTCAGCTTCCTCAAGCAGCGCCTCGGCGACCGCTATCTTGTCAGTAAACGGGATAATGAGGCCAACTGGTTTGCCATGTTTGGTGATGATCACTTTGTTGCCCTTTTCCACATCGTCTCTGAGGAGCTTTGTAGCGGTTGAACTGAATTCCCTTACATTAACGAACTTCATATTATCCACCTCCCTTTAATGTTAGTATAATTGTACAAACATATTATGTCAATCCAGTTATCGGCATTGTCCCGCAAAGAAACTTTCTAAAGGGGTGAGATACAGGAAAATTTATAAGGAGTCCAATGAAACCTGATGCTTTGCCGCAAGACCTGTCCTTAAAAACCATAGGGCTTTTTATACCTTACGCTGAACGCTGCGCTCAGTGAATCGAACCACTGAATGACTTCACCGAGAAAATAAACCAATTCGCAAACCTCAACCTCTAACCTGCCCAAACAGCGCCGTGTGGTTCGATTTCATTGCAACGCGTTGTTAGAGCTTCCTTTCTCTAAGGTGAATCTCACGTAATGCCATAGTTTCCATGAGGCTCTCCTCCGACCCAAAAAGCGATAAGGCATTTATGTTATAACGCTCCAGTAGCCTCAAAACCTTCAACCTCTCAGAATAGGGTATATTGAACTTCCATAGAGCGTCCTGTTCTGGCTCACAGCGGCTGAAAGCCTTTTCGTGAGGTGCATATCGCCACTCATCGTCATAAACAATGCAGATTGTATAACGGCTCTGCTGAATAAAATGCCGTCGATCTGTCCTAACGTAAGGCCCAAGCTGGTAAATATATGGTTCGCTACAACCTCCACCTTTTAATCCAATTTCACTTTTAGACTCTAAGTAAACGTAAATTGATACATTCCGCACATCTTGCAATTCACGTCTGAATGCAAAGAATGCTGCAACATATGGTGAGATTGTCCAGTCAATCATTGGTGAAGGGAAACCATGATGACGAAGATAAATCATATAGCTATATATTTCTTGAAAATCAGGGGAGCAACCAAATGCATGCGGGATAATACTACTGTTCTCGTTAAGCCATTTATCAATGCCATTTGGATATGACAATATGTTCCAATTGATGCCGGTAAAAGACTCGATCTGAGGTTTTACCACCGAAATCAAATGGTAGTATTCCTTTAATGTCAGCATCTCCTGTCCATTTCTCTCAAGAGTGGTCAATAGGTTTAAATTTTCTTGTCCTCGATAAATGAAGCGAGATTGATATTTGTGTTGAAGACGCTCGTTTTCGAGTATCTTAAGTTGCTCCTCGAACTTTTCCCAGTTATCTAAATCGATATTTTGCATAGTATAGCTCTAACATTATTTTTTATGCGCATACGTTCAGTAAAGAAATCTATTCCTCTAACAGAGCAAGAAACTCATCAGGCGCTAAGACGGGAATCCGGTTATCTCTGTAATCAGCCTTGTTCCTTGTAATAACACAATCCGCTTTTGCATGTATTGCTGAATAATATTGAACGGCGTCTTCAAAATCCCTGAAGTCCGATACCAGCGACATATCTATTACCTTTTCATCCACTGGTGCAACACTAAAGACAATCCTGATTTTTTCAAGTGTCTTTAGCGCCTTTTCTCTGTTTAATTCTTTTGTCAAAAGATAAAAAAGAGTGGGAAAACTCAATGAGCACAGATATCCCTTTAATTCGCGTTCTTCTATTTTCCTGAACACCTCTGCCGCGGAACGATAAAAAGGTTCCCGTTTTAAAAAGATATCGAGTATAAAATTAATATCGCAGAGGACTTTTTTCAAAGATACTTTTTCTCGATATGCTTCTTATGGGTTTTTAAAAGCTGCCTGTTATCTGTCCTAAGAGACAAAATACCTGTCACTTCAGATAATATGGGGGACACAGGCGTTTCTTTCTTCTGCTGCGCGGAGACCGAGCGAAAGTAATCGGATACCATTTTTGACAGGCTCACACCTTTTGCTCTGGCTGTGCTTTTTGTTTTGGTGATTAATTTCTCATCGAGCCGCAAAGTTAATTTTGTACTCATCCGGCACCTCCCTGACGTATATATTTTATAAAATTATACGTCAAATAGCAACTAATATTTCCTCTTTAAAAGTTCTCACTATTTGGCGATATAGGCGTTCAGGCCGATTGTTAATGGTTTCCCGTCTACCATGCAGGATGTTTTAATATTGCCTCTTGTGCTGACGACTACAAGTGTTTTCCCTGATGCGCTTGGCGTAGGCTTCTCCAGGTCGCAGGTGATAATGAGTTTGTTCCCTTCTATTTTTGTTTCAATTGCCATGTGTGTCACCTCAGCGTATTGGCGCCCCATTTTTATCCCGGGCAGCCCGGGACTATCCAGTATAAAAGGTTTAGTAAATAATGACAATCAGGCAATATCGCCTTGACAGGCCTTCGTGATAGCTGTTACTGTTAAACATAACAATATTAACTGTACCCGGACGAAAACTGCGTCTTTGTAGTACCCCACTGCACCACGTTTTTTCCCCGAACAGAAAAAAGGAGTCTCATGGAATTTAAAGATTTTCAGTTTCACCCTCTTGTTGCGGCCGGGGTAAAGGCCGCTGGTTATAACGAGCCGACACCGATACAGGTGCAGGCAATCCCGTCAGTTATGCAGGGCCGTGATGTTATGGGCCTTGCGCAGACAGGAACAGGAAAGACCGCTGTCTTTGCGCTGCCTATCCTGCACCGGTTGATGCAGGGCACACGCCGGAAGGTGCGCGCCCTTGTTATTGCCCCGACACGGGAACTGGCAGAACAGATACACAAACATATCACCGGACTTGGCAGCAAGACCGGCCTCCGAAGCGTCACCATTTATGGCGGCGTAAACATAAATCCACAATTTGAAAAACTGCGCAGAGGTGTAGAGATAATAGTGGCATGCCCGGGCAGGCTGCTCGACCATATGGGTCAGGGCACAATAGACCTGTCACAGACAGAGGTTCTGGTTCTTGACGAGGCAGACCATATGTTTGATATGGGTTTTCTGCCGGACATACGAAAAATACTTAAGCATCTCCCAAAGAAACGTCAGACCCTGCTTTTTTCAGCCACAATGCCTGAAGAGATACGCCGCCTTGCCAAAGATGTGCTGAGCGATCCGGTCTTGGTTCAGATAGGGCATACTGCTCCGGCAGACACTGTATCTCATGCCTTATATCCAATAGAACAGCACCTGAAGACCGCGCTTCTTATGGAACTGCTGCGCCATACAGATACAGAATCAGTACTGGTCTTCACCCGCACCAAGCACCGGGCCAAGCGCGTTGGAGAGCAACTGCAGAAGGCCGGTTACAGAGCATCATCATTACAGGGAAATCTGTCTCAGAATAAGCGGCAGGCTGCACTCGATGGTTTCCGTGACGGCAAGTACCAGGTGCTCGTTGCCACTGATATTGCTGCCAGGGGCATAGATGTCTCTAACATATCTCATGTTATCAACTACGATATACCTGCCACTGTAGATGCCTATACGCATCGTATCGGCAGAACCGGCCGTGCTGCAAAAACAGGAGATGCATTTACCTTCATTACACATGAGGACGGAGAAACAGTGCGCAGCATCGAGCGCGTCCTGAGTGAAAAAATAGAACGCCGGTTTATGGAAGGTTTCGATTATAAGAAGCCTGCGCCTGCGCGGGACCGTGAGTTTGTACGTCCGCCTCGTGCAAGAGCGCCCTTCAGGCCAGGCGTGGCTGTTGAGCGCGGGCAGAAGAAGAGAAGGGCAGCATACTAACAGGCAGAAGGCCTTGCAATATCATTTTCAATCCCCTTTGAGAGAACGGGTTGTTCCCTTCCGAAACAAGTGGCAAGACTAATACGGATTCCACAGATGGCATGATATAAGCCTTCCCTTTGCTTCTTTCAGTTCAGGAATAATCTTATCGCATGGCTCAAATCTTTTTGGACACCTCGGATGGAATGGACATCCGGAAGGAATATGTATGGGGCTTGGGACCTCGCCGATATCAGGCTGGCGTTCGGAGTTTGGAGTTTGGAGTTTTTTGTCGCTGAACGCTGAACGCTGAACGCTGAACGCTTCAGTTTTTACCTTTGGCGCTGATGAGAGCAACAAAATAGTGTATGGATGTAACGGCTCCATGAAGAGATCTTCTGTTTTTGCATGTTCTAAAATTTTACCCAGATACATAACCGCAACCGTATCGCTAAAATAATGGACTACCTTAAGGTCATGGCTTATGAATAGAAATGCTATTTTTGTTTCCTTTCTGAGGTCCTGCAGAAGGTTGATTATCTGCGCCTGTATCGAGACATCAAGCGCTGAGAGCGGTTCATCGGCAACTATTATTTTTGGATTTACTGCAAGCGCCCTTGCAATGCATATCCTCTGTCGCTGTCCACCGCTGAATTCGTGCGGATAGCGGTTCATGATATCAGTACCGAGCCCTACCTTTTTTAAAAGTTCTGCGCACGCATCCTTCATGTTCTTCTTCTCTGTAATCCTGTGTATCTTTAAGGGCTCTGATATTGTATCAAAGACAGTCTTTCTCGGGTTCAGCGAAGCAAAAGGGTCCTGAAATACAATCTGCACGGATTTCCTGAATGCCTTTAAAGAATCACCGTCAAGTCCGAATATGTCTTTGCCGTCAAAAAGGACTCTCCCTGACGTAGGAGTTATAAGCCTGAGGACAAGCCTGGCAACCGTTGATTTGCCGCATCCGCTTTCACCAACAAGCACAAAGACCTTATTTTCATCAACTGAAAAGTCAATGCCGTCAACAGCCTTTAACCATTGAGCTGTTTCACCAAAGGCTTTTTTAACAGGAAAATGTTTTTTGAGAGATTGAACCTTCAGTAGGGCCATTTTATCTCCGCAGCCCTTATGCACCGCACAGGATGCCGGCCGTCAACTTCTTTTAGTTCCGGTTCTTCAGTCCGGCAGGGCGGCACCACAAACCTGCATCTGTCAGAAAACTTGCATCCCTGAGGAAGCTTATCAGGGCGCGGGACCGTCCCGGGAATCGGTTTCAATGGTTTCCCTTTTTCCTTTGGCAAAGAATCAAGCAGTCCCATTGTATAAGGATGCCCTGGATTATTAAATAATTCTCCTGCCTCTGCAAGTTCTACAATCCTTCCTGCATACATTATCGCGGCCTTTTTGGCATTTTCTGCGATAATGCCAAGGTCGTGAGTTATGAGGAGAATTGACATCTTTCTTTCTTCCCTGAGTTTCTGGAGAAGTTCAAGTATTTGCGACTGTATAGTCACATCGAGCGCTGTTGTTGGTTCATCGGCAATAAGGAGAGAAGGATTGCATGCAACTGCCATTGCTATCATCACTCTCTGCCTCATGCCTCCTGACATTTGATGCGGATACTCCTTTACCCTTATCTCAGGAGAAGGTATCTTTACATCTCTAAGCAAATCCACTGCCCTATCAAAGGCATCTTTTTTTGAAAGGCCAAGGTGTGTAGTCATAACTTCAGATATCTGATAGCCAATGGTCAGGACCGGGTTCAGGGATGTCATTGGCTCCTGAAATATCATCGCTATTTCCCTGCCTCTGAGGCGGCGCAGGGATTCCCTGTCAAGCATGAGCAGGTCTTTGCCGTTAAAATTTATTAAGCCTTCGGCGTAAGCATTAGGAGGGAGGATGCCCATTATAGAAAGCGCTGTAAGGCTCTTGCCGCAACCGCTTTCGCCGACAAGCCCGAATACCTCGGACTCTTTAATATCCAGGGAAAGATTGCTGACCACTTTTGTCGGACTTGCCTTAGTCCTGAATGAGACGTTAAGATCCCTTATTTCAAGAAGGGACACTGCTGGCTACTGTTCCTTTTTTTTAAGGAGTTGGATATACGTCTTTGCTTCTTTCAGGCTGGGATTTTGCTTCAGGGCGCTTTCCCACTCCTCAAAGGCAAGGCCTGCAAGGCCCTTCATATAATAGGTCAGGCCCAGCTGCACCCATGCCTGTCCATAACCGGGATTTATTTCCTTGGCCTTTGTAAAATGTACTATTGCTTCTTCATAGAGCCCCTTGCTTCTCAGTGCCATGCCGAGTTTTGTGCGCACATCAGCAAGCAATGGATGAAGCTTCAGGGCTTTGGAGTATTCTTCTATGGCGTCATCATACATCGCGAAATCAAAGTAGATATTGCCTATCTTATAATGTTCGTTTGCCAGCTTCCCTGCTGCGAACGGGTCCAGAGATGTAGGGGTTGGACGGGCTATCTGCGCTGCCTTTGAAAATACCTCCTGCGCCTTCTTGAATTCGCCCATATCATTGTATGCTATGGCAAGGTTAAGGGAAGCCTCTGTGTATTTCGGGTTCAGTTCAAGGGCCCTTTCAAAATACTCTGACGCCTCTTTGGTGTTGCCTTTCAGGTGCGTTATAATGCCAAGCTTGTTTAATACATCTGCATAGTTAGGATTTATTTTAAGGATGTCCCTGAATATGGGTTCTGCCTCAGAGTATTTGCCATTCTGAAACAGCGACATGCCAAACTCATACAATTCATTTATCTTTGAGTCCATTGCTATTTAATATATTGGTTCGGGGAGTCTTTGTCAACATGGTTATTTGCAACGGCTCCTGATATTTTCATTATGCATCAGGCCATTTTATTCCGATAGCGCTTTTTTTATGGCAGTTGCAATTTCCCGGCGCGAGAAGGGTTTTTGAATGGAGCCGATTGCGCCTTGCTTTAAAAGCTCGTCTATGCCTGCAAAACCATTTTGACTGTACCCCGAACAAAGCAATACCTTGACTCCAGGGGCAATTGTCTTTAGCGCACGGAACACCTCGGTGCCCCCCATCTTCGGCATAATCATGTCCATTATGACAATTGATATCTTGTCCTGCATCTGCCTGAAGATATTTATACCGGCGCCTCCGCTTTCTGCAAGCAGGACCGTGTAGCCGAGCGGCTCCAGCATGTCCCTGCATAATTCTCTGACATCAGATTCATCATCTATGACAAGGATTAGCCCCGAGCCCCTGATATCCTGGGCGTCCTGAGGCGCTTCTTCAATATCAGTCTCCTTTGTAACAGGCAGATATATATTGAACTGGGTCCCCTTGAGCGCTTCGCTGTAAAGGTTAATGTATCCGCCATGATTATTTATTATCGAATGTACTATATAGAGTCCAAGCCCTGTCCCCTTGCCTATTTCCTTTGTCGTAAAAAACGGGTCAAATATTTTTCTCTGTGTTACCCTGTCAATGCCTGCTCCTGTATCTGAAACAGACAATTTTATAAAGCCGCTCTTCCCTGCACGCATATTGCCGGGAGCGCCATTTTCTATGCCAACTGTTGCTGTTTCTATTAATAACCTTCCGCCATCAGGCATTGCATCCCTGGCGTTTACCGCAAGGTTAATAATAACCTGCTGTAACTGGGACGGGTCTGCCTTTGTATGCGGGATACCCTCCTTAAGGTTTGTAACTATTTCTATGTTTTTAGGTATGCTTCTTCGAAGCAGTTCCAGGGAATTTTTAACTATATCATTTATATCTACGGATTTTACTTCCATCTTCTCTTTACGGGATATAGTAAGTATCTTTTTGCCGAAGTCTGCTCCTCTTTTTGCAGCATCGTGGATTATTGTAGCGGGCTTGTGAAAAGGATCTCCTTCCTGTGTCATTGATAAAATAATTTCGGCATATCCCAGAATGGCAGTCAGAAGATTGTTAAAATCATGCGCCATTCCTCCTGCAAGCGTACCAACTGCCTCCATCTTCTGCGCCCTGATTAATCTTTCTTCCATCCTCTTTTTTTCCGTTATATTTATAAGATACCCGTCAAAGCCTGTTATGCTGCCGCTGCTGTCTGTTTCAGGATATAAAGAGAGCGATATGATAATCTCATCTCCTTTTTTCCCGATGGCCATGTCTTCAAGATGAAAACCTTTTTCAGCAAGCGCTTTTCTAAGGCAGTCAGGGGCTGTTTTTTCCCCAATAAGGATATCGCAAAGGCCTGTTACTTCTCCAAACATTTCTTTAAATCTGCTGTTGGCCTCTATTACGGAGCCATCCTTGCCGAGCCTGAAAATAGCATGCTCAACCCGTTCAAAAATAGATTTTATTCTTTTCTCGGATTCGATCAGCTTATCGGTCCTGTCCTTAATTGCATGGCTCATTCTGTTAAATTCCAAAGAAAGTTCTCCTATCTCATCTGCAGAGCGCTGCGGAAGTATATCAGGCATTATTCCGTCTTTGAACTGCGATGCAGCCCTGTGAAGCGACATCACCGGCTTAATCACGAGCCGTCCTATAAGTATATTGATAGATATAATTGCAAGGAGAGTTATGATTGCTGATACAACGATATTGGCAATAATTATTCCTCTGAGTTCTTTTTGTATGGCCGCCGAGGACAGGATGATTCTTACAAACCCTATAATTACGGGAGGTGCATCTTCGGATGTCCTGAAAAATATGGGGCTGTAAAAGTCATAGCCATCGCTGAGCTTTACCTGAAAAGGCGATGATTCACCCTTAAAATGCATGACTGCTTCAGGGCTTGGAGGGTCTTTTAATCTTTCAAAGGGATAGGCGTCAACAGCCTCCCATATATCTGAATAGACCTGCGCAAGGGTTACATCCGGCGACTTAATAATATATGAAGCCTTTTTAATGAGGTCAAGGTCTTCATTGATAAGCCCTTCCTCTGCTGCCTTGGAGAGTGAATAGGAAAGCGCCGTGCCTCTCAGTATCCGGCCCTGCTCTTTGCTGCGGGTGTGGGCTGTTGTAAAGAGGTATGTGCTTACAGCGCTGATAAGAATTATAATGAGCGCTATAAATACAGATACCTTTGTTTGTAAGGATACCCTCATTTTACATCTGAAAGCGCTACAACACCCTGTGTTCTGATAAAGTTCTGCCCATCCCTGCTTAATACAAAATCAACAAATTTTTTTGCCTCCGGCCTGGGTTTTTTAGGCATTAAAATAAACAGCGGCCTTTTCAGCGGGTAATTCTTATTTATAATATTCTTGCTTGTAGGATAGACGCCCTTAATTTTCAGCATCTTGACATCCCTTTTCCTCGCGCTGGTAAAACCGGTTGTTGCAAAGCCCTCGGCTGTCTCCTCTACCATCTGCTCAACTATGCCTGATGAGGCAAGAGACATGGTATTCGGAGTTTCAACAGGGTCGAGCCCCTTTAAGACCAGCGCCTTTGTTGAGGCCTCAACACCGCTAAGGCCTTTTCTGGGCCTTGATATAAAAAGTTTTATTGGCGCATCTTTACCTTTGAGTTGTTTCCAGTTGGTTATCTTGCCTGCGTATATGGCTCTGACATCTTCTATAGAAATATTGCTGGCAGGATTTGTTTTATGAACGATGAATACCAGCGCATCCCATGCAACCTGTATGAACTCAATATCTTCGGGGTCGCCTTCCTCCCTGGTTCTGCATGATGCCGCAAAGTCAACCTTGCCGTTCCGCAGGTCCTCTATGCCTATGACAGTGCCTCCCCCGCGGACAAATACCTTGACGCCTGTCCGTCTTTCATATTCCTTGGCAAGCTCTGTCAGATAACCCACATTGCTTACAGAACATCCGCTCCCTATGAGCTGTGCAGAATATGCCTCGGGCGTGTTTACAAGCCATGCCAACAAAAAGATTAATAGCGATATTGTATATGCGCCTGTCTTATTTTTCATAAGCTGTCATGCTATATAATTACATCGAAAGTTCAATACCACCGCGTTTTTCCTTTATCACATCATATGTACGCATTTGAACATATCTATTATACACATTCAGCAGGCATCAGGGATTTTTTATTTTACTGCACTCAGATAAAGTAATGCTACCCTTTATATAGTAGGGGATCTTTTATCTTTGCCTCTTTAAAACCCTTTGCCCTGAAAAGGCAGCTGTCACATCTGCCGCACGGCAGGTATGGAAATTGGGGATTGGGGATTGGGGATTGGCCTTTTCTTCTAACCCCTAACCCCCCGCCTCGGCGGGTCGCCTGAGGAGACTGACCCCTAACCCCTTTTTTAACGGGCTGCGGGTCATAGCAACTCCATGTCAGCGAATAATCAAGGCCGAGACGTTTCCCATTTTTAATAATCTCTGCCTTGGTCATGTTGATTAAAGGCGCGTTGATTCTGAATTTCATCTGCCCTTCAACAGATGCCTTTGTTGCAAGATTGGCCATAGCCTCAAAGGCCTTAAGATATTCCGGCCTGCAGTCCGGATACCCGCTATAGTCAACTGCGTTTGCGCCTATGAATATATTTTCCGCTGAAAGCACCTCGGCCCATGAAAGGGCAAAAGACAGGAAAATTGTATTCCGTGCAGGAACGTAGGTGACAGGGATTTGAGATTTAAGATTTGAGATTTGAGATTTCGGCACTTCCATCCCTGATGTCAGGGCTGAGCCGCCAATCTCTCTCAGGTCAAATTTTATTGTCAGATGCTTTTTTACACCGAGCACCAGGGCAACTTTTTTTGCTGCGTCAAGTTCTATTTTATGCCTTTGGCTGTAGTCAAAGCTAAGCGCATATAACTCATAGCCTCGTGATTTTGCAATGGCAAGGGTGGTCGAGGAGTCAACCCCGCCGCTTAATAAAATAACAGCCTTTTTTTTCATGAAAATGATGCTCGACACACGATACACGATACACAATTCATGATATTTTCATCCTGCATCTCGAAGCGAGTCTCCGCTGAGAGTCGCTCCGACCTGTATCGTGCATCTTTTTAATAGATGTCGTCTTCTGTCCCTTCTTTACCATCAGGGCCCATACTGAGGAGGACAAAATTATTGTCTTCTGCTTTAAAGATAAATGGCCTTCCCCACCCGTCACTCATCTTTGTTATTTGTTCTATTGTTGGCGGATAAGAACCGTTCTCATATTTATATTTTTCAATCCTGAATCTGATGCCATCTATATCTTCCGATGTTTTAATTTTAGCAATACTGTTGTTTCCCCGGAGTAAAAGCGGGCTTAATGGAATCAATGATATAAAAAAACTGATTAAAAAAGTGGTTGCTGTAACAGCTTTTGCAAGGGACAGCTTTCTTTTTGCCGGTGCTGCTGCTTCCGGCAGCGCGCTCACCGGAGCTATGGGCATGGCTTCTTTTGGCTCTATTGCATCTTTTTCCATGAGAGATACGAGGGCTTTGGATGCCTGAAAGTTATCCATCTGGCTATTCTCGATTATTGCGCTTACATCGTTTTCCCCATCCACAAATCCAAGGATCTCTTCTTCGTCAAGTGTAAGTTCAATGCCTGCCTTGCTTGTCTTTTCAAATACAGTATCAAGGGTCAGCTTGCCTTCTATCAGCGACCACTCGTCAATTATGCGGAGCCCTTCCATCAGGAGATGTTGTGTGTCAAGAGTTACAGGTATTTCCCTGTCAACAGGGACCCCCTGAGGTGAAAACTCGTACATCCCCTCTTTCCACCCGAAAAGCTGGGTCACGGTTTCGGTTATCTGAGAAGTGATAATCGCCTGTATCTGTTCTTTTTCAACGAGCCCGTTTTTTATAAGGATATTGCCGATCTTTATGCCTGTTGACTGCTGTTCCTCAAGGGCTTTTTGAAGGTCTTCCTCTTTTAATATCCCTTTTTTTACAAGCACCTTGCCGAGACGATTTGCCTCAACCCTTCTTTTTGAGTCTGCCAGCACAATATTGCCTTCGTAAAACAGGAGCCGGACCTTGTCCATCCTGCCTTCAAGCGTAAGAATGCCTGTCTTGCGCTGAAAATATATCAGCTGTAATATGTCTGCAAGACCAAACTCTTTTAAGGACCCCTCTAAAGCCATCCTCTGTTAAGCCTCCTCCTTACAACGATGCCGGAAATAAAGAATAAGACAACTATCAAGGCCAGTGACGGAATGGTTAGCCAATCGTTAGAAAAAAAGGAAAGGCCTGTATGAAAAAATGGGTTTAGTAATATTAAAATCAGCAGGAACAGGAATGGCCACAGGAACAGGCTTCCCTCCAGGATTTTCCCGGCATAGATATGGGCTATTCCAGGGAGAGTTAATGAAAGAATTTTTATTATAGTTCTTTTTTTTGCCTGGAGTTCCTGAACCTCCAGCAATCTTGCTACTCTCACCCTTGAATCGAGCCCGTCGAATTTAACCAGGGATTTGTAACATTGGGCGCACATCTGTCCCCAGAGCAGTTCTTTCCCGCATTTGCCGCAAAGTATTGTGTTGCACCTCTTGCATCTGTACGCCCTGTCTTTTGCTTTGGAGCCAAGCAGGTAAAACAGCACGATTAAGCTTATCGCAATCAGAACTGTAAGGGCTGAGTTTAATAAGGAGATTTTTATCAGTTCCCGAGATCTGCTGTCCGCGTATTTCCATAAAACGGATAACGGAAGGGTCTCGTCCATAAGAAAACGGTTTGGGTTTCTTTGTGAATTTGCGGCAAAACCTGATACGGCTTCCCTGTTTAGTTTTGTTGCTTCAATAAAATACTCCTCTCCTTTTACAAAATCAAACTTTTCCCGGAAAATCTGGCTCAGATTATAATATGCCGCAGCCGACGGTTTAATCTCCAGGGATTTTTTATAAAAATCTGTAGCAGCAGCAATGTCATTAATGGCGTAATAACAATTCCCGAGGTTTACATAAACCCGCGGGTCAGGAGATGATGGTGAAATATTTTTATAAACTGCTATTGCCTCTTCATAATGCCCTTCTCTTTTAAGCGCAAGCCCGTAGGAAAAAAGAGAGACAAAATCATTTTTGCCCTTGAGGGCGGAGAGGGCATGTTTGTTATCCCTGCTCTCATTTACAGCAACGCTGGCCCTGAGTTCAGGGGAAGCTGCGGAAAGGAAAATGTTTGTTATGCGCAGCAAAAAGGGCGATAATAAAAGGAATAATACGGATGCATATACAACGGTTTTATCCACCCTGCTGAAATACAGCCCCAGGAGACATATCGTGCCTGCGATAAAAAATAAAGGGCCTGCAAGAGAGAGGGGGACAAGGGACAGGACAATTAAAGCCTTCTTTTTATCTTCTCTTATCTCATGGGATATGAGTGGTGAATCCGCAAAAAATCTCATAACGGCAACCATTATAAGGGCAAGAATAAATGAAGATATAAGGCTGATAAATGCCAGCCCGGCGATGCTTGCCATCCACCAGAAATTTCTTTCATAAGCCCTGATGCCTTCTATCATATAATTGAGGCCTTCAAATATGCCCTCAGGAGAAAGCGAAAAGCTTATCCTTGCCATTTCAAAATATGCAGCCGGAAGATCCGGAGAATATTTTATTGCCTCTGTTAAAAGGCGTTTTGCATTGGATGTGTCGGCCTGCGCTTTTTTAATTAAGGCATAAGAATATGGCTCGGTGTTTTTCAGTCCGCTATCAAGCCTTGCCTTATAAATATCCTGCGGAGTCTCGTGAGGTTGAGCCGCAACAGGCGAGTCTGCGACTTCTGCAAAGGAGGGCAGAGGAAAAGATAATATCCAAAGAAATGCAAAAAGCAAAGCTCCCGAATAAATAACCTTATTTTTTATCAAGCCCGCTCTCCAATCTTTTTTTCAGTCCCTTTTACGAGCCTCTCTATATTCCCGATATGCCTTGATAATATCAAGATTGCAATTACGGCCGAGGTGATTAATTTCACCTTTGAGTAATCAAACAACCAGACATTTACCGGCAAAAGCCCAAATGACATAATTGCCCCCAAAGAAGAATATTTTGTCATAAGCACTGCTACCAGCCATATTATAAATGTAAGCATAGCAATTTGTGGAGAATAAATTAACAAAACGCCAATACCTGTGGCAACGCCTTTCCCGCCCCTGAAGCCGAGGAAGAGAGAAAAATTGTGGCCGAGTATGGCGGAGACCCCCATTATACCTTCGTAAGCAGCTCCCACAGACAAGTAAGTCCCGATTGCTACGGCAGCGGCGCCCTTTAACATATCACCCAGCAGTGTCATGACAGCAGGGCCTTTGCCTAAGGCCCGAAGGACATTGGTTGCGCCTATGTTCCCGCTTCCAACCTTTTTCAGGTCAATGCCTTTAGCCTTTGCGATTATAACGCCAAAGGGAACCGAGCCGAGGATAAACGAAAAGATTATCAGCAGGGATATTTTTATCATATCTTTTTCCAGAAAGAGACTGTATATTGAATGCCTGAGATTACAGAAAGTACAAGGGCAACCCAGACAAAGGCAATACCGATATCGTATAAGTCCAGCGGGAGATTGTCAAAAAAACTGCCCACCAGTATGAGGCATAATATAGCAGTTATCTGGGCGCCAATCTTTAATTTTCCGCCCATTTCAGCCGGGATGATTATATCTTTTGAAAGGGCAACAACCCGGAGGCCTGTTATAAGAAACTCCCTGACAATGATAACTATCGCCATCCAGGCAGACAGCCTTGCCATATCTACCAAAACCACAAGGGCTGAAATAACAAGAAATTTATCTGCCAGAGGATCAAGGATAATGCCGAACTTTGTTACCTGGCCGGAACGCCTTGCAAAGTAGCCGTCAAGAAAATCCGTTATAGAAGCAATGCCGAATATTATTGCGCCCCAGAACGGATGCTGGTAAACAACAGCAATAAATACAGGGATAAGGATAATCCTGCTTAAGGTAAGCAAAGTAGGAAGATTAAGTCTTGGAGTACTCATCTATGATGCCCTTCCAGAGCCCCTTTGCCTTAAGAAGAAAATCACATACCTCCCTGACCGCTCCCCTTCCGCCTCTGTTTTTTGTTGCCATCATGGCAGCGTTTTTAACTTCGTTCTCAGCTTCTGCAACAGCCACTGAAAGGCCTGCTTTTTTCAGAAGGGATATATCCACTATATCGTCACCGATATAGGCTATCTCGTCATCTTTAACCGAATATTTTTCAATGAGTTGATTATAGGCAACCCGTTTGTCATGGCATCTCTGAAAGACCTCTGCGATACCGAGTTCCTGAGCTCTTCTTTCAACAACCTTTGACTGCCTTCCCGTAATTATTGCAATTACAATACCTGCCCTGACGAGCATCTTTATCCCATGGCCGTCACGCACATGGAAGGACTTGAATTCATTTCCTTCATTATCAAGGATAATGCTCCCGTCAGTAAGCACCCCGTCAACATCAAGGATGAGGAGTTTGATGCTCTTAGCGATTTTTTCGAGTTGTTTTTTGGTCTTTTTCATCTTTACCTTTAAATAATAACTTATTGATGACAAATATTAAAATGATATTAAGGCTTTTTTTCAACTATCTTCATCTCAACAAGTCTCTGCCTTTCATGTTCTACTTCTGCTTTTAAGACATCTGTATCTGGAAGTTGCAGCCTATATTTTGAAGCAAATATTTTGTTATTCATTCCGCCCAAAGCATACTCAACAACGGTCTTCTTTTTGTCTGTGCAGAGGATTATGCCTATGGGATCATTCTCATCGGGAAGTTTTTCTTTATCTTTTAAGTAATTCACATAAAGGTTCATCTGCCCTGCATCGGCGTGAGTGAACTCTCCTATTTTCAAATCAATTGCAACAAGGCACCTCAATATACGATGATAAAGAAGAAGGTCAAGGCGGTAATGACTCCCCTCAAGGGTAATCCTTTTCTGTCTGGCAACAAAGGTAAAGCCATTTCCCAATTCGAGAAGAAAATGTTCGATATGCCTGATTAAAGCCTCTTCAAGCTGTAATTCCGAATACTCATCTTTCAAACCAAGAAATTCCAGAATATACGGGTCTTTGATTTCGTCTTCAGGCTTAAGAATAATAGGGTTTGCGTGGGCTTTGGAAATAACCGACAATTTTTTCTTTGATAAAGCTGTCCTCTCATAGAGCATTGACTGGATTTGCCTGTCGAGCTGCCTGACCGACCAGTTGCTTCGGATACATTCAGAGTCATAGAATTCACGCTTAAATGGCTCATCGAGACGCATAAGAAGACAGTAGTGTGACCATGAAAGAGGGAATTTCGCAGACAGTGTGTGCGAAATCTCGGATTGGCTACACAATGCATAGCCTTTGGGGGATTTCCCAGACACCGTTTGGGATTTCAATGGCAAGGTAGATTCTTCAGACGGTATCTGAAGTATCGTTGGCAATTCAGTTGACGCTGCTTCCCCTTTTTTATCCGGTAATTTCCCGGACAGTGTCTGGGAAATTTTAGGGCTTTGGTAGGTAAGATAGAATTGACGCATTAAACGAAGATTTTCTCGTCCAAATCCTTTTCTAAATTTTTTGCTGAGGTCTTTAGCTAAACGTTCAAGCAGCACATCTCCATACTCTGCTCTCTCTTTACCCCCCTGCTCATATTCAACAATCCTCCTGCCTATAAACCAATATGTCGTCACCAGCGCAGTATTCACATACCGCACCGCTGTCTTGCGACCCTGTTCGATGAGGGAGGCAAGGTCGGTGATGAGGCTTGGATATGTATGCTTTTTTAAAGGTTGTTTCACGCTGTTAAAATCTTATGCCTAAAAGTCCTCCGTTGTTTCCATACTTTAATTCCTGTTCCGATGGCTTATAAAAAAGGCAGGCTTTAAACTTTTCTTATCACACTATCCCCTTCCTCAATATATCATGAAGATGGATTATGCCCTTTGCCTTTCCGTCTGAATCAGGCACTGCAAGCGATGTTATGGACTTGCTTTCCATGATGGATAACGCCTTTGCTGCAAGCTCGTCTTCTGATATGGTCTTTGGATTTTTTGTCATTACCTCTCCTGCCTTCATATCAAAGACAGCCTTGCCCCATTTTTCTATCCCGCGCCTCAGGTCGCCGTCTGTAATGACCCCAAGTATTTTTTTATCAGAATCCACCACAATTGCAACCCCAAGCCTTTTAGATGATATTTCCATAACAGCCTTAGTCATGGATTTATGGGGTGATACCAGGGGAAGCGCATCTCCTGTATGCATCAAATCCTTAACCTTTATGAATAGTTTTTTCCCGAGGCTGCCGCCTGGATGAAAAAAGGCAAAATCTTCTTCTTTATATCCCCTTTTCATTAAAAGCGCAACTGCTATTGCATCGCCCATTGCCAGGGTCGCAGTTGTTGATGCGGTCGGCACAATACCCAGAGAACATGCCTCTTCTTTTACAGACACATCAAGGGTAATATCTGCTGCCTTTGAGAGAGTAGAATTTGGGTTGCCTGTCATTGAAATCAGGCTCACGTTAAATCTTTTTAAAAATGGGATTATTCCGATAAGTTCTTCTGTCTCCCCGCTGTTTGAGATGGCGATTATCACGTCATCTGCTGTTACCATGCCGATGTCCCCGTGTATCGCCTCGGCAGGGTGCAGAAAGAACGCCGGCGTGCCGGTAGAAGCAAGTGTGGCTGCTATTTTTTTCCCGACAAGGCCCGACTTTCCCATCCCTGTAACAACAACCCTGCCTTTGCTTCCATAGATAACCTCAACTGCTCTTTCAAAATTGCTGTTGAGCTTATCTGTAAGGGCAAGGATAGCATCAGCCTCTATCTTTAAAACTCTTTTTGCTATGTCAAGAATGTTTTCCATTTATAACTGCTTTCTTGCAGGCTGGGGCATAGTATTTGAGCGGTTTTTTTGCCCGCAATTCACACAGTAAAAATCAAAATATAAAAGCGGGCAAAACCTCGGAGGGCGAAGCCCGGGAATGAGCGAAAATGCTATGTCCCGGCCCTGCTTTATTGATTTATTATTCAAACTGGCACCTCAGCCATCCGGGAGGGACTTCCTTTCTGTGGGCTTCGCCCTCAAATTCAGCAAGATCTTTTTCAGCATACCTTAGCTGCTTCTTTGATTTCGTTATTTTATTTTGAATTGTCTTTTTCTTTTTATAGGAAAGATGCATGCTGCTTTCTCCCGAGAGTTCCTTCTCAGCCTCTGCAATATCATCTCTTACCTTTTCTATTTTCCTTTTATAAGAGGTTGCTGTTTTGCACCAGTATTCTTTCTCGTGTTCTTCTTTTAATTTTTGTGATTTCCCGCTTTTTTCAGATGTCTTATCTGTCCTTACAGTTGCAGCTTTGCTGTCAGAAGGCTTCTTGTATTTTTCAATATCCTGATTTGTGTAAAGAGGCGCTTCTTTTTTATCCTCTCCAAAAGCAGACACTGAAAACAATGCAATAGAAACGGCCAGCAGTAAAATGAATAAAGACCCTGAGGATATTTTCAACTATTTCCTCCTTTTTGCCCTGAGACCAGGCTATGAATACCTTTTATTATATTCAGCAGGCCCTGGACGTCATCTAGCTTTATCATATTCGGCCCGTCGCACAATGCCTTTGAAGGCTCCGGATGAACCTCCATGAATAAACCATCAACCCCTGCAGCTACGGCTGCCCGTGCAAACGGCTCTGCAAATTCCCTCTGGCCTCCTGAAGAAGTCCCCTGTCCGCCGGGAAGCTGCAGGCTGTGTGTTACATCGAAAATCACAGGATATCCAAAGGAGCGCATAATCGGGAATCCCCTGAAATCAACGACAAGGTTGTTATAGCCGAAAGATGTTCCCCGTTCCGTAATAGAAAGATTATGATTACCGGTTGATGTAAATTTATCTATAATGTTTTTAATGTCCCATGGCGAAAGGAACTGCCCTTTCTTGATATTAACAGGCTTTCCTGTTTTTGCTGCTGCAAGAATAAGGTCCGTTTGCCTGCATAAAAAGGCAGGTATCTGAATTGCATCAAGGACCTCTGAGGCAGGCTTTATCTCTTCAATAGAATGGACATCAGTGATTACGGGGATATCCAGCCTGCTTTTAATGTCTGCAAGAACCCTTAAGCCTTTTTCCATGCCGGGCCCTCTGAAAGATTTTATTGATGTCCTGTTGGCCTTATCGTAAGAACTTTTGAAAACAAACGAAAGGCCTGCTGCTGAACATAACCCTTTAAGTTCCCGTGCTGTATTAAAAGTTATGTCTTCGTTCTCGATAACACAGGGGCCTGCCATGATTAAAGGAGGATTATTTCCCCCAACCTTTGCGCCTGCTATGCTTATTTCTCTGGTCATTGTTATCCTATAGTCAAGAGAGCTTTTCTTTTTCGCTTTTATCAGCCTCATGTGCAGTCCCGGCATAAGGGAACAATGAGCGTTTTTCCCTTAAGGCAGCGCCGATAAATTCCCTGAAAAGAGGATGAGGCTCTGTTGGCCTTGATTTAAATTCCGGATGAAACTGACATCCCAGAAACCACGGATGATTTTCCATTTCTATAATCTCAACAAGTTCGCCGTCAGGGCTTGTCCCGCTTATCTTCATCCCAAGCCTTGTGAGTATTCCTTTATATGCATTGTTAAACTCATACCTGTGCCTGTGCCGTTCAGAAATCTCTTTTACACCGTATGCCCTATCGGCATTTGTTCCCTTCTCAATAACACATGGATATGCACCAAGCCTCATGGTCCCGCCTTTTTCCGATGCATCTGTCCGCTCTTCAACCCTGCCTTTTCTGAAATCAAACCATCTTTCCATAAGATAAATAACCGGATCTTTTGTATTAAGGTCAAACTCAGTGCTGTTTGCCTTAAGTCCGCATACATTCCGCGCATACTCTATGACAGCGCACTGCATCCCGAGGCATATGCCGAAATAAGGTATCTTTTTCTCGCGGGCATATTTCACGGCCTCAATCTTTCCTTCGATTCCCCTGTAGCCGAATCCTCCCGGCACAAGAATACCATCGGCCTCTGCCAGATATTTTTCAGCGCCATGGACTTCTATCTCCTCGGAATCAATCCACTGTAAATTCACCTTTGCATCGTTAGCAATACCGCCGTGTGTGAGGGCTTCTATAAGGCTTTTGTAAGAATCCTTAAGCCCCACATATTTACCTACAATTGCTATGGTTACCTCTTCCCTGGGCTCCTTTATCTTTCTTACTATGTCTTTCCACTGCATAAGCCTGTCTGAGGCGGATGCATCTTTAGTATCTAGTTTCAGTTTATTTATTATCTGCTGGTCAAGTCCTTCAGCATTAAGGGCCAGCGGCACTTCATATACTGTATCCACATCCATTGCAGTGATTACGGCATCCATGTCCAGGTTGCAGTGGATTGCTATCTTTTTCTTTGCCTCAGGCGTAATGGGCCTGTCTGTCCTGCAAAGAAGAAGGTCAGCCTGTATACCGATTGCACGGAGTTCCCTGATACTGTGCTGGGAGGGTTTTGTTTTTATCTCTCCGGACGTCTTTATATAAGGAACAAGCGTGAGATGGACATACAGCACATTTTCACGCCCGACATCATATCTCATCTGCCTTATGGCCTCCAGAAACGGAAGGCTCTCTATGTCACCGATAGTGCCGCCTATTTCGACTATTACAACATCATAGTCATTGCTTACGGATTTTATTGCGCGCTTTATCTCATCTGTGATATGAGGAATTACCTGGACCGTATCTCCCAGATAATCGCCCCGCCTTTCTTTTGTGATGACATTGTAGTAAATTTTCCCTGTGGTGTAATTATTTGCCTGAGATGTCCTTATGTGGGTGAATCTTTCATAGTGCCCTATGTCAAGGTCTGTCTCTGCGCCATCGTCTGTTACAAAGACCTCGCCGTGCTGGAACGGGCTTAATGTGCCCGGGTCCACATTGATGTAGGGGTCAAGTTTTTGAAGCGTGACCTTAAGCCCCCTTGCCTCAAGAAGCGCGCCTATTGCAGAGGCGGCAATGCCTTTCCCAAGGGATGATAAAACTCCGCCTGTTACGAAGATAAATTTAGCCATTTCTTTGCCCTTTCTAAATCCTGAGGGCTATCAACCCCGACCGTTTCGAATAATGTCTCTTTTACCTTTATCCTGAACCCGTTTGCAAGCGCCCGGAGCTGTTCAAGTTTCTCAATCTGCTCCAGCTTAACTGGTTCCATGCCTGCAAGTTTCAAAAGCACATCTTTTTTATAACTGTAAATGCCGATATGTTTGAACATAAATAGTTCCTTAGCTCCATAGTTCCGTAGTTCCGTAGTTGTACTATCTTTGGCACTTTGGCACTTTGGCACTTTGGCACTAAATAACTCTCTGTGATACGGTATCGGCGCCCTTGAAAAATACATTGCAAACCTGTCCTTATCAAATACAGCCTTAACAACATTAGGGTCAAATATCTCTTCAGGGTTTTCTATCTTTTTTACCAAAGTGCCCATTGCTGCTTTTTTATCATCGAGCAGCCCTATAACATCGTCAATCATCTCAGACCTGATGAGCGGCTCGTCGCCCTGGACATTGACAATTATATCATAATCCAAAGAGGCGGCGGCCTCTGCTATGCGGTCAGTTCCTGATGCATGCGAGCTTGAGGTCATAACTGCCTTTCCTCCGAAGCCGAGCACGGCCTCAAATATGGCCTTGCTGTCTGTTGCAACCATTACCTCTTTTGCAAGCTTTGATTTTTTTGAGTTTTCATAAGCGTGCTGGATGAGGGGTTTCCCATTTAGGGGTGCAAGGGGCTTGCCCGGAAAACGGGTCGAATCATAACGGGCAGGGATAATAACAATCGCTGTCATGCGTTTGGATAATTATATATGATTTAAAAAGAAAATTAAATGAAAACTTAAAATCCCTTCTGTGCTAAAATCCAACATGGAATTTATTGATGTGCTTTTCCCTATAAATCTCGGCCCGTTAACCTATAAATGCCCTGACAATCTTATTGATAAAGCCCTGCCTGGAATGCTCGTTTCTGCGCCTTTGAAAAATCAGGTTGCAAAGGGAATAATCTTAAGTAAATCCTCACATGCTGCACGCTCTGCGCCGAACGCTTTGCGCTATATAAGCGACATCCATGGCGAAACTCCAATGCTTGAACCGCCTTTATTAAAACTGCTTGACTGGATGTCGGATTACTACATTGCAAACAAAGGCGTCGTGTTAAAGAATATGCTTCCAAAGGAGGCATTCAGGAAAGTAAAGGCAAGGGAAACTCAGGCCAGAGGGCAGATGGCAGATGGCAGAGAGCAGAGGCCATTGAATGAAATTGAAGAAAATATAATTTCAGCAATTAACAGGTCTGTTGTAAAAAAAGAATATAAAGCATTTCTTCTTCATGCACCGGCCTCTTTTTATGAAATATCATTTATCAGGAGGCTCCTTCAAACGCGCCAACAGGGAAGCGCAATAATCCTTGTCCCTGAGATTGCGCACATAAGCCACCTTGAACCCTTTATAAGGGAGATTGCCGGGGAAAAGCTCTGCATACTTCACAGCGGTATGAGCCACGGCCAGCGTTCAGCTACAATCGAAAAAGTCCTTTCCGGGGAATGCGACGTAGTGCTCGGAACAAGGGCAGCTGTCTTTGCTCCAATGAAGAACGTATCTCTGATTGCAGTGATGCAGGAACACAGCAGTTCATACAAAACAGAAGAAGGATTGAGGTATAATGCAAGGGATGTTGCTGTAATGAGGGGTTATCTTGAAAAGGCAACAGTTGTATTATCCTCAATATGCCCGTCTCTTGAGTCAATCTACAATGTAAAACAGAACAAGTATGCATTCCTGAGGCCTGAGGCATCTGTCCAGAGGCCAAAGATAAGAATATTGAATATGTATAATGAAAAACAGCCTGCCCAGAACATATCAAAGACCGTAATTGATGCAGCATCATATGCTATCAAAAAAAATGAACGAATTATGTTTGTCATTAACAGGAAAGGGTATTCATTGCTCACCTGCAAAGAATGCGATAATACAGAAACCTGCAACAGTTGCGGTATTCCATTGATTTTCCATAAGAATGATAAGGTTCTCAGGTGCCATTACTGCGGTTTTAGCTCTCTGCCTCCTGAAAAGTGCAAAAAATGCGGCAGCTTCAAAATTGAGCTCCGTGGCACAGGCATACAGAGAGTTGAAGAGAATATAAAAAAACTTTTCAATATTGACCCTGTCAGGCTCGACAGCGACAGGATAGAAAAAAAGGCAGCAAAGGCCGGCCTTTCAGAGATAATAAAAGGCGAGACCATAGTTCTCGGTACAAAGCTTATGACGAAGAGACTGATGCCACAAGACGGATTTGATATGGGAGCTGTCCTGAACGCTGATATATATATAAACCTGCCTGACTTCAGGGCAATAGAAAAGGCTTATCAGGAATTGTCTGCCATAGCTGATAAGATAAAGCCCCTGGGCAGGGTGTTTATCCAGACAAGAATGCCCAGGAACTATCTGTTTAAATTTATCAGAAACCATGATTATGCCGGATTTTGCGAGGAAGAACTCTCAAAAAGAAAAGAAATGTCATATCCTCCGTATTCGAAAATTGCGCTTATTACCTTTAAAGGCAGTGATTACGATGATAACAGGGTGGCAGCTGTTATAAAAAGGCTTGTTCAAGATAATAAAGAACTGGAGATTCTCGGGCCTTCGGCCTCAATGAGCAGAAAAGGCCGCAAGGAACATTCAATGCTTATAAAAACCACATCAAAGACAAAGCTTTATTCTTCCGCAAAAGAATTTTTAAAGCTTGCAGAGGGATGCAAGAATCTAAAAATAAGCATTGCTGTTGACCCCTGATTGCTTATCTGATTTATTATGCACGATTGACGCAGCCCAAAGCTTAAATATAGAATAGCGTCTGTGCTTAAGATCGGCAACGTAACATTCCCTTCTCCGTATATTCTGGCCCCGCTGTCAGGGATAAGCGATCTGCCGTTTCGTATGATTAACCGTTCTTTCGGGTGTAAATTTGCGTTTTTAGAGATGATAAGCTGCCGCGCCCTTGTCAGCCGGAACAAAAAGACACTGGATATGCTTGCAACGATTCCTTCTGACAGGCCTCTGGGGATACAATTGCTCGGTAATGATACTGAATCCATACGCGGCGCGCTGGAAGTGCTGAAAGAATACCTTTTCGATATTATAGATTTTAATGCAGCCTGCCCTGTAAGCAAGGTAACGAGCAGGGGCGAAGGAGCAAGCCTGCTTAAGGAGCCTCGCAGATTAAGTGAACTGCTTAAGGCGCTGGTTGAAAATTCCAATGTCACTGTCACTGTAAAGATACGTTCAGGGTGGGATGAGGCCTGCGTAAATGCCAGAGACGTGGCGCTTTATGCCCAGGATTCAGGAATAAAGGGGCTATTCATCCATGGAAGAACAAGAGAGCAGGGGTATAAAGGAGGGGTGGATTATCAGGTAATCAGAGAGGTAAAAGAGGCGCTTGCGATACCGGTCATAGCCAGCGGAGATGTGCTCTCCCCCCAATTGATTAAAAAAATGTTCGATGAGACAGGCTGTGACGGTGTGGTAATAGCAAGGGGCGCACTGGGGAATCCCTGGATATTTAAGGATGCAGAGGAATTCATGAGAAACGGCACGATACCGCAGAGACGCCGCAGGGATGAAATAGTCAACACGATGCTCACACACCTGAATTTATGCAGTGATTACCACGGTGAGCTGATAGGGATTAAGCTTTTCCGTAAATTTTTTGTGTGGTATACAAAAGGGCTTAAGGATATTAAGCCGCTGAGAGAAAAGGCATTTCATGCAAAGACAAAATATCAGATGATGGAAACCATTAATGAGCTAAAGGCGGCTAAAGAGGATGTTTTAGTCCGCTGAATTTTTCTTCCTGTATAACTCTGCTTCTTTTTTTACCTTCCTGTAAGCAAAGGGAAACAGAAAGACAACAAGCTGTGTTGAAAGGAACTCTAAAATACTTATTTCTCCCTCCCTGCCGATATACCTTTTAAGAAGGACAAAGGAATGGCGGCTTATCGAGGTCGCGCCTATCCAGAGAAAACCAAACAACAGGACCATCACGAGCATTAAGAAGTTTATTCTCTGAATAAAAACAGCAGCTAAAAAAAGGGAAACAAGTATGATGAACGAGCCTATTGCAGCAAGGCTCCAAAAACAATAATTAGACAGCAGTTTATCCAGGATATTATCTTTTCCGCTCATAACACGAAAATGCCGAATTTCTTAAGGCTTTCCGTTAAAGCACTCAAGGGAAGGCCGATTACATTAAAATAATCTCCCTCTATTTTTTTGATAATGACAGAGCCCAGTCCCTGAATCGCATAGGCCCCTGCCTTGTCCAGAGGTTCTTTTGTCCTGACATAGGCATCTATCTCTTTTGAGGAAAGCTTTTTGAGGTAGACCTTTGTCTCTACTGAGCCTGAGGTTGTTTTATTGCTGCCGGTATCCATGATAGTAAAGCCTGTAATCACGGAGTGCGATTTGCCGTTAAGTGTTTTGAGCATTTTCCTTGCTTCTGCGGCGGTGTGCGGTTTGCCGAGCAATCTGTTTTTAAAGACAATAAATGTGTCTGCTGCAATAATAACCGCATCTTTATATTTTCCGGCAACTGTCTTTGCTTTTTGTTTAGACAGGAACCTTGCGAGTTTATGAGGCTTTAATTTCAGGTTCAGGTTTTCTTCATAGTTACTTGCATCAACCCTGAATTTCAGGCCGGTTAGTTTTAACAGCTCTTTTCTCCTTGGAGATGCCGAGGCCAGAATTATTGTTTTACGCATATTGCCCTGCAGCATGGCCTGACGCCCAGGCCCAGTGAAGGTTGTACCCTCCAAGCTGCCCGGTAACATCCACAGCCTCTCCTATAAAATACAACCCGGCAATCTTTTTAGCTTCCATTGTCTTAGATGATAATTCATCCGTGTCAATTCCGCCAAGAGTAACTTCGGCTTTTTTATATCCTTCAGTCCCTGCCGGCTTAATCTCCCAGTTGTGGAGCTGCCGGGCAATCTTATTAAGTTCCCTGTCTGTGTATTGGCAGATTGGTTTTTGCTGAATATATAAATCGCACCATTTCTGGATAAACCGCTTGGGCAGATATTGGGGCAGAAAATTTTTCATCTCCATTTTGCTCTGTTGTTTTGTCAGGAATAACTCATAGGCATCTATTGCCGGCAACAGATTGATGATGAGGGTATCGCCCTGATTCCAGCAAGATGAGATTTGGAGGACAGCAGGCCCGCTGAGCCCGCGGTGAGTGAAAAGAATATCCCCGCGGAATTCTTTATTGTTACAACTGACAGCTGCATTGATTGAGATACCGCTCAATTCTCCGAAAATACCAAGGTCTTTTTTGCTGAATGTAAGCGGGACCAGCGCAGGTTTTACCGGTGTGACCCTGATACCTAACTTTTTGGCTATAGTGTGGCCAAAACCTGTTGTCCCAAGTTCAGGATAGGACAGGCCGCCTGTTGCAATGACCAGTGATTCTGATTGGAACGCGCCAAGGTTTGTTGAAATTACAAAGGAACCATGTTTTTTTATCTCTGAAATATGGCAGTTTAAGCGTATTTCAACGCCGGCTTCCTTACATTCCTTGTGAAGCATGTTAACAATCTCTGCAGCGCTTTCATTGCAGAATAGCTGGCCCAGTTCTTTTTCATGATATTTGATGCCATGTTTTTCAAGCATGGCAATAAAATCATGGGGTGTAAAACGGCTGAGGGCTGATTTACAGAAATGAGGGTTGTGAGAGAGATATTTGTCAGGGGAAACATTAATATTCGTAAAATTACAATGCCCGCCCCCTGAGATGCGTATCTTGCTCCCTATTTTTTTAGCATGGTCAAGAATTAAAACAGAGCGGCCGCGTTTTCCTGATTCAATAGCGCACATCAGGCCTGCTGCCCCTGCCCCGATAATAATGACATCCTTTTTCATGCTGCCTTTATTATAATGGGCTTGGAAACTTAAAGCATTTATGTTTTTTTGCCGTACTGTAATAATTTATTCGAAATAACAAAAAATCAGGCTATAATTAATACATAATGATAAAAGCTTTTTTCGAAAAGAATAAAGACAAAAGAACTTTCCTTGAACACGAAGTCAAAGGGTTTCTGAAAAGCATCGGGCTTTCTGTGCCAATGGGTGTGTTCATACCTAAAGAAACACCGCTCTCAGCCCTCGGCTCTCAGCTCTCGGCTCTCTCATATCCCCTTGTTGCCAAGGTCTCTTCTTCAAAGATAACGTCAAAGACTGATGCAAAAGGGATAAGGCTCAGGATTAAAAATGAGGATGAATTAAAAAATGCTGTTAATGAACTTTCAGGGATAGAGAATGCAGAAGGAGTGCTTGTCGAGGAAATGGCTCCGGAGGGGCTTGAAGTTATTGTCGGAGGAATAATAGACAAGCAGTTCGGCCCTGTTGTGATGTTCGGGCTTGGCGGTGTATTTGTAGAATTATACAAGGATGTCGCATTTGCCTTAGCGCCGATGAAGGAGAAAGACGCGTTTTGGCTTATTCAGCAGATAAAAGGGTATAAACTGATTGAAGGCTTTCGCGGAAAACCTGCTGTTGATAAGGACGCCCTTATAAAGGTAATCCTCGCTGTCTCAGAGATAATCTCATCAGGAGATGTTGAAGAGATAGATTTAAATCCTGTCTCGCTTTATCCCAAAGGCGCGATTGTTCTTGATGCAAAGATGTCGCTGAGATAGTTCCAAAGTTCTATAGAACAGAAATAAGCAAGTCGGGGTTTCAGACCTTTTGTTCACCATCTGGCATATGCTTGCAAAAAACCGTTCAAAATAACTATTATTGAAAGGGATTTTGGGTTGAAAATTGTCGGAAAGGAGATTGTTATCCGTGGACACCTCAACTGCAAAACTAAAAACATGAGCGAAATAAAACCAAAAGATCAGAAAATACTATGTACTAAAAGTGGCAATAGATGTGCAATGCCTGATTGTCGGAAAATTCTGGTCGTTGACAGTACTGCAACTGATCCTGCGTCACTCGTTGCCGAGATGGCCCACATCAAAGGTGAAAAACCAGGATCTGCTCGCTATGATGCCAACATGTCTGACATAGAGCGAAATGCTCACCCCAACCTTATTTTTATGTGCCCATCCTGCCATAAACAAATTGATGATCAGCCAAATACATATACTGTCGAAAAACTATCCGACATTAAACGAGACCATGAGGATTGGATAAATATGCTCACTGGCCAAGCTGTTGTAGAGGTGACTTTTGCAGAGCTTAGTGTTGTTACACGGTATATCATGTCTGGTCAGGCAGTCGTAAATGACTCATTAACGCTAATTCCGCCCAAGGATAAAATTAAGAAGAACGGCCTTTCTAACACCATTGAGCAACTGATCATGATGGGAATGATACAAGCAAAGCAGGTAGCTGATTTTGTTAATAGATGCCCTGATATAGAATTTGGTGAGCATTTGTCACAAGGATTTGTAATGGAGTATGAACAACTGAAAAATACTGAAATGCTGAGTGGGGACGACCTATTTAATGGGCTTTTGGATTTCGCATGTGCAGGTGCTACAGATTTTAAACAGAGAGCTGCTGGGCTGACAGTGCTTGTCTATTTGTTTGAAAAATGTGAGGTGTTTGAGAAATGATTCTTCCTACAAAACACTTAAAACTATCGAACACTCTAATTGGCGTAGGGGCAATCCTCTTGAGACATCTTGACGCGGACAGAACAGTAACTTCTTTATGGGCTGGAACGCATTCTTTGCCGGAAATCAAAAGCTTTGAGAGGTTCACCTTGGCGCTTGATTTCTTATTCATAATTGGCACTGTTGATTTTAAGGACGGTCTCTTGAGAAGGGTTGAAAAATGATATATTCCGTAAAGAGCGATAAGCCGTCATTCAAAACCATAAAGTTTCAGCCTGGATTCAATGTAATTCTTGCGGAAAGGACAAAAGAGTCCACAAAAAAAGATTCACGAAATGGGCTTGGAAAGTCTACTCTTGTTGAGATTATACATTTTTGTATGGGCGCAAATAAAGGTGAAACCCTCTCCAAAAAAGAATTGGATGACTGGTCATTCACCATAGACCTTGACATAGCAGGGAAAAAATATTCTGTAACTAGGAATACTGCCAAACAAAATAAAATCATCATAGACGGGGACTGTTCTGGATGGCCGATTCCTCCAGATGCCGACCTTGAGACAGGTACTAAAGTGCTTTCAAAAAATGACTGGAATAAGACACTCGGAGTATTGATGTTTGGACTTAAACCCTCATACGACACTATGAAATACGTACCAACTTTTAGAAGTTTGATTTCTTATATTGTCAGGCGTAACGGTCAGAGAGGAGCTTTTCTTAATCCATTTCAGCAGTACAAGCAACAGCTTACGTGGGATATTCAGGTGAATAATTCGTATCTTCTTGGCCTTGGCTGGGAATTTGTTTCTAGGTTACAGGTATTGAAGGATAGAGAGAAAATTCTTGCTCAGATTAAGCAGGAAGCTCAATCAGAAATTCTTGCTAATTTAATGGGAACGCTTGGAGAGCTTGAAGCGGTTAAGGTTAGGCTTGAAGCTCAGACTAAGCAAGAAGAAAAGGATTTAAAAAAATTCAAAGTGCACCTACAGTACAGTAATATAGAGTCAGAGGCAAACGACATAACCAGAAAAATACATGAACTTATTAACGAAAACATCAATGACAAGAGACTGCTTGAGCACTATGAGGCAAGCCTTAATGAAGAAGTTGACGCAAAGCCGGAATCTGTTATTAAAATCTATGAGGAAGCAGGTCTCCATTTATCAGCCCTGGTGACAAAAAGAATTGATGATGTTTTGTCCTTCCACAAGCAGGTTGTTTCTAATAGAAAAGACTTCCTAAAGACAGAAATAGAAAGAATAAAAACCAACATAGCACAAAGGGAACAACAGAAGCAGGCACTATCCTCAAAAAGGGCTGAATTAATGCTTATTTTGAAAGAGCACGGTGCACTTGAGGAATATACACAATTGCAGAATAACAACCAAAAAACCGTTTCTGAACTGAAAGATTTGGCGATTAAGATAGAAAACCTGAAAAGATTTGAGCAAGGGAAAAGTGAGCTTGCCATAGAAATCGCACTGCTTCAACAGCAATTAAGCACTGATCTTTCCGAAAGAAAATTGCAGAAGGAAAAAGCAATTCTTCTTTTTAACTCGAACTCTCAAGCGCTCTATGAAGCCCCTGGCACACTCTCAATTGATGTTACAAAGACCGGTCTTAAATTCGGTGTTAACATTGAACGTTCCGGAAGTCATGGCATTGGCAATATGAAGATATTCTGTTATGACCTTGTGTTTGCACAGATTTGGGCGGAGAAAGAATTCAGGCCGGGCTTTCTAATCCATGACAGCATAATCTTTGCTGATGTTGATGAAAGGCAAAAGGCTTTAGCTCTTGAACTGGCAGCCAAAGAATCAGCAAAACTAAATTTTCAGTATATATGCACGATGAATTCCGATGCGATACCCGCTAATGATTTCAGTGCTGACTTCAAATTCGGTGACTATATTCGTCAGACATTCACTGATGCCACAGATGATGGGGGACTTTTGGGGATACGGTTTTGAGGGAGGAAGGCGTGACATATTATTAACCGAGATAGTCAGGTGCTTTACAGCACTAAGAGATCAATGTAATTCTTGTCTCCCCAAGTTCCATTATCCAGCAGTTTTCTAAGGCTCACATTAAAACTATTTGCCTTTTTCTCCAAGCTGAGAAATTTTTCATCTTTCCGTCTATCCGACTTATGCAGTTTCTTGAGATGGTCTCTAGTTCTTTTCGCGGAAATCTCTTTCAAAAAATCAGCGTATAGCGACAAAATATTCGCATGTTCATGGGTCTTGTGTTGCTCAAGTAAAATATGAGATATTTTGTCGGCAAATGGCAACCTTAAGTTTTTGTATATATAGGCATATTTATCTGTATCTCTCTTATTCATGCTGTTTAAAAGAATCGCTATGCCTCCAAAATATAAGCCCTTTCGTGAAAAGCGGAGCTTAATATTTCTCAGCGCCCAGTCTTTATTTTCTTCCGTTACCTTAAATTCGTAATCTACGCAAATTGTGCGGTAGTACCTGATGATGTCGCTCAACAAAAAACGAGGAGACTGTTTCTTGAATTTCAGGACATCATTCAGGTATTTCTTAAGTATGTTTTTGTAAGCGAGAGAATAAAATGGCAGGCCATATAAGCATTCAGATTCGAGCAAAAACAAAATTCTGTTTGTAATGTACGGATTTGTATCATCCTCCCCGCCAATGTTTTTATGCATATCATTAAGTGAAATGTGTTTAAACCCCTCGCTGAGTCTTATGCTACCTTCCCGAGCAACTTTTTTGATTTTACTATCTATTGTTGTGAGGACCCTTGTTGGAAGATTTTTCTCATAGATGATATAACCATCCAGATCTGACTCTTGTGATGCTTCATATCTGCCGTAAGATCCTACAGCCACAACACAATATTTATCTTTAGAAGTGATAGCCTTTAATTCTTTTTGTAACAGCTTTTTTGTAAGAGATATTTTTTCAGCCGTGAATCTATAAGAATCCGCTATTATTGAGCATGTGGCAGAGGGCAATTTTGTTTCTTTACAGAACTCTTCGAAATATAGCAAAGGCATAATTGTCTTTGAAGCTGTATCCCTTCTCTTCGATTGAGGTTAAATATCTGTCATTCTTATGGGGAGAAAAATCGCCATCTGAGTTAACAAAAAAATTTCTGATGCTTGTTTTAATTGTGCAGTCAAGATTATCTTCTGATTTTGATCTTATAAACTCATCTGTTCTGTTATTAATTCCCGTGGTAAAAGTTCTTAACCATGCAAATTTCTCAAAGAGCTCAGGCTCAGTCAGCAGAAAATCTTCTTTGTAGAGGGTCGTTTCATTTCTGAATAAATTCTGAAAACACAATTCAATTGTTTGTGCTTTGTCATTGTAAATAAATGAGCCATAGATTCTTCCCTTCTGTTCCCAAAATGAATCAAATTGTCGTAATTGATTGCTCCAATCATCCTTCTCGCAGAGGACATTAAAAGTTTGAGCGCTAATAAGATTTGCACGATTAGAAGTGGAAAATCTTTTTTCAGTTCTTGCAATGCCGTCCAACGTATCAAAATTGATAGGCATTTGTGCAATAACCTTGTCTCTGGAGTTCGAGAGTCCTTCAATTGTATCGATAATCCGAGAGGGATCAATATTGTGTTTAACCCATGTTTTTGCCAGATAAGGCGAATCTGTTATTATCTCCTTTGTGATATCATGATGAGTAATCGAAAACTTCTCTTCGAAAACTGGCTCCAGGCTGTGCGAAAAACCACAGTGCCCAATATCATGAAGAAGTCCAGCTAAGACAAAATATTTTTTTTCTGTTTCTGAAATATTCTTTCTCAGTAAGTATTCTGAGCAGAGATTTGCAACAGCAAGGCTATGATCATATCGCGTAGAATAGCTTTTACTTTCAAAGCAATAGTCTAAAATACCTAAAAAAGAAATCCCTTTTAATCGTTGAAAATCTGGTGATTGAATGACTTCTTTAAAAAAGCTATTTTCGGTTAGTGGTTTCATTGCTATTTTTCTTATATTATATTTACAAAAGTACCGTATATTACAAAAATAGCATAAAATTTGTATATAGTAAAATATTTATTTATGGGACATCTTATCCAAAACACTAATTAAGTGCCACAGTGCGGAAGGAAAGGTGCTGTGGCACTATGGACTATATCAACTTTATTTTAGCTGAAATTTATTTTTCTAAAGAAGAGAGATAAATGGTGCCGAAGGCGGGACTCGAACCCGCATGGGTTACCCCACACGCCCCTCAAACGTGCGTGTCTACCAAGTTCCACCACTTCGGCATTCTGATATAGTATTACAAAAATCAATATCATTTCAAGGACGTTACCGGAATACGCGATCATACAGGGCAATGTGATTAGCCTTAAACCTCGAATGCATCCATAATATGTTCTACCTCTTTTTGGCCATTGCTGATGTGTATGCTCAGGACATCGAATCTGACGGCAAATTCCTTTTTCTTTTGTTTCATGTAAAAGAGGGCAAGGTTTTTGAGCTTGCGCTGCTTTCTGGCATCAACTGCTTCAAATGGATAGCCGTAAGAATCATTTGTCCGCGTCTTGACTTCAACAAATACGATTGTGCCTTTATCTTCTGCAATAATATCCACCTCGCCTATGGGGGTCTTGTAGTTCCTTGAGATTATCCTGTATCCTTTTTTCTTTAAAAATCCCTCGGCAAGGTCTTCACCCTTATTGCCAAGGAGTTTCATCTGCCTCGAGCCTTCTCAGAAGTTTTGGTATCCCCTCGATGTCCTTTATATCTTTCTGGCAGAGGATTTTCAGGAGTTCCCGGAATGCTGAGAATTCCTCCCACTGCCCGTTCAGGTGTTTGCACAGGCTCTTGCTCAGGCTTTCTCCTTTTTCATCCCAGTCAAGGAGTATTATTACCCTGTGGAATCTCTCAGAGATATCTTCGCAAAAATCATAAATGCTCTGCCCGCTGTGAAGTGTTATTATCTCGCCATCAAGGCCAAGTTCTCTGAGGGCAGCCGCATCCCTTTTGCCCTCTACAATAACAGGGACGTTCTTGTTCCTTTCGCAGAGGGCTTCAAAGACCTCCCGCAATCTTGACGCCCTTTCCATATTATCAGGCGTCTGGCCATTTTTACGGATGTTTATCATTATATTTCTATTTTAGCTCTATTCCGGATAAAAACTAAACCAAAATTTAATTGACATGTAAAGTCCGGTTGAATTACTCTATCTGTATAAATCTTCTGTTTCCCGAAGGAAAAAACCTGGACATGAAAGAAAAAATATTAAAGGCATTTGAAGAAAGCATCAGCGTTAAAGATAAGTTTGTAAAAGACAACATTGATGCCATAGTAGAAGTATCAAAGGTCATAGCTGACACTTTTAACGACGGCAAGAAACTTATCCTTTTCGGTAACGGAGGGAGCGCAACAGATGCTTCCCATATAGCCGCTGAATTTGTCAACAGATTCAAAAAAGAGAGGCCGAGCCTCCCTGCCATTGCACTTAACACTGACATGGCAATAATCACAGCTATTGCCAATGATTATGACTATTCGGATATCTTTGCAAAACAGCTGAAGGCAATCGGGTCTGAAGGCGATATTGTTCTTGCCATCAGCACGAGCGGCAGCGCCGCTAATGTTCTGAAGGCAATGGACGTGGCAAGGAAAAAGAAATTAAGGTCAATAGCATTTACCGGAGCTAAAGGAGAAAAGTTTGCATCAAAGGCTACCTATGCATTCATCGTCCCGTCTGATAATACCCCGAGGATTCAGGAGACCCACATAACGCTTGGCCATGTCCTCTGCCAGATGGTGGAGGAGATACTGTTTGAGGCACCACGAAAAAAATAGGCCAAAGCTCATACTCGGCATAGACCCCGGAAGTATTGTCTGTGGTTATGGAATTATAAGCGCTGAAGCGACAAGGCGCATAAGCACGGAAGGCCTTAAGGCCGGCACTTCGAACTTCTCGGAGAATCGAGTCGCAACCAACAGGACTTTTGCGCTGAATCCAGCCTATGTCGCATCCGGGAGGATAATGCTTTCTTCCAAACAGCCTCTCGATGCAAGGCTCAGGGAAATTTATAACGGCCTTTCAGAGATCATAAAAGAATATTCTCCTGATGAGGTTGCAATTGAAAAGGTTTTTTTCGCAAAGAGCATAAAGGCGGCTCTGACGCTCGGGCAGGCAAGGGGCGCGGCGCTTGTGGCAGCAGCTTCCCGCGGGATTCCTGTTTATGAGTACAGCGCCCTTGAGGTGAAAAAAGCAGTTGTAGGGTATGGCAGGGCTGAAAAACATCAGGTTCAGGAGATGGTTGCAATGGTGCTGAATTTAAAAGTCAAATTGTCTGCGGATAGTGCAGATGCCCTGGCCCTGGCCCTCTGCCACACAAATACCCTGCGAATTACATGATGACACCGGGCCGCACTATAAGCAGAATCACTGATATACTGCCCGATATAAAGATATCAACAGAACCTGAAGACCTGGTCTGTTACGGCTTTGATGCCTCAGGGCTTGAAGGAGTTCCCTCCGCAGTAGCCTGGCCAAAAAACACAGAGGAAGTTGTCAGGATAATGAGATATGCCTGGCAGAATGAAATCCCTGTTACGCCAAGAGGCGCAGGCACCGGCATGACAGGCGGCTCAATACCATTGAAGGGATCTATTGTACTGAGCTTTGAAAAAATGAACAGGCTCATAGCGCTTGACACTGAAAATCTTAATGTCATAGTGGAACCAGGGCTGATAAACGGCAGGCTTCAGCGCGAGCTTGAATACCTTGGATTCTTTTATCCTCCTGACCCGGCAAGCATGAACTTCTGCACAATCGGAGGGAATGTTGCAGAAAATGCCGGCGGGCCAAGGGCACTGAAATACGGCGTCACTAAAGATTATGTGATGGAGCTTGAGGCAGTCCTGCCCAATGGCGAGATTATAACTACAGGTGTAAGGACCCCTAAAGGGGTTGTCGGGTATGACCTGACAAGGCTGCTTACGGGTTCAGAAGGAACCCTTGCAGTGATAACAAAGATCCGCCTCAGGATACTTCCTTTACCGGAAGAGGTTATTACGCTGCTTGTTATGTTTGATAACCTTGAGGCCTCAGGCACTGCGGTTTCAAAAATAATAGCATCCAGGGTAATACCAAGGACACTTGAGTTCATGGATGCAGAAACAATCGCAGCAGTTGAAAGCTTCAAGCCCGTTGGTATTCCAAAAGGGGTTGAGGCGCTACTGCTCATCGAGCTCGACGGCCACCCTGCGGCCATAACAAAAGAGGCGGCAAAAATAGCGGATATCTGCACCTCGCTTAATGCCGAGGTGAAGATGGCAGAAGATGCTGCTGCAAGGGGCAAGTTGTGGGAGGCAAGGCGGTCAGTATCGCCTGCGCTTTATAACCTGAACCCTACAAAGATAAATGAGGACATTGTTGTGCCGAGGGACAAGATACCTGATATGCTTAAGTATCTTAAAAGACTCTCTGAAGAAAGCGGCATAAAGATAGTAAACTTCGGGCATGCAGGGGACGGCAATATCCATGTAAATATCATGGTTGACAGGAATGATGCGGAAAGATACCGGCAGGCAGAGGCGCTGGTAAAGGAAATATTTACCATGACTCTGGGTTTTGGGGGGACCATTTCAGGGGAACACGGTGTGGGAATCACAAAGGCCTCCTATATCGGCATGGAGATTAAAAAGCACGAGCTTGATTTGATGAAAGGCATAAAAAATATTTTTGACCCTAAAGGCCTGCTGAACCCCGGAAAGATTTTTATATAAGGCATACAATAAATTCCTTGCATTTTTAATTCAAATGATATTTAATAACTGGGATTAATAAATGTCTTAACGATATGCTATAATTTGCGATAAAGAGCTGAAGAAAGGTTATATGAAGAAGGAACTGACAGAAGACGAAAAAAAAGAGGCGCCGCTGTACCCAATCGGCATAGTGGCTGAATTAATAGGCACAACAGACCAGACCCTAAGGCTTTATGAAAAACATGGGCTGCTGAAACCTGCCCGCAGGAATAAAAACAGATTTTATTCAGAAAACGATATCAAGTGGCTGAGATGTTTAAGGGAGCTTATCCATACCAAAAAAATAAGCATTGAAGGCATAAAGAAACTCCTCGAATATGCTCCCTGCTGGGAGATAACAGTATGTTCTGAAGAGAGGAAGAATAAATGCTCTGCTTATATAGACAAGACAAAGCCCTGCTGGGAGCTCAACAGGATGATATGCAACAAGGAAAGCGGCAAGATATGCGAAGACTGCATTGTGTATATCTCAAAAAAGACCAAGAAAAAATAACTGCAATCTAATCAAAATCTAAATTCACCGCATCTTTTTTCTCGGGTATTATCGGCGAGCTTGCAAATTGTGTCGGCTGGGTGCCTTCCTTAAAATATTCCTTCAGAACACCGGGGATTTCTTCTTTTGCCAAAAGCCCTGTGGCCGGGTCTATCGCATACCGTACAATCCCTTCAGGCACAGAGAAATCAAGAGGCTCTTCGCTACCAGATGCAGACCTCATAAAATTAAGCCATATTGGCGATGCTGCCTTTGCGCCTGTTTCCTGGGACCCGAGGGGCCTTATATCGTCAAACCCAACCCATACACAGGCAGTGAGGCCTGTTGTGTACCCCACGAACCACGCATCCCTGTAATCATTTGTCGTGCCTGTCTTTCCTGCGGCAGGCCTGCCCAGCGCCTTTATCCTCCAGCCTGTCCCGTAATTTATAACGTCCTGCATCATGGACGTTATAAGAAACGCTGTCTGCTGGCTTATTGCCTGGGTGCTCCCGGGCTCATTGCTCGCAACTATGCTGCCCTTTGAATCTGTGATATATTTAATGGCCGTTGGATTCATCTTATTCCCGCTGTTGGCAAAGACGCTGTATCCTGAAGCAAGTTCCAGCGGTGTTACGCTTAAGCTGCCAAGGGCTATGCTTAAATTATGCGGAATGTCACCTTCAAGGCCGATGCTCCTTGCAAAGTCAATAACCTTGCCAACGCCCATTGCATCCACAAGCTTTACTGTAACAACATTTCTGGAATATGCCAGTGCATCCCTCAGCCGCGTAGGGCCATAGTGTTTGTGGTCATAATTTTCCGGTTTCCAGTCGCCTTTTGGGCCGCCCGTATAAGTAACCGGTTCGTCAACTATTATGCTTGCCGGCGTGAACCCATTGTCCATCGCAGCAGCGTATATTATTGGCTTGAATGCAGAGCCCGGCTGGCGTTTTGCATAAATGGCCCTGTTAAATTCACTCTTTGTAAAGTCGTAACCTCCCACAAGGGCCCTGATAAACCCTGTGCCCTGTTCGATTGCAACAACAGCGCCTTCTACCTCGGGTTCCTGTTCAAGAGAGAGGCTGATATCTTTGCCCTTTGCCCCTTTAATTTTCACCTTAATCATATCACCGGGGGCCAGTATCTTCGTAAGATTAAAGCCTTTAACTGCAACCGGCTTCTTTGTTTTTTTGTCTACGGCAATGCCGGCCCACTGGGCATCTTCTATAGACAGTCTCCCGATAATTCCTCTTGTCTTGATAACAGCATCTTTTTCACCGGCCTTGAGCACCAGGCCTGACGTTATCTCGCTTCCGTCCGTGATAACGGAATTATATACATCTTTGCTTTCCAGCTCTTTTTTAATAGCTATTTCCTTGTGTTCCAGCGGCCCCCTCCAGCCGCGCCTTTTGTCAAGCTCTCTCAGCCCTTCCTGCAATGCCTTCTGGGCAGATAGCTGCATTCTCCTGTCAAGCGTTGTATAGACCTTTAACCCGCCTTTATATACAGTTTCTTCGCCGTAGGTGCTTTCGAGATATTTCCTTATGTATTCAACAAAATAGTTATTTGCCTCCATGCCTCTTCTAAGGCTCGATAAATATAGCGGTTGTTTTGCTGCTTTTTCTCTCTCTGATTTTTTAATGCATCCTTCTTCCTCCATCCGGAAAAGAACCGTATCCTGCCTTTCCTTTGCCTTTGTAAGGTTGTTATATGGGGAATATGTCGAAGGGGCCTTTATAAGGGCTGCTATCATGGCTGCCTCAGGCAGTGTTATGTCTCTTACGGACTTGCCGAAATATACGCGGGACGCCATCTCCACTCCGTATGCGCCGTGGCCAAAATATATCTTATTCAAATAAAGCTCCAGTATCTCTTTCTTATCAAGGTTCTTTTCTATTTTTATTGCAAGCGATGCCTCCCTGATCTTTCTCTTAAGGGTCTTTTCCGGCGTAAGAAACACGACCTTTGCAAGCTGCTGGGTTATTGTGCTGGCGCCCTCTTTAAGTTCTATATGGATAATATCCTTGAGGACAGCCCTGCCGATCGCAACATAATCTATCCCCTTATGTTTCCAGAACCTTGAATCTTCGGTAGCGATCACTGCATCTATAAGATGCTGCGGCATTCTGTCCAGAGGCACAAATATGCCTTTTTCAACCTTGAGTTCCCCGATAAGCACGTCATCGTCTGCATATATCTTTGTGCCGGTGGTGGGCTTGTACTGCTTGAGTTCAGCAATAGATGGAATTCCCCTTGCAATGGCAAGATAGCTTCCGACAGATACACCGGTAACAATGGATATGATTATGAGAGAGATAACAACCCTTGATTTCATTTTAGAAAAGTATTATACCCCTGAGTTGAAAGTCCTGTCAAAGATGTTGATTCCATAATGGCCGCTTGATATAATTTTAGTATGAAGAGCCGGAAGATGTCAGAAATTTTCCGTGAGATTGCCGGATTACTGCTGCCCTTGGCCTTTCTTGCCCTTGTTTTGGCTTCGGCAGGCTGCGGCTCGCTGCTCCCAAGCGTAAAGCAGACAACCAGGTCGCCATGGGAAACCTTTGATGAGGCTAAAAATGCCTTTGATAAGATAATCCTTTACAAAACATCAACTGAAGAGCTGCAGCGGCTTGGTTTCTCCCCTTTTTCAACGCCTAATATAAAAATCATAACCTATCTGGATATTATTCAGCGCTTTATGGCTAATCCCTCTATAAAAAAAGAGGATCTTGATAACGGGCTGCAGACCTGTATTGATGCAAAAAGTAATTGCAGCGCTTACGAGGTTCAGCCAAAATTTATTGCGAGCCAACGATACGGGAGTGTGCTGCTGGATCTTTTTAACTTTAGCAGAAAAACTCACCAGTCAGGATGGGAGTTTGAAGCGCTCATTGTCATAGTTCATGATACCGTTGTCTATAAACTCTGGGGAGGCAAGCCTGCAATAGATGAAAGCAAGGAGACTAAAAACCCTCTGGGGCCTCTGCAAGACGCTTCGGATTTACTGTTTGATGCAACAAGAAAAACAATGTAACCAACCTGATTTTTGCATGGTTTGATATGCTTTACTTATGAAAAACCAGGAGATAGCGGATATCTTCAATGAGATAGCTGACCTGTTGGAAATAAAAGGCGAAAACCCTTTCCGCATCAGGGCCTACAGAAGGGCCGGCCAGAACATTGAGGCGCTTGCAAAGGATGTTACCGCGCTTTCCGGAGATGAACTCCTCGATATACCGGGAATAGGGCATGACCTTGCAGAGAAGATTCAGGAATATATAAAAACAGGCAGGATTAAAAGCCTCGAGGATATCAAAGAAGAAGTCCCTGGAGGTCTTGCAGCGCTTCTTTCTGTCCCGGGCCTTGGGCCGAAGACAGCCAAGCTTCTCTATGAAAAATTAAAAATCAAAAATGTGGATGAACTTGAGAAACTTGCAAGAGAGCATAAAGTAAGCGGCCTTCCCGGAATAAAAGAAAAGACAGAAGAAAATATTCTCCGCGGCATTGAAATGCTAAAAAGGGGCAAAGAGAGACAGCCATTGGGAAGGGTCCTGCCGATAGCATCTGAAATTGTCGAGCAACTGGGAAAAGCCACTCACGTTGAAAAAATAAATATTGCAGGAAGCCTGAGAAGAATGAAGGATACGGTAAAGGATATTGATATCCTTGCAACATCAAAAAATCCGCATGATGTAATGAAGGCATTTGTACATCTTCCGCATGTAAAAGAGATTTTAATGCACGGGCCTACAAAATCCAGCATTGTCATAAAACAAGGGCTCCAGGTTGATTTGAGGGTAGTTGAGGATGAATCTTATGGCGCTGCCCTGGCCTATTTCACGGGGAGCAAGGAGCACAATATCAGATTAAGGGAAATGGCTGTAAAAAAAGGGCTTAAGATAAATGAATACGGGATATTCAGGGAGAAGGACAATAAAAAACTCGGCGGCAAGGATGAAGAGGACACATACAGGATTCTCGGACTTCAGTATGTCTTTCCTGAATTGAGAGAGGACAGGGGAGAGATAGAGGCTGCCCAAAAAAATGCTCTTCCGCATCTGGTTGAGCCTGGTGATATAAAAGGAGACCTTCATGTGCATACAAGGCAAAGTGACGGCAGCCATACGCTTGAAGAACTCATTGACGCGGCAAGGGGAAGGGGATATGAATATATTGCAATCACTGACCACTCAAAAGGGCTTGGAATTGCAAGGGGCCTGAGTGAAGAAAGGCTGATGGAAGAAAAAAAAGAGGTGGATAGCCTGAATAAAAAACTCAGGGGGTTCAAGCTCCTCATGGGGATTGAGGTTGATATAAAAAGTGACGGCAGGATGGATTTTGATGATGATATCCTTTCAAAGATGGATATTGTCGTTGCCTCGATACATTCAGGTTTCAGGCAGCCTGAAGAGCAGCTTACAAAAAGAATCGTCTCTGCAATGAAAAATCCTTATGTCTCGATAATCGCTCATCCGACAGGAAGGCTCATAGGAGAAAGAGATGCGTATGAGATTGACATGGAGCAGGTTCTTACTATGGCGAGTAAGACAGGAACTGCGCTTGAGATAAATGCATATCCTTTGAGACTTGACCTGAGTGATGTTTATGTTAAACAGGCAAAGGAACTCGGTGTTAAATTTGCAATCAGCACAGACACGCATGTCATAACGCAGTTTGATTTCATGCACTATGGTGTTTCAATCGCAAGAAGAGGGTGGCTTGAGAAAAAGGATGTGCTTAATACGCTGAAATATGAGCAGCTTATGAAGGCGCTAAAAACGAAGAGGTAAAAACCTCTTCGCCCCGGAGAATCCGCTGGGGCGGACACTTGAACCCTTTGTATCAATCAGCCCGGAGGCCAGTGCATATGGCGGCCGCCGAGGATATGAAGGTGAATATGAAAAACAGTCTGCCCTGATTCAGGGTTGCAGTTCATCACAAGCCTGAAACCCCGCCCTGCTATACCTTTATCTTCTGCGATATTGTTTGCTGTCTGAAACATGTGCCCGATAAGTTCATGGTCTTCCTTTTTAATATCAAGGTTTGTTGATATATGCTTTCTTGGAATCACAAGGGCATGCACAGGCGCCTGCGGATTAACATCCTCAAAGGCCAAAACAAGGCCGTCTTCGTAAATTATCCTGGCAGGTATTTTCTTCTCTATAATATTGCAAAAAATGCACCCCATAAAAACCTCCGGATTATTTTTGAGTAATTATAACACCAAACTGAATTTGCCATAAAGTGCACGGGCTTGCCTTATAAATCAGTGTAATGATATATTCTGTTTACTATGGACCAGTTAAAGCTTGAAGACGATAAATATTGTTTTGCCTGCGGCAAGGAAAATCCCTGCGGGTTAAAACTGTCCTTTAATTATTCCGGGGGCAGGCTTACTTCTGAATTTACGCCTTCAAAGATTCATCAGGGCTATAAGGACATAACTCACGGCGGAATAATAACAACCATACTTGACGAGGCAATGATACAGGCTGCAATAGCAGAGGGACTGAACCCTGTTACAGCAGAGATAAACGTCAGATTCAAAAAACCGCTGCTGGTTGATGAAAAGGTGATTGTGGAAGCAGAAATAACAAAAAGAGGTTCCAGGCTAATTGAAGCAGCTGCCCGCCTTTTAATGCAAAGTGATGGTTCTGTTATTGCCGAGGCTTACTCCAAGCTGATTCAGGCAAAATAATTCCTAATATAAAGGTGGTGTATGGTATTCGAGCGGTTTTTTTGCCTGCCTCTATGCAGAATGCATGGACAGGCAAAACCTCGGAGACCCGAGTCATCGGGTCGAGAATGAGCGAGAATATTATGCACCGCCTTTAAGTCATAGTTTATCAAACCTTCTGTTTTCTGTTATATTTAAGAGTGAAAGGTTATTTGCTGATAATCGGCACCCTTATAGTAATAATCTCTGCCCTCATTACCCTTAACATCTTTTTTCAGCAATCCCTGCAGATGGAGGTAGCAGAACAATTCAACAAGCACCAGCTCCTGCTCTCCACATCCACGGCAAACAACATAAAATCATACTTTTACTTCCTTAAAGAAGAGATTGTGGAACTTGCCAGGGAACTGCCGGAAAAAGGCATTGAAAATGAAACCGCTTTTGACGTATTAATAGCCAACGAATTGAAACATAAGAGGCTGATAAAAACAAATGTTGGGATACTCGATGCCGGGGGAAATATCCTTTTTTACAGAGGGGATAGAGCTTTAATAAAGCAATTGGTGCCTCAGGCAATAAAGGAGGCCGGCAATATAAAATCGCTGGATGCAAAGATAGTGGAAACGCAGCCGATGATTACTGTTATAGCCCCTGTATATAAAAATAACCAGCTGGCCTGCATAGTGCTTTTCTCATCAGAAATTCAGGACATTGCAAATCAATTTTTCAAGGACCTTAAGTCAGGCACAAAGGGGTATGCGTGGATGATGGACAAGGACGGCAACCTGCTCTATCATCCGACCCAGCCTGAAATGGTAGGGAGAAACCTGTACAAGGCTGACGCCACATGCTTTAAATGTCATATAAGCTTCGACCTTGAAAAAAGAATAGTCGAGGGTAAGGCGGATAAGTACGGCAGATACATTGCTGCTTCTGGAGAAGACAAGATTATTGCTTTCTCCACCGCCGATATCGGCGGAAGCATTTCATGGGTAATAGCTGTGTCATCGCCGTATTCAGAGGTAACATATGCCACAAGGCAGAGCATGAAGCTTTATTCCTGGCTGATTATTTCCATTTTCATAACAACAAGCGTTGTTTCGGCGCTGTTAATTGTATTTAACAAAAAAAGAATACAGGCAGAAGAGGTGGCAAAAAGAAAACAGGAGCTGGAAAAATATGCGGTTGAACTGGAAAACAAGGTAAGCGAGAGGACAACAGAACTTGCAAGCGAAAAGGAAAAACTGGATACCATTGTAAGCGCTATAGGCGGAGGGATTATCCTTATAGATAAAAAAGGGGAAATTCAGTGGGCCAATCAGATGATAAAATACATGGCCGGTACGGAGCTCATAGGGAAGCCCTGTGAGGAGGTCTGCCCTGACTGCGCTATCTCTGAATCATACGCAAAGGGCAATATTGATACGGTAATATTGTCCAACCTCTTCGGGCAGAAAGATAAATATTTCCAGGTTACTACAGCGCCTGTAAAAGGCGAGGATGGTGAAATACACGGATATATAAGGCTTGTGCAGGATGTAACAGAGATGAAAAACATGGAAGAACAGATAATCCATTCAGAAAAACTCGCCTCCATCGGCAGGCTTGCAGCAGGTATTGCCCATGAGATCGGGAATCCTCTCACATCCATATTCTCTTTTGTCCAGATACTCAGGGAGATGGAACAGGATGACTTCAAAAAGGAGAGCCTTGAGACCATCTACTTCCATATAAACAGGATTTCCGAGATATTAAAGCAGCTTTCAGGTTTTTCCAGGATGCCCGCAGGAGAGCTGAAGAAATGTCAGATAAATGAGATTATAGAGACGTCTATAAACCTTATCCAATACGACAAAAAGGCAAAGAATATTTCCATCGTAAAAGAGCTTTCAGCATCGCTGCCTGAGGTAGCATGTGACGGCAACATGCTCTCACAGGTATTTGTAAATCTTACATTGAATGCCATAGATGCAATGCCTGACGTGGGGACCCTTACAGTCAAAAGCCTTATAAAGGAAGAAGGTATCGTCATTCAGTTCGAGGATACAGGCATGGGCATTTCAAAAGAAGATGTGAAAAGAATATTCGACCCGTTTTATACAACCAAGGAAAAAGGCACGGGCTTAGGGCTTGCCGTGAGTTATGATATAATCAAGAAGATGAACGGGACCTTAACCGTTGAAAGCGAAGCCGGCAAGGGGAGCGTATTCACGATAACAATACCAGCCGGAAGCTGACAACTATCAGCTAACAGCCATCAGTAAAACTTAAAATATAAAAAATATGAAACCAAAAATATTAACTGTTGATGACGAGCGGGATATTTGCAAGGCGCTGGAATTCCTGCTTAAGAGAGAGGATTATGCCGTAAGCTCCGTCAACAGCGGTGAAGACGCAATAAAAAAAATCCAGCAAGAGAGTTTTGATGTTGTGATTACTGATCTCAAGATGGGCAGGGTTGACGGCATGACAGTGCTTGAAAAGGCAAAGGAGCTGAGCCCTGACACAGCGGTAATAATCATGACGGCCTTTGCCTCAATAGAGTCTGCGGTAGATGCAATGAAAAGGGGCGCTGTTGATTATATTGTCAAGCCCTTTCTTAACGAAGAGATAAGGCTCACCATACGAAAGATTCTGGAGCAAAAGAAATTACTTATTGAAAACATTGCCTTAAAACATCAGGTCAGCCAGCGCATTGAGGCCTGTATGGACTTTGTTGCAAACTCCGAGTCCATGCTGAAGATAACCGAGACTATTGAAAAGATAGTGCCGACAAAAAGCAATATCATCATCCTTGGGGAAAGCGGAACAGGCAAGGGGCTTATAGCAGAACTTATCCATTGCAACAGCCCGCGCAGGGACAGGCCGTTTATCTCCATAAACTGCTCTGCAATCCCGGAAGGACTTTTGGAATCCGAATTGTTCGGTTATAAGAAAGGCGCTTTTACAGGAGCGGTATCTGATAAGTTGGGGCTTATCCCGCTGGCCCATCAGGGCACGCTGTTTCTGGATGAGATAGGCGACATGCCCCCCAACCTTCAGGCCAAGCTGTTAAAGGTGCTGGAGACAGGAGAGGTTTATCCCCTTGGAGACACAAAACCAAGAATCGTTGATGTAAGAATAATATCTGCAACCAATGTAGACATAGAAAACAGGCTGAAGAACGGAAGGTTCAGGGAAGACCTCTACTGGAGATTAAATGTAATAGAGATAAAAATACCGCCGCTCCGGGAGAGAAAAGACGACATAGAGATGCTGGCAACGCATTTCATGAATACATACACGGAAGAACACAAAAAGGATATAAAAGGCATTGACAAACAGGCGCTCTCGCTACTGATTGAATACCCCTGGCCCGGCAATGTAAGGGAATTGCGGAATGTAATCGAAAGGTCCGTAGTGCTTACCGGGGGCAATTATATAACCCCGAAAGACCTCCCGGATAAAATAAAGAATACAGGCACTGAAAAAGAGCCGTCAGGGGCATCTTCGTCGCTTAAAACATATCTCGGCGATTATGAAAAAAATCTGCTTATGAAGATATACAATGCACATAACAAAGATAAAGAGGAAACCGCAAAGGCACTTGGTATAGACCTCGCAACCCTTTACAGGAAATTCAAAAAATACGGCATCGAGACAGAGTGAAGAAGGCGTTTTATATCGGGCTTGTTTTAGGCTGCATCCTGGGCATTGCAGTTGCCCTCAGTATGGACATCCTGCTCGGAAAAAGTCTTGGCGGCGGCTGGAGCGAGGCAGTGGCCAATGACATGAATCATCTGTTTGGCTCTCACCTGCCACAAGACCATTTTATAGTGATTGCAGGCGTTATATTTGTAATAGGGATTATCGGCGCCTTCGGGGCCCTCATAGGCGGAATCTTCCTTGTAATGATTGCCCACCTCTTTGCAACGCTCACAAAAGAAGGCTGACCGGGTTAAAACACTCCCCTGTCCAGGGTCCTGTACTGAATTGCCTCCGAGATATGGTGGGAGTGAATTTCATCTGAAGTTTCCAAATCAGCGATTGTGCAGGGCCGTATCTTGATCTGATAAAAATTCTGTCATTATTCATGCCGCAACGCATCAATGGGGTCGAGCCTGGCTGCACGTCTTGCCGGAAAGAATCCGAATATCACTCCGATCGCAGCGGAAAAGATAAAAGAAAGCAGGTTGATTCCGGGATTAAAGATATAAGGAACCTGCATGAGTCGAGCTACGACAAACGAAGCTGCTGTGGCCAAAGCGATACCGACCAATCCACCCAGCGATGAGAGCACCACAGCTTCCACGAGGAATTGCGTGAGCACATCATTTTCAAGAGCGCCGATGGCTAGTCGAACACCGATCTCACGGGTTCTCTCTGTTACCGATACAAGCATAATATTCATAATGCCGATACCGCCGACAAGGAGGCTGACTGCAGCAACCGCACTTAACAATGCCGTAAGCAATTGAGTGGTGCCGGTAAGCATTTTTGTGATCTCCTTCATGTCCATCACATTGAAGTTATCATCATCGCTCGCTGAAAGATGACGCCTCTCCCGCATTAATCTTCTAATATCACTCTGGGCTTTTTCAGTTGATGAGCCTTGCTGGACAGAAATCTGAATAAGACCGACATCCTGATTGCCTGAGATACGCCGATGAAAGGTACTCAAGGGAATCACTACAAGATCGTCCTGATCCATACCCATGGTGCTCTGGCCTTTTTCCTCCAACAGACCTATAACATCGCACGAAAGTTTTTGCAGACGAATCTTTTCCCCCAGTGTGCCTTGACCGCCGAATAGTTTTTTGCGGACTGTCTCACCAATAATACAGACCGCCGCTCCGCTCCGCAATTCACTGTCGCTGAACTGCCTTCCCGCTTTTACAGACCTGTTTGTGGCCTTCAAGAAATGATTATCGGTCCCGGTCACTTGCGTTGTCCAATTCTGGTTGCCGAATATAGCCATAATTGACTGCGACGATACCGGTGCCACAGCAGCGATTGAACTGATTTCCTTTGCAATAGCATCAGCATCGTTCTCTTTAAATGGAATGCTGCCGGTAGACTGACCGGGTCCCAGTCTCTTTCCGGGACTCATCATCAGCAGGTTGTTGCCCATACTTGCGATCTGCTGCCGGACCTGTACCGTAGCTCCTCCACCTATAGTCACCATCGTAATTACTGCTGCTACGCCTATGACAATACCAAGTACAGTAAGAAATGATCGCAGGACATTGCGCCTGATTTCCCGTAAAGCTATCAATATTGTTTTCCACAACATTATTTGGTCCTCCCGTTTTGCTCATCTGTCTCGACCAGACCGTCCCTGAAATGGATGATCCGCTTTGCATAGGCTGCCATATCCGGCTCGTGAGTGATCATGATGATGGTAATCCCCTCTTTGATATTCAACGAATTCAGCAGTTCCATGATCTCACGGCTCCGAGCCGTATCCAGATTGCCTGTAGGCTCGTCTGCCAATAGCACAGCCGGTTCTGTGACAATGGCACGAGCAATAGCGACCCGCTGTTGCTGTCCTCCTGAAAGCTCACCGGGTGTATGAGATTCCCATCCCTTGAGTCCCACAGTATTTAGGGCTCTAAGTGCCTGCTCGTGCCTCTCGTGTGCCGGAGCGCCCCGATAGATCAAAGGAAGCTCTACGTTCTCAATCGCTGACGTACGGTTAAGGAGGTTATAACCCTGAAATACGAACCCCTGATAATAACGCCGGAGCAGGGCACGCTGATTGCGGGTCAGTTGGCCTACATCAACATCCCTGAACAGATAAGTCCCGGAGGTTGGTGTGTCGAGGCATCCGAGGATGTTCATGCAAGTAGATTTTCCGGATCCGCTCGGCCCCATTATTGCCACAAACTCGCCTTCGACGATGTGAAGATCTATGCCCCGAAGGGCCTGCATCGATGCATGCCTTTCACCGTAGACTTTGGTTACTCCCCTGAATTCTATAAGGTGTTGTCCTGTATTCATTTAGCACCCGTAATAACATCAACTACTACCTCCATATCTGGTTGAAGGTTGCCGACAAGAACTTCTGTTAAGCCTCCGCTCGTTGACCCTGTTGTGATAGAGACAGGTGAAAGTTGACTATTTTTTAATATCCAGACCCTCTGCTGTTTTCCGTTTGTAGTCGTGGGTTGTTGGGTTCCACTTGGTGGACGCGGTAGGAGGCTGCCGACCAAACCAGTGGAGGACTTTTCTTCCTGCTGAACAGGTGGACTAAAACGAAGTGCGGCGCTGGGTACCAGGATGGCATTTAAGACTTTTTTTACTGTTATGTCCGCAGTAGCCGTCATTCCCGGCCGAAGGGACAAATCCGTGTTGTTGACTTTCAGCACAGTCTCGTAGGTCACGACCCCTGACGTCGTTGTTGAAGCATAGCGGGCCTGAGTAATCCGCGCTTCGAAAGTACGATTAGGATAGGCAGAAACACTGAAAGTTGCTTTCTGGCCTTCTTGCACTTTGCCCACATCAGCTTCATCTACATTTACGTGCAGTTCCATTTGCATCAGGTCTTTGGCAAGAGTGAACAACACAGGAGCTTGAAAGGACGCGGCCACGGTTTGCCCCGGCTCTATGCTACGGGTGAGAACAACGCCGTTAATAGGGGATCTTATGACCGATTTAGACAGGTTTGTCTCATTGGCCTGAAGAGTGGCTTGGGCCTCGGTAACTGTGGCTAAGGAGCTGGCTGCATCAGCCTTTGCCCGTTCAAAGGCCGCTTCTGCAGCATCCATCTCTGACTGTGAAGGGACTTTACCGTTGCTCAGTTCCCTTACTTTTTGAAACTGGCCGAGTTTGGCCTGTGTTTCCGAAACGGTCGCCTGAGTTTGCAGGACCTTCGCCTTTGCAGATTCCAGTACCGCTTTGGATTGGGTTATTTGTGCTTCGAGTTTTAGGGTGTCCAGCCTAGCCAGAACCTGGCCGATTTTTACTCTGTCGTTGTAGTTGACCTCAACGCTTTTAGTTATACCAGATAATTCGCTGCCTACGCTAATCGTGTTCGTCGGCTGTAAGGTGCCGGTAGCGGTTACGATAACCGTAAGTTCTCCGCGCTGGACCTGCTCTGTTTTGTACTGTGATGCGGTTGTCTTTCCTGCCATTTTCCAGATAATCACTACCGCCACTGCCAGAATTACAACTAAAGCAACAATAAGATATCGCTTCAGCCGTTTGCTGAACATAGGGGAGTGTTGCATTCTCAGTGTCTCTGTAATATCTGGTTTCGGCTCAATCTTAGATTTCATTTCTCTTCTCCATTTCAAAAGCTATTTCTTTTCAGCGGGATCTATTGATATCCATCCGCCTCCAAGAGCCTTGTACAAGCGGACCAGGTTAGAGGCTACGATCCCATTGCTCTGGGCCAGTTGATCCTGAAAGGTGAGTAAAGAGCGCTGCGCTTCCAAGACATTGTTAAAATCAGTCAGCCCACTCTGATACTTGTATTTTGCAAGATCAGCCGACTTTTGGGCCGCCTCTTCTGCTACGCTAAGAGCATCTCTTCTGCCTTGCTCTTCAGCATAAGCCACGAGAGCGTTTTCCACATTTTCCAGTGCACTGAGAATGGTAGCTTCATAGTTAATCAATGCCTGCTCATGAAGTGCTGACTGCACCTCTATGTTTTGACGAATGGCACCAGCCTTAAAGATCGCCCACGTGATTCCGGGTCCAAAGCTCGATGACCATGTTTGCGTGGCGGGCTGTGAACTTATCTTCAGTGTTTCGATTCCAATGGATCCACTTAAGGTCAACTTGGGGTAGAGGTCTGCTGTGGCCACGCCGATCCTCGCTGATTGAGCAGCCAATTCGCGCTCAGCTTTTCGCACATCCGGACGGTTTCTAAGAACATCGGCAGGTACGCCTATAGCGAGCTTAAGGGGGATAACCGGTATTGACGCTTGCTGCTCCAGCAAACTATGGATCTTTCCAGGTTGTTCTCCCAGTAAAACAGCAATACGGTTCAATGCCTCTTCTTTTCCGGTGCGCAAGGTTGGCAACTGGGATCTGGTATTCTCAAGATTATAGCGTGCCTGCTGTACTGATAGTTCATCACTCAGCCCTGCCTGATATCGCCATACGGTCAACTGATAGGTTTCGTTTTGTGATTCCAGGTTACCTTCCGCTATGGCCAATCGTGACTGAAACGTTCTCAGATCAATGTAGTTTACAGCTACTTCTGCGAGCAGGGAGACGAGCACATCGTGTAGTTCCTCCTGACTGGTTCCGACATCTGCCTCAGCAGCCTCTACTGAGCGGCGAACACCGCCGAAGATGTCAATTTCCCAACCTGCGTCAAAGCTTGCAGTATAAAGGTCACTTGTTTCGTTGGTCCTATTAGTCCCAGTATCTTTACTGCTTTCAGTCCAAGTTGCAGAGCCTACGGCATCGAAGGTCGGAAATAGACCGGCCTTGGCTATGCCTCGGCGGGCGCGAGATTCACGAACCCGCGCCAGTGCCTTCTTTAGGTAGAGGTTGCCCGCTACTGCGCGGTCAATCAGGTTTGAGAGTCCCGAATCATTGAGAGTGATCCACCAAGATGCCAGAGTCCGCGGATCCATCTCCCCGGCAGTGAGCCTGCCTTTTAAATCGCTGTGCCATGTCGTGGATAATGATGTGTCAGGCCTGACATAATCCGGCCCGACCGTGGCGCAACCTGCTGCCAGTATAGATGCACTTATAGCAAGACCCCCTGCTACGCGGCGAATAATAGATGAGATAAACCCTGTTTTGCTTATGTCACATAAAGCGATCATGGCGACTTCCTTTTGCCAGTTCCATCATCACCTGACAAAGTTTTCGGGCAGCGCCATTATACGGCACGTTGCTTTGACCTTGTCTCCGTGAGGGGTAACAAACTCCACGGCATCCCCTTCAGTCTTGTCTTTGCATGCCTCAATTGCCTTACCTATAGATCCCTTGGGACCCTTGCGTTCATCATCACCTGCGAAGGTTTCGGGCAGCGCCATTATACGGCACGTTGCTTTGACCTTGTCTCCGCGAGGGGTAACAAACTCCACGGCATCCCCTTCAGTCTTGTCTTTGCATGCCTCAATTGCTTCTGGAGGCGATCCCATTCTGCCTCCGCGGTTTGGCAGTCCATCCATTGCCCAAACTGAAGCGGAGACGCTCAGGATTAGCAAGAGCAGTCCTACCATTGTTCCCATTATGTTCTTTTTCATGTCATCTCCTTTCATTTCGTGATTCCGGCGTCCCAAGGGACTGCCGTCTTTATGAATTCAGAATAACAAACGATTGTAGCAGAATTATGGAAGAAATAAGGAAACTTGCGAAGAGCTTAAATGATAATGCACATTCTTTGTCATCGCGATGTAAAATAGAAAAATGAAGATAGGCATTACGCATAGGATGTTTCTCTCAATTCTCGCCGCTACCAGTCTGGCACTCCTGTGCATGTTCATCATCATGCAATGGAGCATTAACCGAGAATTTCTCCAATATCTCAACTCTTTCGAGCAGGGTAGGTTGGAGCTGTTAGCTGGAAAGCTGGAACAAGCGTATGCCGAGAATGGAAGCTGGGATTTTCTACGGGAGAACCCGAGGCTCTTTTATATCATGGCTGAGCAGTCCGGTGATGCCGCTACGGCAGAACGACAGAAGGATCTCAATCAGGGAATAGATGCTTCTCCTTCTCCTTTTCCTCCTCCGGGGCCTCACCGACCAAGGCTACCCTTTATTGTTACTGATGCAGACCGAAACCCTATAGTTGGCAACCCTGCGGACGCCGAGGAGGCGAATTTCAGACCGATTGTCCATGGGGGCAAAACTGTCGGCTATATAGGGCTCATGTCACCAAAACATTTTCTTGGTCCTCTCCAGCAGGAATTTTTGAAGCGGCAGAAATCGGCCCTGATTCTGTCTGTTATTGGCATGATATTGGTTGCGGCGATATTATCCCTTCCGTTATCTAGCCGCATGGTAAGGCCGATTAAGGCCATGGCTTCAGGAACCCACGATCTTGCCTCCGGGAGGTACTCCGTTCGGGTCCCCGTCTACTCGTCAGACGAGTTGGGACAACTCGCCCGCGACTTCAATACAATGGCTTTGACACTTGAAAAGAATGAGAATGCGCGCCGTCAGTGGGTTGCCGATATCTCTCACGAATTGCGGACCCCTCTATCAGTGCTGCTGGGCGAGATTGAAGCTCTCTTGGAGGGGATTCGGAACACCACCCCGGAAAGCATTCGTTCGCTTCATGCAGAGGCGCTTCGGCTGCATCGTCTGGTTGATGATCTTTACCAGCTTTCCCTCTCCGATCTCGGCACATTGACTTATCGCAAGGAGGACATTGACCTTGTTGAGGTTCTCGATAATTCCATAGAACCTTATTTTGAGGATCTCGCTCGTAAGCACATCTCGCTTACAAAAGACATTCCACCGGGATCAAATTTCATCGTCTTCGCTGACGAAGAGCGGATGTACCAGCTCTTCGCCAATCTCATCGACAACTCCCTGAAATACACCGATACGGGAGGAGAGCTTGTCATGCGTCTAACATGCCGGAATAATCAGGCAGTGATTGATTTTGAAGACACTGCGCCCGGAGTTCCGGCAGAGGAACTGGACAAACTTTTCGACCGCCTCTATCGGGTGGAGGCTTCCCGAAGCCGGGCAACTGGCGGTGCCGGGCTTGGCCTGGCAATCTGTAGAAATATCGTCGAGGCCCATGCAGGGACAATATTTGCTCATCCTTCGCTGTTGGGCGGAGTTCTGATCAGGGTTACTATACCAGTTGCCGGTGTATGCTCATGAACGGGAATATTCTTATTGTTGAAGATGAGCCGAAACTGGCAAGTCTGCTCTCTGATTACCTGAGAGCGTCTGGATTCGAGCCATTTTGTCTTTCAAACGGTGCTGAGGTTGTACCATGGTTTCGCGAGCACAAGCCTGACCTTATTCTTCTTGATCTGATGCTGCCAGGACGCGACGGTATGGAAGTCTGCAAGGACATCCGCGCATTCTCTCATGTGCCTATAATAATGGTAACCGCGCGAATCGAAGAGATCGATCGTCTGCTGGGACTTGAACTCGGCGCAGATGATTACATTTGCAAGCCGTTCAGTCCCCGCGAAGTGGTGGCGCGGGTCAAGGCTGTCCTACGTCGCACGCACGACGGTCATACGATTCAGGCCAAAGGGCTTGTTCTTGACGAACACCGTTATCGGGCTACACTTCATAGCCATAACCTGGAACTCACCGCAGTAGAGTTCAAACTATTGCAGTTCTTGGTCGCCAATCCGGGACGTATCTATGGTCGCCAACAACTTATGAACAGGATATATCCGGATGAGCGTAGCGTCAGCGACCGTACCGTTGACAGCCATATCAAAAAATTGCGAAGGAAGATCGAGGCCGTTGACCCTGAAGCGATGCTCATCCATTCGGTCTATGGTGTTGGATACAAGTTTGAGCCTGACGCAACTTCCTAAGCGATGTCATGCTCTAATTATTAAAACACTCCCCTGTCCAGGGTCCTGTACTGAATTGCCTCCGAGATATGGTGGGAGTGAATTTCATCTGAAGTTTCCAAATCAGCGATTGTCCTTGAGAGCTTCAAAATCCTTGCGTAGGCCCTTGCAGAAAGCCCGAGCTTCTGCATGGCGTTTTCCAGAAGCGCCTGTGCATCAGGTTTTAATTTGCAGTATTTTTTGATATGCCTTGTCTTCATCTGCCCATTTGAATAAATTTTATCGCCTTTAAACCTCTCAAGCTGTATATCCCTTGCAGCGATAACCCTATGCATTATGTCGGATGATTTTTCTCCTGAATATTCTGTTGAGAGTTCCTTGTAGGCCACTGCAGGAACTTCGATATGTATGTCAATCCTGTCAAGCAAAGGGCCTGAAACCTTGTGCCTGTAACGGTGTATCTGGCCTGTTGTGCATGTGCACTGGTGCCTTGAATCCCCGAGATAGCCGCAGGGACAGGGGTTCATTGCGGCAACAAGCATGAAATTGGCAGGATACGTTATTGAGGCCACGGCCCTTGATACAGTCACCTCTCCGTTTTCAAGCGGCTGCCTCAGGACCTCAAGCACGTTCCTTTTGAATTCCGGGAGTTCATCAAGGAACAAAACCCCGTTATGCGAAAGGCTCACCTCTCCCGGCTTTGGTAGCTGGCCGCCGCCGATTAAGGCAACATCCGAGATAGTATGATGCGGAGACCTGAAAGCCCGGGTAGCAAGCAGGGGCTGCCCTGTTTTCAACAAACCGGCAACGCTGTGTATTTTAGTAGTTTCAAGGGCCTCATCAAAAGTCATTTTGGGAAGTATTGTAGGCAATCTTTTTGAAAGCATTGTTTTTCCGGAACCCGGCGGGCCAATCATAAGCACATTGTGCCCTCCTGAGGCAGCAACCTCCAATGCCCTTTTTGCATGCTCCTGTCCTTTTACCTCTGAGAAATCATCCTCATAAATGGAATTCTCTTCAATAACCTTCTTAACGTCTGTAACAAATACTTTTTGAGAAGAGCCGTTCTTTAAAAAAGCTATGACCTCAGGAAGGTTGCTGATTCCGAATACAGACACGCCTTTTACGACTGCTGCCTCAGAGGCGTTTTCCTCTGGAAGTATTATTCCTTTTAATCCAAGATTTTTTGCAGTGATGGCCATTGATAATGCGCCGCGGACAGGTTTTATCTTTCCATCAAGCGAAAGCTCTCCGGTGAAAAGATAACCCTGAACAGAACCCGTCTCAACAACTCCTTCTGCTGCTATTATCCCGATTGCAACAGGAAGGTCAAATGACGAACCTTCTTTTTTCAGGTCAGCCGGAGCAAGATTCACTGTTATCTGTTTAAGGGGAAAATTGAAACCGATATTTTTGAGCGCAGCCCTTACCCTGTCACGGCTTTCCTTAACAGCTGCATCAGGAAGCCCGACCATAGAAAAATGAGGAAGCCCTCTGGCTGCAATGTCGACTTCAACATCAACAGGATGCGCATCAATGCCTATTACACTCGCACTGAGGATTTTTGAGAGCATGGTAAATTATATGTATAGGATGAAGGAAAAGCAAGATTCTCTTCATTTCTTTTTATGTCCGGCATATTGTAATTATTTTGATTTTCCTGTTATCCTTCCAAATATATTTATGATTCCATAATGGGGGACAAGGCATGAAAAAACAGTTTGTTCTTGACACCAACGTGCTCCTGCACAACTCAACCAGCCTTTTTGATTTCGAAGACAATGATGTGATTCTGCCTATTGAGGTCATCGAGGAACTGGACCGCTTCAAGAGGGATGCTGATGAAAAGGGGCGCAATGCCAGGCAGATAATCAGGGCCCTGGATGAACTTCGCACAAAGGGCTCGCTTGGAGACGGCGTTACACTCGAAAACGGCGGAAGGTTGCAGGTGCTGGTCCAGAATACTTCGGATGAAAAACTGGAAGGGCTTGCAACAAATGTCATGGACAACCTGATCCTGCGCGCTGCCTATTTCCTGAGCAGGAATGGAAATAAAAAGGTAATCTTTGTTTCCAAAGACATTAATGCCAGAATAAAGGCAGATGCCATCGGCCTTGCTGTTATGGACTATGAAAAGCAGAATGTGAATTTTGATGAGATATATACAGGCAGGCGCAGCATTTCTGTTTCAGCCGGAATCATAGATAATTTCTATGCATCGGGTTCTATGTCCCTGCCAGACAACATGGACCTCTATCCTAATGAGTTTGTTATCCTGGAAAATGAGGCAAATCCGAAGCACACTGCAATCGGCAAATATCTGACCGCTACAAGACAAATAGTCCCTCTCTTTCATCAGAAGGTGCAGCCCAAGGGTATCAAGGCCCGCAATATGGAACAGCTTTTTGCCATGGAGTTGCTTTTATGCGACGAGATCAGGCTGGTTACCCTTATGGGTGCGGCAGGCACCGGCAAAACCCTGCTTGCCCTTGCAACAGGAATCAAAAAGGTCATAGAGGAACGGGCCTATACAAAGCTCCTGGTTTCGCGGCCTATTATCCCGTTTGGAAGGGATATCGGTTATCTCCCCGGAGATAAGGAAGACAAGTTGAGGAACTGGATGCAGCCCATCTATGACAATCTCCGCCTCCTCACAGGCCCAAACGGGGAAGATGTTGAGGGAAAAGTTGACCACTTAATGCAGTCCAGGGGCGGCAGGACCATAGAGATAGAGGCCCTTACCTATATAAGGGGCAGGTCCATCCCAAAACAATATATGATTGTTGATGAGGCCCAGAACCTTACACCTCATGAAGTAAAAACTATTATCAGCCGGGCCGGCGAGGGAACTAAAGTAATTCTTGCGGGCGACCCTTATCAGATTGACAGCCCCTATCTTGACGCAAGCAGCAATGGCCTTAGTTATGTGGTTGAGCGCATGAAGGGACAGAACATCTTCGGGCATATTACACTGACAAAAAGCGAAAGAAGCGAGCTCGCCTCTCTGGCAGCAAATATCCTCTAGGATATCAAGCCAAAAGCAGCTTGCTCGCTTACAGGGCCCTTGTTATTTATGCAAAGGTTATTATTTCTTATGTGAGGCGCAGAATTTCGATTTCCCGGTTGCGGTATTTTTGCATTTCTTGCCTGCTTTTGTTTTTGCTGCACATTTTGCCATGTTTATATTCCTCCTCTCTTATTTTTTATAACTATAGCACAAAATACATAAATAAAAAACTTTTTTGATTTATTTAACTTTTCTGCGTCAGTATTCATTAATGGCGTCAATGAGTTTCCGGAGTATACCAAAGTCTTTACGGTTGAAATCAATGACAAGCCTCGGGAAACCGGCAAGTTCCGGCTCATCTTCCTCGGCAGGAAAAGGACACGACAGGCATATCCGGCCCTGCGGCAGGAGTATATCGCGGAACCCTTCATTGAGTTCATGGACAGCCTGCTCGCTGATTGAAGAAGAGAGCCTGATTACAAGTTTTTTGTCTACAAACCGCAGGCTGTGGTAACGCTTATAGAAACGGTTGATTCTTTCTACTGCAGAGCCTACTGAATCAACCCGTTCAAAAACATAAAAGTCAGAAGCATTGATATAACCCTCTGCCAGCAGTTCCTCATGGAAAAATTTTATCCAGCGGGCCCAGTAAGTCCCTCCCGGTTCATCTAAAAGCACCAGGGGCAGGGGGTTGTGCTTTCCTGTCTGAATGAGCGTGAGGGTTTCCATCGCCTCATCAAGAGTGCCAAATCCTCCGGGGAAAAGAGCAACTGCGCTTGCCTCCTTGAGGAATGCAACCTTGCGGTTGAAAAAATATTTATAGGTAATAAGGCGGGGATTTCCCTCCACTGTTGGATTCGGGTGCTGTTCAAAGGGCAGCTGGATATTAACTCCAAAGGAATGCTCAGGGCCTGCGCCTTCATTAACAGCCTGCATTATGCCGCCGCCGCCGCCTGTAATGACCATGTAGCCGGCCTCAACAAGCTTCTGGCCAAAAAGCTGGGCCATCTTATAAACCGGTTCGCCGGGTTGGGTCCTTGCAGAACCGAAAACAGTAACCTTCCTCTTGTTGCGGTAAGGCCCGAATATCTTCGAGGTAAACCGCATCTCCTTTAATGTGGAGTTCATGAGCTTGAGGTCGGCCTTTTCATAATTCTCCTGGCCTGCCTTGAGTGCAGTCAGAATCATCTCACGGATGATTTCAGTATTATTGATACCGCCGGCAAGCTCAATCATTCTGTCAATTGAGTCGTCCATCGGACCGTTATTTCTTGTAAAGTTGAGTTTCATAAAATGCATGTCATAAAGCTAATCCAAAAATCTCTCTAAATATTAAAATCTCCCCTGAATAATTTCAACACGGAGGTATAGATTATATTGATTGGCCAAAGGAAAAGCAAGATGGGCTGCTGAGGGCATTACTCAACCACTACCCTGCCTGACATAAAAGAGTGCATATCGCAGGTATAAGTATATGTCCCGGGCCTGGTAAACTTCATCTTAAATTCTCCGCCCTGAGTGATTGTGCCGGAATTGAAACTGCCGTCTTCAGCAGATACAGTGTGGCCGGAGGAGTCTTTGTTTTTCCATACTACCTCTGTCCCTGCCTTTATCCTTATCACATCAGGCGAAAAAGCAAATTGGTCTATAAGAACCACAATGGATAAAATCTTTGAAGCTTCCCTTGGTATGCAGCACTGCTGCTTTTCGGTGCAATCAAGAAATTCACCCTTCTCTGCTGCTTCATCCGGTGCACAGGCTTCCCGGCATTGCCCGCCGACCTGCGGGCAGGTCTCGCCTGCAAATACCAGGGTTGGGAATAAAATCAGAACCATTAACCATTTCATATAAAACATTATACCATTATTGACTTCTCTGCTTCTGACTTTTCCCGGCTTCAGCGAAGAGTCGTTCTCCCCGGCGAATCCGCCTGAGTGCGGACCGGGGCGACTGCACTTATGACTTCTGCACTTGTCTTAGTTCCTCAGTCCCATAGTTCCGTAGTACCTCAGTTCTACAGTCTTTTGCTATGGCACTATGTACTATCGCGCTTTCTTGGTGGGGGCGGAGGGTGGGCTGAATCGCTAAAAAGATTTAATCAGAATATTTCAAGCCCTATCTGTTTGAAATGCTCGTCAAATGTAAAAGCCTTATGAATCTTCAGATTTCTCATTAATATAAAACTCGTGCAGTCTGTAAAACTTAACTCTTTGTCTCCATACCTCTTGAATACCTCCCAAGCCTTAAGTCTGTCTTCCTGCGTTATATCCAGGACATTGACTATGCTGCTGTTAAAGAGAGAATCTCCAAAAGTGACTGCTGCCTGATGTGAAATCCTGTATCTTATCAGGGTTATGCTTTCGTCAATTACATATTCAGAAGTGATAAGTTCAATCCTGTCTTTTTTTACTGCCGCAATCTTTGCCGTTGCGCTGTTATGATACTGATCATTTTTATCATTCAGTGCAAGCCATGCAGAGGTATCAACAAATAGCCTCACTTATTTTTTCCCGTAAAGATACTTATCATGATTAACAGAAAGGTCTCTGTCTTTTGACCTGCTCGCACCAATCATATTCCACAAAGGGTCTTCTATCCAGTTTTTTTCTTTCTTCTCTTCCAGAACTCCTGAAACTGCGTTTCTCACGATATCAGAAACAGTGGTATGTTCATCATCTGCCTTTCTTTTCAGTTCCCTGAGCATATCTTCGGGGAAATACATTTGGGTCCTTTTAAGTGTCGGCATAGTTACCTCCCATGATGTATATTATATACACCACAAAAGGCCTATGTCAAATGTTTGTGCTGGTGTCATGGCTATGGAACTTTGATACTTTGACCCTTTGATACTGCCGTTCCTGTTGCTGGGTTGGGGGCGGAGGGGGGAGGATTAAATTATTTTTTATCTTCGAATCCGGTGTCCATGCGGGCGAGGGCAAGAAAGGCGTGAGAAATGGAATCTATTTCTTTTTTACTCAACTTATTGTTTTTTTTGTTCTCAACAATGTACTTATAAAGAGTATCATCTGTCATGCAATGAACATAGCCGGTTGTTCCCCACTTTGCGTCAACATGTGCCGATGGAAATACTAAAATGCCTTGAACATAAGAATCTGCTCCACAAAGAACTTTAATTTTTTCTTTAATGCTCATAAGTCTACCTGTTAGAATTTTAACCGCAGGTTTATCTGTAGGCTTTCCATTCACAAGGATTTCTCCATTGTCAGCCGCAGTTATAATTCCCCGCCAATTTTTAGTGTCAAGAACATAAATACCTGTCGGGCCGACAACAACGTGGTCAATATTCCCGAATGGCGTTGAGAGGTCATTAATGACTTGGTAATCGTCTGGGAAGCTTTCAAGGACATAGCCGACAACTGCTTCTCCAACCGCACCTTTTCGGAAATTGATCCTCTCTATTTCTAATGCTTTTATTTGCTTATTTGTCCATTTCAGACTCAGCAGCGCACTTGCACTAAAAAAACCAGTGAGAATAAGTGCAAGTGGGATGTTTCTTACTCCGTATAAGTAACCATCTACAAATGTTAAAGCCCAAAAAACCAAAAAAATAACAAGAAATTGTTTTTGATATTTCTTTATAGATTGTTCAGTCACATATCTTCCACTTTCACCTAATACTTTTGCCATTGTTACCTTTAGAAGCTGAGGCTGCTCTCTAAGCTTGTAATTTCATACGTCTTGGTGTGCCAGTCTGACAGATAAGTATAGCTCATAAATTCAGCTCTATTTTTTATTGACCTAAAAGCACTTAATGATAATTTTTCTTCAAACTCTCGCTTTCTCACTTCGCCAGCTACAATATAAAATCTGACATTAAAATCTTGAAGTTCAACGAATTTTAAAAGAGAATTTTGGATTGCAGTTGAATGCTCAACCTCAAATAATGCATGGGGCATTTTTCTTTCATTAAACCAGCTAACGTCAATTGTTCGAGCCTTTTGTAATATATTGTCATATGTAAATTTATAAAATTCATCTATATTGGATATTGCACCGAGTTTTTTGCCCAAATAAATTTTATTTTTATCCTGGTTAGGAACAAATGTTTGAAATTTTTTCAGGTTTCCAATTTCAACAAGTAACCCCTGATAGTAAGTGTGGTTAAATTCTTCCTGCTTTGCTTTAGATACTTCTTTTGTCGCCAAAACGTTTACTGGCAACTTATCTTTAAAAGATTTTAAAGCCCAGAGGCCAGGCTTTATCTTAAAGAAAAATCTTTCATCCTGCACTATCCTGCGTATACTTGCAAATGGCGTTTTAGTATTCCAGATGCAATCCTTAATTTTTAGCACTTCCTGATTCAAAAAGCCGAGAGTGGCATAACCACCATTTTCCGCCATAACCTTTACAACGGCTTCGTGCTGTTTCATATGAGAAATATATTATCAAATCACAAAATTTTTAGCTATTGCTCTATGGACAAACCCTGCCTTTTTGATCAATGATCAAGAAAAGGAGGTTATATGAAAAAAGAATTAAAAACTTTTATCTTTTATGAAATTGGTGATTCATGTCGGGCAGAATTCATGTTAAGAGATGGCGAATTTTATCCTACCGAAGATGCGGTTGTTGTCGGAATTGAAAACGGTGCGACTGCAAGAGATGCTTTGAGAAATCTGAAACGGGAATGTCCTTGGATTAAAAAATATAAAATACAAAAGCTTCTCGCACGTGAAGTAGGGAAAGTTATTTATCTGTGACACTCAAGAAAATTATGGATTCCGCATCAAGTGCGGAATGACAGCGATTTTCTTATCGGCGATACGAGGAGAAATAAGTTTTAACTCCCCCTCGCCCCCTCTTAAGCTAAGAGGGGGGATATAGGGGAGTTATGGAAACAGGATTCGTATTGTCCGCCTCGGCGGATTCGCTGACGCGAAAGGACATCATCAAAGTCCAGCACAACTGTTCTCCTCGGCGAATCCGCCTGGGTGCGGACAAAGCCACCGGCTTCTGGGTCAAAAAATCAAGGGAATACAATTTTCTCCTGATAATGCATGAGCACGTGTTTGTGTTTCATAAAGCGGGTAAGTGCTTGCAACCTTGCTGATTTACTATCTTCTTTTCGTTACCTTACAATATAAGATAAATCCGATATTGTATGGTAATTTTAATTCTTGACTCTCGTTACCTTACAATGTATCATAATCAATATGATGTATGGTAACAAGGGAAATGTCAGATGAAAGTTATTAAGGGCGTACTGGAAGAAGAGCTTGAAAACTCCTTGCGGATGAAGAAGGAGTATGAGAAGGCTCTTAAGGCGCTTCCGCAGGGTGCCCTTGTGAAAAAAGAGATTCGCGGTCACAGTTATTACTATCTCATGAAAAGGGAGGGGCTGAAGATAAGGTTTGTCTATAAGGGCAAACTGCCGAAGGAAGAAATAAAGAGGCATGAAGAAATAAAAAGGCTCAGGGCCAAGTACCGGAATCTGCTTTCGCAGGTAAAAAAACAGATTGCATTTTTAAGAAAGGCGTTGCGTGGAAAAGAGATACGCTCTGTTTCTTGAGGTTCTCAGGCGGTTTCAGGCCGCAGGGCTACTGGAAGAATTGGTTCTCATAGGAAGCTGGTGCCAGCACTTTTACAGAAGTTATTTTGCAGATCTGAGATATACCCCGGCTATAAGGACAAGGGACATGGACTTTCTTGTTCCTGTACCTTTCCGAATCAAGAATAAGGTTGACGTGGAGAAACTTCTTAGAGATGAGGGTTTTGTGGTTACTTTCAGCGGAGGAGCAGGTTATATGAAACTTATGCACCCTGAGCTGATAGTGGAGTTCCTTGTCCCTGAAAAGGGGAAAGGTTCTGACAAGCCGTATCCTTTGCCGCAGTTAGGCATGAACGCCCAGCCCCTGAGATTCTTCTTCAAAACACAATACGCATAGAGGTAGAGGGACTGAAAATAAATGTGCCTCATCCTGCCGCGTTCGCGCTCCATAAGCTCATTATATCGGCCAGAAGAACAAAAGAGGAGAAGCTGCTCAAAGACAGAAAGGAAGCATTCGCTGTTTTAACAGCACTCGTGAGGAAAGGAGACAAAGGCGAAATAAAAAGCATGCTTGACGGGATGCCTTCAAGATGGAGAAAGCGGGTGATTGATGTGCTGACAGAAACGGATAATATCGAAATAATGAAAATTTTGAAATAAAAATCAGTATCGAGCTAATCGCAAGGGAATGTTTCAGGGTTTTAAAGCCGGATAAATTCTGCGCGATTCTTATCCCGCCTGAGTGCGGGGGCTAGTCGCCCGGGGCGACCGTGCAAACGGCTTCCAGTCTTTTATACTTTAGGCCTATGGCACTCCCGTGCCGGCTTTCCTCAGCTGCACTGCATGCCAATAAAATAGGCTATAGATATGCCGATGCCGTAAAAAACTGCATACATGGCAAACTCAAGCATTAAAGATGATGCTGCTATTTCCATAACTCTGTCCTCCTTTCCTTAAGAATGATTCCGTATTACCTGTATTTCCTTATTACAGCTGTTACAACGCCTGCAATCTTCAGTTCTTTTTTGGGCTTTATCGGTGTAAATTTTGGGTTTGCAGGAATAAGTGTTACGTCGTCTCCTTTTTTATCCAGATATTTTATTGTCCATTCGCTGTCAACCTCTGCAATAACAATATCCCCGCTCTTTGGGGCCTGTTTCTTGTCAACAATAACCATGTCTCCGGGAAGTATGCCTGCCTCTGACATTGAGTAGCCTGATACCTTTAACATAAAAGTAGACTGAGGGTTTTTCACAAGGAGATCATCAAGGGATAGGGTATCTGAAAGCTCTTCCTCGGCAGCGCCTGGGAACCCGGCCTCAACAGTGCCGAGTATTTTTACTGAAGATGCTATGGAGCCGGGTATGAGCCTGCCTCTTTCGTCCCTTGCCAGAACCTTGAGTTTTTCAAGTTTATTGACCAGTTTATATACTGCATTCTTGGACTTTATTCCCGCCATACCGCCAATCTCGGAAAAACTCGGCATCCTGCCTTTATGGTGATAGAAATCAGCTATATCCCTGATTCTGGCCTTTAGCCTGTTTTCCCTTAAGTCCTTTGTCATGGCCTTATTATAGGTGAACGAACGTTTACTGTCAAGAAGATTTTTAAAGGGAGCAAATTTTCGGGAACAAATCTCGCGGATCGTTTGTCTAAATAACCAAAGACCAAAAAGAAAGGAGGAAGAATATGCGTTACACGATAGGTTCAATGGTTTTAGCTGTATTGATTTTGTCAGTAATGCCGGCTTTTGCGTATTATCGCGGAGGCAATGTGAATGTCGAGATTGTTTCAGATAATGGAGGGGTTTTCACAACGCTACCTTTTAAAAACTATTCTTCAGGCCAGACACGGATAATCAAGAAATATCTCGAGGCACGCAGGGGAGAAAACTACAGCGTTGTTGTGAGAAATGACATGTCTGAAAGGATTGGAGTGGTAATCGCTGTTGACGGCAGGAATATTATCACAGGCAAAAAATCGTTTCTTAAAAACAATGGGATGATGTACATCGTTGAGCCTTACGGTTCTGCAAGGCTTGAGGGATGGAGAACAGACCAGAACACTGTGCATAAATTCTACTTCACAGATGTAAAGGATTCCTATTCGGTAAGGACCTTTGGTGATTTCTCTGCAATGGGGGTTATCACTGTTGCTGTATTTCGCGAAAAGGAAAGACCGCATATTTTTTATGAGCAGACGTTAAAAGAAAAAGCCCCTGCACCTTCGGCAGGAGCGCCTGCAATGGACGGAGGCAAAAGATATAAGAGCGAATCAGCAGGCACTGGTTTTGGCAATGAGAAATACGCACCTGTAACAACGGTTGAGTTTGAGCCTGAAGGCATACCCTTTGAAAAAATACTGGTAAAGTACGAATGGCATGAAGTTCTCTGTAAAAAAGGGCTGCTAAAATGCTGGACTGAAGGAAGAAACAGGCTTTGGAACGAAAGCGGGTATTCACCCTATCCGCCTGAATATGGTAACCGCTAAAAGAAATAGTTATATCATAGGGCCTATTAAATACAGGGCTGCGGGAATTATATATCTTGCAGCCCTTAACCGTGTTCAGGGCATAAGTTCATTGCCCGGGAAAGTATTTAAAAAATAGATGGAAAGAGCTGTTATTGCAATCAGGACAAGGCCTGAGACAGAAAAAAAACCGCTGAAGAAATTTTTGATGTCCTTTGAGGAGAGCCTTCCTGCCCACAGGAGCTGAATGAAAAGCCATATAAAGACAGCATCTGAAAGCGAAAAAGATTTAAGCCTCTGCCATATCAGGGAATAATTAAAATGAGGAATCCACCCGCTTATCTGCATAAGTTTAAAATAAAGCAGCATCAATACCAGAACCACCCACCACAGCAGAGGCGCAGAGGCGATAAAAGATGAAAGGACCTTGTATCTGACCCTGTAGCTGACGCTTCCGAAGATAAAGCTCCCTCCTTCAATCTTCGGAATAAGCGAAAAGCCCTCGGGCTTTCCCATGAAAAAAGCAGCGGCATAATGTGAAAGTTCGTGCAGGAATGTGCCGAAGAAATAGAAGATAAATTTTCCGATAAGCTTAAGCTTCACGGCTTATCGTACCACAGGCAGTCGCCACGGCGACTCTGCGCTGACGCTGCGAAAAGGCAAAGGTGCCGGAGTGCGGAAGCTTTCCGCACTCCCTATGCTGATTCCGCCTGTTTTTCGTAGACGAGAATAGGTTTTTCCTTTTTGGTTATCGTATCCTCGTTAATGATGCATTCTTTTATGCCCTTCTGTGAAGGTATCTCATACATCACATCCAGCATTATTTCCTCGAGGATAGCCCTCAGGCCGCGCGCGCCGGTTTTTCTGTGTGTTGCCTTTTTTGCGATTGCCTTAAGAGCGCTGTCTGTAAACCGCAGCCTCACGCTGTCAAACGAAAGGAGTTTCTGGAACTGCTTTATCAGCGCGTTCTTCGGCTCCGTGAGTATTTTTACAAGCGCTGTTTCATCAAGCTCATCAAGTATTGCAACAACAGGAAGCCTGCCTACAAATTCAGGTATCATGCCGTATTTTATGAGGTCTTCAGGTTCTATAAGGCTCAGGACATCTCCGAGTTTTTGCTCTTTGCTGCCTATAACCTTTGCGCCAAAACCAACGGTCTTTTTGCCGACTCTCTGCTTAACTACATCATCAAGGCCTATGAATGCGCCTCCGCAGATGAACAGCATATTGCTTGTGTTCACCTGAATAAATTCCTGCTGCGGATGTTTCCTCCCGCCCTGCGGGGGAATATTTGCAATTGTGCCCTCTATTATTTTAAGCAGGGCCTGCTGCACGCCCTCTCCCGATACATCCCTTGTTATGGAAGGGTTTTCAGACTTTCTGCTTATCTTGTCTATCTCGTCAATATAAACTATTCCTCTCTGCGCCCTCTCGATATCATAGTTTGACGCCTGAAGAAGCTTGAGTATTATATTCTCCACATCCTCCCCGACATACCCTGCTTCTGTAAGGGTTGTTGCATCTGCAATTGTGAATGGCACATCAAGAAACCTTGCCAGTGTCTGTGCAAAAAGTGTCTTGCCAGTGCCTGTAGGCCCAATTAAAAGTATGTTGCTCTTCTGCAATTCAACATCTGTTTTTACAGGGCTGTAGATTCTCTTGTAATGATTATGCACTGCCACGGACAATATCTTCTTTGCCCTTTCCTGGCTGATAACATAATCCTCAAGGAACTGGTGTATCTCTTTCGGGGTCGGAAGTTTGGGAAGCGCATGGCCTTCATCCGCCGGATAAAGCTCATCAGCCATTATCTCATTGCAGAGTTCTACACACTCATTGCATATATAAACAGCAGGGCCTGCAATAAGTTTTTTTACCTCATCCTGTCCCTTGCCGCAGAACGAGCATTTTAAAGCATTTTCATCTTTTTTCGACATAATCCTCCAGCAACTGCAGCTGTTAGCTCATAGCTGACAGCTGGTAGCGTTCTCACTTATTTTTAAGGCTGTGTATTACCTCATCCACAATACCGTATTGTTTTGCCTCATCACCGGACATGAAGAAATCCCTGTCAGTGTCTGCCTGTATCTTCTCAAGCGGCTGTGCTGTATGGCTAGCCAGTATTCCGTTCAGGGTTTCCTTCATCTTGAGAATTTCCCTTGCATGTATTTCTACATCTGTTGCCTGCCCGTGAAATCCACCCATCGGCTGATGAAGCATTATCCTTGAATGAGGGAGTGCAAACCTCTTGCCTTTTGTCCCTGCAGAAAGCAGCAAGGCGCCCATGCTGGCTGCCTGGCCTATGCAGTAGGTAGCGATATCCGGCTTTACATACTGCATGGTATCGTATATCGCAAGGCCGGAAGATACTATTCCGCCAGGCGAATTTACATATACATGTATGTCTTTATCAGGGTCATCTGACTGCAAAAACAGCATCTGCGCTATGACTGTATTTGCAACGTTATCGTCAATAGCTGTACCCAGAAATATTATTCTGTCCTTGAGGAGCCTTGAATATATATCATAAGCCCGCTCTGTCCTGCCTGTCTGTTCTATAACAAAAGGTATAATGCTCAAGATTATTCTCCTTTCTCTGTAGTAGCCCTGGAAAGCAAAAGGTCCAGGACTTTTTGTCCATATATGGAATTCCTCAGCCCGTCAAGGGAACCGTCCTTCTGAATGTATATTTTCATCAGGGATTCCGGCGGCATGGAAAGTCTCTGCGATATATCCATTACCTTTGCCTTGACCTCATCGTCTGTTACTGTTATCCCTTCTTTTTCTCCGATTATGGAAAGAAGTACCAGCGCCTTTGCGGTTTTTATTGCCTCAGGCTTTAATTCAGCCCGCAAAACGTCATCATTTTTATCGCCTGCCTTTTTGGATGCCTTAATCTCGGCAAGCATTACTGAGAGCTCTTTTTCGAGCATTGCCTCAGGCACATCAAAGTCATGCGCATTAACCAGCTTTTTGAGTATCTCGTCTCTCTGGACTTTCATAACCTGATTTTTCTTTGCGTTTTCTATCTCTTCTTTAATGCCTGTCCTCAGGCTCTCCATATTTTCAAATCCCATGTCCTTTGCGAGTTCGTCATCCATTGCAGGAAGATTTTTCTTTTTAACGGCTTTGATTATATTTTTTACAGCTGCTTTCTTGCCTGCAAGTGCTTTCACATGAAAGTCTTCAGGAAACTGTGTTTCGACCTCAACAACATCCCCGGCTTTTTTGCCTTTCAGGCTCTCTGATATCTCTTTCGGAAGGCCTTCTACCCCGATCTTTAATACCTGGTCTTTTGCAGACATGGCCTGGTCGTCATGCTTGATTTCATAGTCCACTGTTATCAGGTCTTCTTCCTCTGTCTCCTTGTCGGCAAGCTCATACGTTGCCTTGCCTTCCTGAAGCCTTTTTAATGAGGCCTCTATATCTGAATCTGTAACAGTCACCTGAACGTCTTTTACGGTTATATTTTTATAATCAAGATTTTCTATCTTGGGCAGTATCTCAACTGTTAAAGCCAGAGACAACGGGCTGTTCCTCTGAAAATTAATCCCGCCGTCCAGGGCAGGCTGTGTAACAGGCACGATGCCGGCTTCCTTCAATGCCTTTTCATAAAATTCAGGGATTATTTTTTCAATGGCCTCAGCCTCGGCGCTTTTCCCGAAATGTTTTTCGATTATATTCATCGGCGTTTTCCCGGGCCTGAAACCCGGAATTTTTGCCTTCTGCCTTACTTTCTCCAGTGTGTCCTTTATCTTTTTTTCTATATCTTCCGTTGGTATCTCTATCTTAAGCCGCTTTTTTGTTGAGCTGATATCTTCTACTGTTTTAAGCAAAATGTCCTCCTTGGGTAAATTACGGTAGTTATTTACTATAAAATAATATGGAAACTTAGTCAATTTAAGGGATTGCACATACCTGAACAGGAATCAGATGACAAATAAAAATATGATAATAACCGGAAGCTTTCTGGTAGAATATTACTATGATAAAAAACCCTGAAATATTAAAGAAATTTGAAGACAATTTCATAAAAAAAGAAAGACTCTCATACGAGAAGTCGCTTGATATCATAGACTCCTTATGGGCTGAAGGCGTAGCGCTCGGCATATTGCCTCCAAAGCAACACTCCATAGGGATTGATATTAACATAAGGATAGCAAGCATCCTCAACTCATGTTCAGGGAAATCCTGTCAAAAATAGGCTTATGCCTTCAGAAAAATGGTCTTTCTGAATTCGATGCTTTCTCGGATAAAAAGGGCTTTCTGAAAATCTTTGAAGAGCTTATGAAAGGCTGAAGTATCTTTGTTGTGTAAGCAGACGCTGTCATTGACAGAGCGGTGAATTTTGTGCAATAACGTTAAGTCTTATTGCCCAAAACGCCAATATTTCGCAATAAGCGATATTATGTAAAATAATCCTGTTTGCCGCTGTCGTTGATGAATACAATATATAAAAAATTAGTCTCAAATCTTATGTGGGCAAGCTGCCCTCATAAAAAGTATAGTGTCCCCAGAATTGCCCCTGATTAAACTTGCTGGAGCAGTTGGTGACTCGCCTTAAAGTAATAGGGCGATTAGTGGGCATGGCAGCCGTCAGCTCCTCACGACTGCCCACCCGTCGGCAGTTCGCCGTCCTCGGACCACCTGACCGATTACAGCTTGGTCAGGGATAGCATACACTAAGCCAACGTGATGCACTCGGAATCCAAGCAATGTACGCATCTCTGTGCAAACCGCCAGGTGACGGCGATCAGGCGAAAGAATTGCAGCTTCCACCCTGCACCGACCCTTTCCTATCGCGGTGGCAACTTTGAGCGTCACGGTATCCCACAGATGGTGCTCGTCAGCTGTTCTTATGGTGTCATTGAGCAAGTTAACGAGCGGTTGAAGACAGGGTTTATTGTTTGTCGAGGCATATTCAAAATGGATGTGAAGCCCGGTTAGCCCGCAGACGCGAAGATCGTCTGGATGGAATTTCCTGCCACTCCAAAGACACGGTTTAGATTCAATCGGGGCACAATATTTGCCAGCAGCCGAGCGTACTGCAACTTCTTCGAGAATGCGTGCTTGCGATAGGCTGCTTGTCACTAAAAGCTTCCGCAAAACACGCTTCCCAGTCGCTGCGCAGATCTCAAGCTCAGAGGGCAGCACGCGCTTTTTACTACTTTGGCATTGTTCCAGGATTCCCGGCCTGACGTAATTACCAGTTATCTCGCATTGTTCTGCTTCCGCCGCAAACAGAGGTTGTCTGGTTTCGTAGCAGGTTAGAAACTCAGATTTGTGTCCCGTCTTTCCAGAGATAGCTGAACGCATTTGCTCATCCATGCGATAATGCTTGCCAGAAAACTCACTAACAGCAAGTTCGGTATTGAGAACCTCTGCTTTTGTAAACTCGCACTGACCAAAATGATTAGGTTCAGCCCGCTTTCCGCTTAGAGCCGAAGTCTTTAGTAGTGCGCTTGCAACCAGATGTCCGCTCACAGCTGACAACACAGCTTCGTCTTTGAGAACGCGCATGCCACTCAAACTACACCGGAATGTGAATTCTGGTAGTGCAACCCGTGAACTTATCTCGGATTGGACGAGAAGATGTTGCAGCACCATCGCTCCCGAAATCTGACATTGCTTAAGACATGTTTTAGGTGCGGTTTTACCAGATCGAGCGCAAAGCCCCATTTCTGGGATGTCGACCAATCTACCCGTATGGGGGTTAACAGTCAAATTGCTCTGATATTCGAATTCAGCATCAATTCTGTATTGCGCCTTCACTATTGCTTGGCGGTGTAGTCGTCCTTCGAGGGCGACTAGGGTCATTTCAAGGCGCGGCGAAAAATCATCCTCCAGCTTCTTCTTTTTTCGTTCATCGTCGCCTGCAGCTTGCATCTCCTGCGTCCGTCTCTCGAGGTAAAATCGGCAAAATTCAGAAATCGCCTCATCTAAACTGGCAGCGTCGGCCAGTCTGTCAAGATTAATTCCAAAGACGCTGGGATTCTCAATCGTGTGAGACAAGGGTCCGAAACCTGACCTGTCAGTTCGCGCATTATGCTTGTCCGGGGAACAGGGAACCGCAACGAGACGCTCGTAGCTGTCATGTGCCACCGTAGCGCGTACACGGATAACGGCCGTTCCCTCAAAATAACGGCGCACCTCTTCGACCGCTGTCCCCTTTGGTGTTCCGCCGAAAGTGAGGACCCATTGGCGAGCGAGCTCTTCGCTCTCTGCGGCGGGATTCTGATCGAGATCCTCGACTTCATAGACGCCGCTCGCGATGATCCGACTTACTATCCGAAGAAAGGCAGCAGTGCCGGGGGCGTAGAGTGTGCTTCTTAACTCCGCACTAGTGCTCTCCTCGAAACGGATGTGTTCTCGTCCGCCGTGTTCTTCTACAAGATACAAGCCAGACATCTGCTGAGTTACGTGTGCACCTAAACTCTTAAATGCCTCCATAGTGAAATCGAGTGGCCCCATAGAACGCATGATGCTGGGCAGTTTAGGGGCGCGGGGTCCGACATATTCGATGCTATCCATTCCGCCGAGCATCGCATTAATGTTTTTCTCTTCGCGCTCCAATTCAGTCTTCGCATTCGCAATGCTTTGTTCAGCCTGCCGGGTCGCAGCCTCCACATCCTTGCCAGCCAGCGCTGCAATAACGAGCTGGCGAATTTTCTCTTCAAAACTGTTCGCCACGTTTTCATCCTCTTCGCTGATTCCGGATGCTTGAAGCAATGATTCGATGTCGCCAATGGCATGAGATGCCATCTGAAGCTTTTCCATCAGTCGTCCAACGATGTACTCCTCAAAGGTGTCGCGTAGCATAATATTGAAAACGCCGACGCTCGCATGCTCAGATGCCAACCGTTGTATGCGCCCGATGCGTTGCTCAACGATCATGGGGTTCCAAGGTAGGTCGTAGTTGACCAGCACGTTGGCGACTTGAAGGTTAATGCCTTCGGAGCCAGCTTCAGTAGAAACGATAACATGACAGTCAGGCGGATTTTTTCTGAAACGCGCGATGGTCTCTTGGTTGCGTGGTCCGGACAAACCGTTGATTATCCCGACTTTGAGTCCCTTATTTTCCAGAAAAATCTGGATACTGGTCTGGGTTTCAAGCCTCCCAGTGAAAATAACTAACCGCCAACGTTCCGGATTCTCCTGTTTTAGTTTGTCAATTAGCGCGCCGAGCCCTTGAAGTTTTGCACTGATGGGCATCTGGGTAACAACTGCGCGAACGGCTGCAGCAAGTGCTTCAGGAACAGTGCCTTTTCTTGCCATGTTGTTCAACTGCGCCATTAGAGCATCAGGGCTACTGGTCATAGCCTGCAGGATCGAAATTTGCGCAAGCCGATTTAGAGTCTGGATCGGTGCCGCAACAGTACGAATGAGCTGCAATTCCACAGGCGTCGGTTCAACTCTGTGCATTTGCACTGTCCGATCTGGAAAATAAAGCTTTGCATCACCGCGCCGTACCCTTGACATGTAGCCGTATACGATGGACCGAAATTCATCGCGTGCCTCCGGTTTTAACTGGCGCGCTTGTTCCCGGTTGTCGGCGATGAACTTCCGAGCAAACAGACTCTCACTACCAAATGGATTTTGGTGTCCTCTAGCGACGGTCAGCAAATCTACCAGCGAATAGAGATCCCAGAGACGATTCTGAATCGGCGTCGCGGTCAGCATAAGCACAAATCGAAAGCGGCGTTCTTCCAATGCCTTACGGAATTTCTTGGCGACCTGAGGCGGCTCTTCGACGCCGTAGAGGTTCCGTAGCTTATGTGCCTCATCCAGCACCAGCATCTGGAAGCGATCTTTCGGGATAGAATCGAGATGCAGTCGAGCCGAATGATAGGTCGTAATGACAGCGCCGATTTCCGCGGGGTCAGCCTTAATCAGGTTTTGCCCTATTGCAATTTCAGATGAGATATCAAATTTCGTTAGAAGTTCTTCTTGCCACTGCGGGGCAAGCAGCTTAGGACACACAATGAGAATTTTTGAAAGTCGCGATCGGGAAATCAGTTCACTGATAATCAGACCTGCACTGATCGTTTTACCAAGCCCAACATCGTCTGCGAGCAGTGTGACCGGTAGACGACGGCAGAAAGTAATTAGATTTGAGACCTGATGATGGTAAGGTTCTACGAGGTCTCGCCAGCAAGGTTCGGATTTTAGATCTTCGCGTTTCTCAATTACGATGGGATCAGTCAAGTCCCATTCTAGTCCTGCACGATATACGCGGTACTCCTCTGGTGTAGCTGCGCGACGAAGTATTTTTGTTTGAATGCGGGAAGAAAGCACTTTTTATGTTACCTTTTACGCTTCTTCATCATTTTGTTGGATTATAGAAAGAAGAAGGGGCACTGTCAAGCTGATTTTCTTAGCCGAATTGCCTCACAATAAATGTTACCGAAGTAAAGGATAAAAAGGAATCGTTGACTCATAATGCATGTTACCGGAAAAACATGCGCGTAAAAGGAGAG